>DAOUHG010000281.1:0-41030 GCA_034428835.1 Dehalococcoidia bacterium
CCGTATGGGTGGCGAAGGGTGTTGACGACACGCTGTCCGACGCCGTCAACGACAATCCTCAAGGCATCTGGTCGGACGGGACCACCATGTGGGTGGCAGACTGGGAAGACAACAAGCTGTACGCCTACAGGATGTCGGACAGGAGCCGCGACCACGCCAGGGACTTTGACACGCTGGACGCCACGGGCAACGACGATCCCCGTAGCATCTGGTCGGACGGGACCACCATGTGGGTGGCGGACGATCGTGACGCCAGGCTGTACGCCTACAGGATGTCGGACAGGAGCCGCGACCCCGGCAGGGACTTCGACACCCTGTACACCGCCGGCAACAGGCATCCCCTCGGCATCTGGTCGGACGGGACCACCATATGGGTGGCGGACGATCGTGGCACCAAGCTGTACGCCTACAGGATGTCGGACAGGAGCGGCGACCGTGACAGGGACTTCGACACGCTTGACGCCGCTGGCAACGACGATTCCACCGGCATCTGGTCGGATGGGGCCGCCATGTGGGTGGCGGACGATCGTGACGACAAGCTGTACGCCTACAACATACGACACTGAGCGCGCTGCCGTAACCGGCCCCGGCGGCAACTAGATTCGGCCTCGAATGACGGTTGCGAAACACCTACTCCCGTGAACCCATCGGGGGAGAGTGAGCACCTAACTGGTTGACCAGACGATTCTTCAGACACCCGACAGACACTGGCCGGACTTGCGGAATCGGATCGATTTTGGCACGATAGAGTAATGAGAATAGGTGAATTCGAACTCAGAGACCCTGTGCCGGAGTTGAGGCGTCCAATTGCGATCGCCATGCTCAGGCCGTGGATAGACGTGGGCAGGGTCGGAACGCTCTCGCTCAACATCCTCCAGCGCCACCTTGGAGCGCAGGAGTTGGGCAGGCTTGTAGAGCCTGGGAAGTTCTTCGACTTCACCAGGTACCGGCCACGTATGAGAACGGTCAACGGTCAGCGGGTCTTCACCACTCCCAATACGATCATCCACCATGCGCACGACGACGCCACCGACCGCGACTACATATTCCTGCACATAAGAGAGCCGCACGCGTTCGGTGAAGTGTACTGTCGCTCGATCTCCGACGTGCTTTCGCACTTCGACGTGCGGGAGTACTGCAGGATCGGAGGCATGTACGATTCCGTGCCGCACACGAGGCCGCTGCTGGTAACGGGGACAATGAACGACGATCAGGCGGCCAAGGCAGCCGGACTGGTGTCGCAGCGCAGGAGCACGTACCAGGGCCCGACTTCGATCGTGAATATGGTCGCCGATCTCGTGACCCAGGGCGAGATCCCGACGACCAGCCTGATGGCCCACCTGCCGCAGTACATGCAGCTCGACGAGGACCACATGGGAGCGGCCAGGATTGTCGAGATCCTCACCGCCATGTTCGACCTGCCCGCCTCGCTCGCAGACCGGGAGCGCGGACGTCGCCAGTACGAGGATGTCAACCGGGCGGTCGAGAATAATCCAGAGGTCCGTTCACTCATCGGCAGACTGGAATCCTACTATGATCGCGTGCTGGTAGAAGGCGGACAGCAAGAAGAAGAGGAAGAAGCGCAGAACTTGGCTCCTGGCGTCGAGCAGTTCCTGCGAGAAGTGACCGGTCAGGTAGAAGAGGACGACTCAGACGACGACTCCAGCATCTAGCGACACCCCTCGGGACTTCATCGGTTACGGCCAGCACCCACCCCGTGTCGAGTGGACTAACGACGCCCGCATCGCCATTTCATTGGTGGTGAACTACGAGGAGGGATCCGAGTATTCGCTGCTGGACGGCGACCCGCATCGCGAGAGCAACAGTGAAGTTCCCTCTCCACTTCCGCTTGACGAGCGCGATCTCGCAAACGAGTCCTTCTTCGAGTACGGCAGTCGTGTCGGCGTATGGCGGGTCATGAGAGTGCTGAAGCGATTCGACGTGCCCGCGACGTTCTACTGCTGCGCCCTCGCGTTGGAACGCAACCCGGAGGTCGGACCGGCAATCGTAGATCAGGGCCACGAGGTCTTCGGGCACGGCTTCCGATGGGAAGAGTACTATCGGATGGACCGCGACGCCGAGCGCGAGGCGATTCGCAAGGCGGTCGAGTCTATCGAGCGAACGACGGGAGTGCGCCCGCTCGGCTGGTACACCCGGTACGGCCCGAGCTTGAACACCCGCGAGTTGGTCGTCGAAGAGGGCGGGTTCCTATACGACTCGAACTCGTACGCGGACGATATACCCTACTACGTAGAAGTCCACGGCAAGCCGTGGCTGGTCGTCCCCTACTCGCTCGAGGTCAACGACACGCGCTTCTGGCGAGGCGGCATGAACAGCCCCTCCGACTTCTACGAGACCCTCAAGAACACCTTCGACCTGCTCTACGAGGAAGGGTCCGAGTCTCCGAAGATGATGAACATCGGACTGCACTGCCGGATCGTCGGCCGACCGTCTCGCGCAGCCGCGCTGAGGGATTTTCTGCAATACGCGACCGGGTTCCCGGATGTGTGGTTCGCGCGGCGAACCGAGATCGCGCGGTGGTGGCTGGACAAGTATCCGCCACAAGAGGCTGCGACCTAAAAATTGCTCCCAAACGAATCAAGACTGGAAGAGATATGCGCAGCTACCTGACAAACCTCGAATGCACCTACTGTCACGCCGAGTGCTCGGCTGACGAGCCGCAGCGCCTCTGCGCCGAGTGCGGCAAGGTCCTGTATCCGCGATACGACCTCGAAGGCGCGGCTTCGGCCCTGGACCGCGACATGCTCAAGGAGCGCCCTGCGAACATGTGGCGCTACTTCGAGGTCATGCCGATACGTGACGAAGCGAACGTGATCACGCTCGGTGAGGGGTTCACGCCGATGTTCCAGGCCGAGCGGCTTGGACCTACGATGGGCTGCTCCAACCTGCTCATCAAGGACGAGGGCGTCAATCCCACCGCGTCGTTCAAGGCGCGGGGGCTGTCGGCTGCCGTCTCAAAGGCCAAGGAGCTCGGAATCACCAAGATCACGATGCCGTCGGCGGGCAACGCGGCCGGCGCGATGACCTCGTACGCGGCAAAGGGCGGCATCGACTCCTACGTGGTCATGCCCAGAGACGCGCCCGAAGCGAACCGGAAAGAGGTCGTCATTACTGGCGGCGAGCTCACCCTGATCGACGGCCTTATCAGCGACGCCGGCGTCATGAGCCGCGAGCGCGCCGCAGAAGAGGGGCTATTCGACATATCCACGCTTCAGGAGCCTTATAGAGTGGAGGGCAAGAAGACGATGGGCTACGAGATCGCGGAGCAGCTCGGTTGGACGCTGCCGGACGCGATCATCTACCCGACAGGCGGAGGTACCGGAATCGTCGGAATGTGGAAGGCGTTCGACGAAATGGAGGCGATGGGCTGGATAGGCAGCGAGAGACCAAAGATGTTCGCGGTGCAGTCCGAGGGATGCGCTCCGATAGTGCGAGCGTTCGAGCAGGGCACGGAGTTTGCGGAGCCCTGGCAGGATGCTCAGACGATCGCGGCTGGCATCCGGGTGCCGTCGGCAATCGGGGACTACCTGATCCTTGGGTCCATACGGGAGAGCGGCGGCGGCGCGCTGACAGTCAGCGACGACGAAATCCTCGATTACATGGGCAAGGTTGCGCGACTGGAGGGCATGTTTATCTGCCCCGAGGGCGCGGCCACAGCGGCCGCGCTTGAGAAGCTGCTGGCTGCCGAACAGCTCGGGGCCGATCAGCGAATCCTGCTCCTCAACACCGGCTCAGGCCTGAAGTACCTCGAGCTAGTGTAGGCAGCATCACCCGGACACTAACCACCAACCACGAACTGCGGAGTCGTTGATCCATGCCTCTAGGAAGCTGGAAGTACCGAAGTGAACAGTTTGGTTGTCAGTCTGAGGGGAACGGTAGTAGAGTATCGACATATACTATTTACGTAAGTCGTAATGATACGAGGCTTCAAGGATCGGAGAACTGAACGATTCTTTGAGGGCCGTCCGGTGCGGGCCTTCCAAGGCTTTGCAGATCGGGCGACGCGCAGATTAACTGTATTGGACAACTCTGCTTCTCTTCACGACCTTGCTGGGTTGCCCAGCAATAGGCTGGAATCGCTATCCGGGACCGCATGGGCCAATACAGCATTAGGATCAATCGCCAGTGGCGCATCTGCTTTCGCTGGGAAGGCGATGGTCCTTACGATGTCGAGATAGTGGACTACCATCGATGAGGAGACCGGTGATGAGTGTCAGCAACGGTATGAGGCCGGTACATCCGGGAGAGATACTGGGCGAAGAACTTCGGGAGCTTGGGATGTCGGCAAATGCTCTGGCCAAAGCGCTCGACGTTCCCACAAATCGGATCACCGCAATCCTGAATGGGCAGCGTGGGATAACTGCCGACTCGGCCCTGCGCTTGTCCCGATATTTCGGCACGACGCCGCAACTGTGGCAGAATCTCCAAGGTACATACGAACTGCGCGTGGCTGAGATCCAGGCAGGGGAGCAGATCGCGGAACGGGTGCAGCCAAGAAGTACGACAAAGGCCTTGGGGCTTTGAGGGAGACTGGCCTGAACGCAGAAGAGCGGGAGATTCTGGAACACTTCGAGCGCCAGACGCTGAGCGTGAGATCGACGTGGCGCGCAGGGCCGCTCGCAACACGTTCAACAAGACTCGTCGGGTGAATCTACGAATTACCGAACGCGACTTCAACCTGGCGCACACCAAGGCCAGAGAGGAAGGCATCCCCTACCAGACCCTTCTGTCCAGCGCCATTCACAAGTACCTGTCCGGGCGGCTGGTCGAGAGCAGGTAGGCCGGCGTCTCCACGCGGAGTGTGTCTTACCTAACCTCGACCTCGCTGATGTATGGCGCGAGGATGCCGGTGGACGACTTGACCATCATCTCGATCAGGTCGTGCGTAGGGACGCACTCAGGGCACTCTTCGTTTACTCCGGGGGTGTACTCGATCGTGAGTTTGCCGCCTCGGGAATCTATGAATCGAATGGACCCGCCCTCTGAGGCCGCGATCATCTGTATGTTGTCTATTACGCTCTGAAGTCCTGGATCTACGTTGGTGGTCATTCGCTGTGTCTCCTGATGATGCGCGCGTATATCCTAGCACTTTTGACCGACATGGATGGCGACCGTCCCCAGCGCGAGTTTCACGCAGTGAGTGACCTTGAGTCCGGCATCGGTCATGGCGCCGGTAAGCTCGTCAGCGGACATGAACCCCTGCGCCGACTGCGGCAGGTACGTGTATGCTTCGCGGTCTCCGGCCAGCAGAGCGCCGAGCCAGGGAGTAGCGTACCGGAAGTGCAGGCGCGCCATGGCGCTGATAGGATCCCTGCCGTCCTGCCGGACGATCTCCAGCGAAATCACCCTGCCGCCGGGCGCAACGACGCGGGCCATCTCACGAAGCGCTTTGGACACGTCTATGAAGTTACGTATGCCGAATCCGACGGTCGCGCACATGAAGCTGTCGTCGGCGAACGGCAGCTCGTGCGCATCGCCCTCGGTAAACGACACCGATTCGCCGACACCTTGACGCAACCCCTTGCGCACGCCGAGGGTCATCATATCGCGTGTGAAGTCCAGCCCCACGACGGACGTAACTTCAACTCTACTTGCTAGCTCGAAGGCGAAGTCACCTGTGCCTGTCGCGACGTCCAGCGCTCTGCCAGACAGTCCCTCCACCGCCATCTTAGTTGCCTTCCGTCTCCAGGCATGGTGACGTCCGCCCGACATGACAGTGTTGAGCAGATCGTAACGCCGCGAGATACGGGCGAACATGCTGGCCACGTAGCGGGCGCGTTCAGGGCCGCGTAGCTGTGCCAATAGAGCCTCTACCTCAGGTCTGCTATCGAGACTGGAAGCGCCGGAAGCAGGTCGCTCGCAATCATGCCAGTATATCCCAGCCGATTCCGTGCGGACTCCCCCGCCAGCCCGTGCAGGTAGACGCCGAGAGACGCGGCCGTCTCCAGCTCCAGTCGCTGCGACAGCAGACCCGCTATCGCTCCCGCGAGCACGTCCCCGGTTCCCGCGGTGGCGAGCCCCGGATTGGCGAACGGCGAGACCTGCGCAGAGCCGTCAGCGTGGGCGATGACGGTGTACGCACCCTTCAGCACTACCGTCTTGCCCCACTCCCGCGCCGCCGCACGCGCCAGGTCCAGTCTGCTCGTGTCGTCGCCATAGTTCGAGCCGCTGATTAGCCGTGCCATCTCCCCCGGGTGAGGTGTCAGCACACCATTCGCGGCCCATTGAGAGTTCCAATCTGGAACTCGGGCCAGCGTATTCAGCCCGTCCGCGTCGACTACGGTCGCGGGAAGATCGACTCCCGATAGCAGAAGCCGCTCGACCATCGCCCGCGTGTCCTCCGCCTGCCCCAGTCCGCAGCCGACGAGCAGTGCGCTATACCCACTTATGGCTTCCAGCACGAGGTCGGCGGCATCGGGAGATACTATTCCCTCGCTGGATTCCGGCAGAGGCAGAAAAGTCGGCTCGACGGCTCTGGGCGCGACCGATGAGACGAGGCTGGTGGGTATGGCTATCGTGACCAGGCCCGCACCCACCCGCGCGGCAGACGCTGCTGCCAGGTACGCAGCGCCCAGGAAGCTGCGGGACCCCGCGACGATCATCGTCCTGCCAAAAGTGCCCTTGTGGGAGTCGCCCGGACGTTCGGGAAGCGCGCTTCCCACCCACTCGGAGGTGAGCACGCCAATGTGTACGTCGTCGTCGAGACCGGGCGGAATGCCGATGTCAGCCACCTCAAGGCGTCCGACATAGTCCGCCCCCGGGAAGTCCAAGTGTCCTCGTTTGGGGTAGCCCAATGCGACGGTAACGTCAGCGGCGACACATGCCGGGTCCATGTCGGCAGTGTCGCAGTTCAGGCCCGTAGTCAAATCCAGCGCGAGCAGCATTGCGCCGCGGGTGTCCTTCCTCGTGGCAGACAGGACACCCAGTATCTCTCTGAACACACCCTCGATTGGTCTCGCTCTGCCGGTGCCCAGTATCGCGTCAATCACTAGATGAGCGGAGTCGAGCAGATACGTCAGGCGATCAAGACTTGGGTCGTCCGAGACCGCGACTACCTCCACACCAGCATCACGAGCAGCTTCCAGCTTGGGGTCCGGGGCGCCTCGGTCACGGCAGACGTACGCGGTGACCCTCGCGCCCCATCGACGTAGATGTCGGGCGGTTACCAGACCGTCGGCTCCGTTGTTGCCGGGACCGATCAGAACGACAACCGGTACACCGGTGAGCGGCCCAGCCAGGCGCCGTGCAGCGCGGGCGACGGCGAGGCCCGCGTTCTCCATGAGCGTGTCCGTCGAGACACCGGCCTCCTCGGATCGTTCCTCGATGGCCCGCATCTCACCGGCGGTGACTATCCTCAAGCAATCACACCCGACCCACGAGCGACTTGAGAAGCTCCCGCGTTCGGGCGACCGAGGCGTCCGGGTCGTCGCCGACTGGGAAGATCGAGGCCAGGAACTCAGTCGCTCCGGCAGACGAAAGGGCTTTGAGCTTGGCTTCGACCTCGGCCTCGTCACCGATGATCGCGACCTCGGCTGGACTTTCAACACCCTCGATATCCAGCATCCGCCGGTAGCTGGGCAGGCCGCCGTAGCGCCCGAAGTGTCCCGACGCGGTCTCGAATCCCGCCTGCCTGTCGTCGGTAACGCAGATCGGGAGTCCAACGCAGACCCGGGGAGCAGGTCGTCCGGCGCTCTCAGCCGCAGACGTGATCTTGGGCACGATGTGGGTGTCGAGCGTGCGTGGGCCGACCATCCACGTTATCGTGCCGTCGGCACGCGATCCCGCCATGCGCAGCATCCGGGGGGCGAGCGCGGCGACACACACGGATGGCGGAGTATCCGTCATACGCGCTATCTCTCCGGATACGCTGAAGTGCTCGCCGTGGAAGTCCACGCTGCCCGTGGACATGAGGGACTGGAGCACAGTCAGGTACTCGTCCATATGCTGCGCGGGCGCATGGAAGGACATTCCCCAGCGATCTTCCACCACCGGCCTGTGGGACAGACCGATGCCGAGTAGGAGCCGCCCGCCGGTAGCTGCCTGCGTGGTGAGCGCCTGCTGGGCGAGCGCCATCGGGTGCCGGGGATAGGTCGGCACGACAGCGGTGCCCATCTCTATGGTCTGTGTCGCCGGGCCGGACAGCGCAAGCAGGGTCAGCGCATCCACGCCGGCCACCTGTGCCGTCCAGAAGCTATCGAAGCCGTCAGCCTCGGCATCTGCAGACTGCTGCACCTGGCCCTGAAGAGTGTCGGCTGCGCCCATTGTTCCGATGAAGAGTCCAATTCTCATGTTCAGCCTCCGCGAAGATTGCAGTATTCCTGATGCCCGAAGCCTGACACCTGACTCACAAAATATTGCCCTTCTCGCTGTTTCCGACTACGGATGCGACCGCGAACTTCCTTGAGTGGCTGAGGGAGAGAGCGATGTCGGTAAGTCCAAGACGGTCTGCCCTTGCTTGCGCCGTACCGTGTAGCTCGATCCTTGGAGCCTGCCCGCGGCCGCGCACCACCTCGATGTCCCGCCACCGGATGCCGCGCACGCCCGTCCCCAGGGCTTTCATGGTCGCCTCCTTGGCGGCAAATCGGCTGGCGAGCTGCGGCGCGCGTCCTCGGCAGTACGCGATCTCTCGGTCTGTGTAGATGCGACGCAGAAACCTGTCGCCATACTGCTCGAACACGCGCTTGATCCTGTGAATCTCGATAATGTCCACGCCCGCAATCAGCAATTTCCGGCCTCGATAGATGTGTGGTTGTGGAGCCTGTTTGAGTTTTGCAGCCGTCGTAGTCAGGAGCATTGATCTTACCACCCTTATGGGTTCCGGTCTTGGATCAAGTCCAAGACCGGCTCTCCGCCGAAATGATGGCAATCGCTGCTTTGTCATCCGCAAGATGCGCGCCGACAAAATCGAAACAGCTTCAAGCATCTCCCATCAAGGAGATAACGGGATTAATAGAGTGCCGGTGGGCCAATGGGGACTGCTACTCAGAACCTTCTCGCAGATCCTGTTCCTTCACGGCCCGGCGAGTGTCGTGCCCGTGACGCGCGCGACCTCGCTGACTCCGGCGGGATACACCGCGTGCACGCGGTAGATGTACTTGGTGCCGGGTTGAATGTCGGTTGTGTCGACGTACGTCGTGACATCGGCAGCGACCTCAACCTCGATAAAAGTATCCTGCGAGGGCTGCCTGCGCAGTATCCGGTATCCGGTCGGCGCTGCACCGTCGGGCGCGTCCCATGTCAGGGTTACCGAGTCGTGGGTGGACGTGGCCGCCAGGTTCCGCGGTGCGGGCGGAGAGCATGGCCCGTTGTTGGTCACACCGATGAGGTCCTCGCCGCTCTCGCTCATGCGCAGCATCAGCAGGTCTCCGCTCTCCCACGGCTGGGCGCAGACGTTCCACGCCAGCGCTCGTGTCCCATCCTGTTCCACCTCGGCAGCGTCATTCAAGTCCAGTCTCAGCGTCACCGAGCCGTCCAGGGCTATGAAGTCAATGTGATGATTAGCAAAACCGCTCGCGCTGTGCGGGTCGAGTTCGACCTCGACCTTTCCGAGCTTCCAGTCGATGCGGTTTATGTTCACGCTTCCGACGCCCTCCAGGGTGAAGGAGGTCGGATCGAGCACACCGTTATCGGTGTCCGAGCCCACGGCTGATCCTATGTCCATCGGGTCGAAGAATGCTTCGTGCAAAGTTCCGGGAGGCGCCGTTGCGACGACGACTATCTCCCTGCGGTCCTTGAGATCATCTGTCGATTCATCAGGATTGTAATTGCAGGGCACCCACGGCGCTGACTGAACACTGTAAAAGACCCTGTACACGCCACGGGGTATTGGGCGAGTGGTAACGTGCTCCCACTCGTAACCAGTGGAGGGGTCGTTGTCAGGGTCCTCCACCATTCTGAGGATGAACAGATCGGAATCGGGACCCGTCGTCCACCACTTTGAGTAGTACTGTGACTCTGCATATTTCGAAGAGAGTCGGTGTCCTTCACTCCGACCGGATGGGATGCTGGCATCCACAGAGAATGCCCTGATGTGCCCACTCTGGATCTCCGCGTCGTGTCTGAGCTTCCATTCGATGCACTCCTCGTAACCCGGAACATCGCGATTCGCGGTGAGCAGGTCATCGTTCGCCTTGATTCGCCTCTTGATCTCGGACAGCGAGATGGTGGGCGCGCTCGCGGATACAACGCCGGCAGCGCCCTGAGATTGGGAGGGCGGCGCTTCCGTGAAGTATTCCGGCTCTACTGAGCCGACGGCGCCTGACGCTCCATTCGGAGCGCTGGATGGCAGCCACGCCCTATTGTAGCTGCTCATGATAGCGTACTCATGTATGTCAACCGGATATTCATTGAAACCTGGCCCAATGAACTGGTATGTCGTTTGGTCCGAAGCGCCCGTGACGGGAGGGAGACCGTACAGGACAGGTTCCGCTCTCAAAAACACAAGCGCTTCCCGGTTGTCCCAGCTGCGATCACGCGCGTCGAACGCATCTTCGGCAAGACTCTCCGCGGAATCCCTGTCACTCACTTGCCACTTCACCACGGGCACCTTGACCATGAACTCATTGTCTCCGCTTCCTTTCAGGTACTCTATGGCCTGGAAACGGAACTCAAATATCGGCAAATCTCCAGGATTGTCCGTGTAGTTTATCCACTCGGTGCCGGGCTGGGCCTCTATCAGTCTGACCCACGCGATGACGTCCGATATGAAGATGAGCTCGTCCAGAGACGACGGTGGGACAAAGGGCTGCGATGTATCTATCATTGTAGGTTGCGCAGTCGTCGAAGTGGGCGCGGGCACAGAAGCTGTGGCTTTCCCGCAGCCCGACGACAGGACCAGAACACAGGCCGTGAGAGAAAGGAGCGTCACGTATATTCTGGGCGATTTGTGTATAGGCGCTCGTACCCTGCTCATGAACATTGTGTGCACCTCAGTGAGTGTGGCTCGTGTTGACGACTCGCATCGCGGATATGTCGTTCGACGGTGGCGTCTGGATAATCTCGCCATCCGGCGGCGCGGATGTCATCAGGTCGCTGGGGTTTCCACTGTGTCCCAGTCCTGCTGTGTGTCCGAACTCGTGCATCATCGTCGCGGGCAGGTAGTATTCCCAGTCTTCTATCATCATACTGTTGGTTGTCCACGAGTGGCCTGTCTCTGGCATCTCCTTGATGAGGATCTCTCTGGTCGTCAGATGGGGGTAATTCGAGTCCGGAATATTGAAAGCGCACGCAATACCGCCAACACACCTATCGGCCGCACCCGTAGGCAACAGTTTGACGGTGACTCGTCCCGTCTCCGGCAGCAGACTGTCGCATGGGACGGTCGCCCTACCAAAGGAGATGCCGGCGTTCGCGCTGGTCCATGCTTGCGCCGCCTCTCTTATTCCGACCACGAAGTCGAGGTCAGTCGTAGGAGCGGGCATACAGGCGATCCGGTAGGTGATGCTATGGTCCTCATCATGCCACGGCTGTCTCATCACACCAAAATAGAAGGCGCTTGAGAACACCTGACCGGCGGCACGGTGCCTGAGCCATATCTCCAGGTTCGTCGTTCCGTCCCCGAAGCCGCATCGCAACAGGAAGACGCCGCTGTAGTTATCGGTTGGCGTTGTCGTGGCGTTGAACCAGTCGGAGTTTACGGCTCCCCATGGCTTTCTACATGTAATCTGGCCACTCGAGGCCTGGACGCCGGTCCCGGAAGATGCTTTGACTCGATAATCGTAGTGAGCCAGGTCCACACCGCTCGGAGCGTCCTCCAGCTTCAGAGTCAGATAGTTGTTGGCTATGGTCCACTTTGCATCGTGAAGATGCAGGTTGTCCTGAGAGCCGCCGTGAATTTTAGCCGACACCGAGAAGTTGAGTAGGGGGCCGAAGAGATAGCATCGGATGACAGCTATCACATCGGCCCGAGTGGGTCATCAGACTCTTGAGACTGCGCCGTCACCGGCAGGGCTACGGCCAGGACGATCAATCCCAGCACAACAGCCAGAAGCAACGCAACCGAACGTCCATCGTGCTTCAACAACTTCATCACTCCCTACGAACGCTCCTCTTGGAGAGAAGTGCAAAACTCCGAATTCCTACCCGTCACTCCCGCGAAGCTTGTCCCGGTGGAAATGGGGAGCGGGAATCCACAGGCCAGCAACTACCGTTCACCATACTGGACTCCCGCTTTCGCGGGAGTGACGAGACTACTTCCGACGGAGTTTTGCACTTGTCTCCTTTTGCAAGTTACCTAGGCTCGCCGGATGCCTTTAATATAATCCTACAAGGCCGACAGCGCATGAACAGCAGGAATTCAAGAAGGGAGCCTGTATCAAATTGGTAGGCGGTCTCTGCGTGAAACGCCCAGCCATCATATACCCAGCGCTCGGCTGCCCAGTTATAATTGAGGCGCCTGATTCTGGACAAGGGAGAGTCGCCCGATGACCGCAAGTGTAATCAGCGGAACGCGCCTGGCCGAAGAGATCCGGGCCGAGGTCGCCGAAGGTGTCGAAGAGATGCAGGCCAAACACGACGTCGCTCCCGGACTTGCGGTCGTGCTTGTCGGAGACGATCCTGCCTCCGCCGTTTACGTGCGCAACAAAGGTCTGGCGGGAGAGGCGGCGGGAATGGTGTCCGAGTCGGTCATGCTCCCGGCGACGGCGTCCATGGACGAGGTACTGGGCGAGGTGCAGCGGCTGAATGAGGACAGCAGCATTCATGGAATGTTGGTGCAGCTCCCCCTGCCGGACCACCTGGACGAGAACATCGTCATGGAGTCCATATCGCCAGACAAGGACGTGGACGGGCTTCATCCCTTCAATATGGGCCTGCTCGCGGCCGGCCGGCCTCGGTTCGTACCCGCTACGCCCGCGGGAATCCAGCAGATGATCGTTCGATCCGGGATCGGCACCGAGGGCAAGCACGTCGTGGTGCTGGGCAGATCAAACATCGTCGGGAAGCCGGTGGCGAACCTTCTGATGCAGCGGGCCAGCGACGCGAACTCTACCGTGACGGTGTGCCACACTCGCACACGCGACCTGGTGAACATCACCCGACAGGCCGACATCATTATCGCGGCCATAGGCGTGCCCCGATACCTGACCGCTGACATGGTCAGCGAAGGCGTTGTCGTAATCGACGTCGGCATCAACCGTATCGACGCCCCAGAACGAAGGCGCGGCTATCGGCTCGTTGGCGACGTGGACTATCGGCCGGTAAAGGAGAAGGCGTCCGCGATCACTCCTGTTCCAGGCGGCGTGGGACCTATGACAATCGCAATGCTTCTGAACAACACGCTGAAGTCCGCGCGGTTCTTCATGCACCCGCATCTGCGCGACGGCTAACTCTGGCTCCGTGGGTCCAGTCCCAAGACAATCGCCGCCGATGGCACGTCCGTTTACCGTTCGCCCCATGGAGGAGCGCGACCTTGGACAGGCTGCCGAGGTCGAGAAGGATACATTCCCAACACTCTTCCCCCCCACGTCGTTCAGACGAGAGCTGAGAAACAGGATCGCGCGGTATCTCGTCCTGTCGCGAAACGCAGAGAGTTCGGGTGGCGGCCCTCCTCTGCCGTCGCTTCCGGACACACCCGCCGAAGGGCGCAACGGCCCCCTGTTCAACCGTCTGATGACGGGGGCGCGCCAGATGTGGAGAGGACGCAACCCCTCGTGGCAGCCCGGAGAGGACCTCATCGTTGGGTTCGTGGGACTGTGGTACATGGTCGATGAGGCCCATATCGTGTCCATCGGAGTCAGGAGCGAGTATCGCGGCCTCGGTCTGGGCGAGCTGCTATTGATCTCCGCAATCGAGCAGGCCATCGAAATGGAGTCGCGAGTGGTAACTCTAGAGGTGCGGGTCTCAAACTATGTGGCCCAGAACCTGTACAAGAAGTACAGCTTTACGGAGCGGGGTGTGCGAAGGGGCTACTACTCCGACAACCGGGAGGACGCGCTGATCATGACCACCGAGCCGATCAGGAGCGATACCTACCAGGAAGACCTGAAGGGCCTTATTGCTTCCCATGAGGAGCGGTGGGGGGGCCGTGCCCCCGTCAAATTGGCTGACTCTGATCACAGAACCGTATGCGATCTTACCCGCATCTAATGGCATACCGAGCCACTAAATCGGGAGCCTTGAATACATGTCCACATCACAAATAGCCATATTGGTGGCTGTCTGCCTGATCGCCGTGGCAGTAGCCTGTTCGAGCAGCGAGACGGACACGCCTCAGCCGCCATCGGAGTCGCGGGTATCTCCCACTTCGACATCCGCGCCAAGCGCGAGGGCGCAGCAGTCAGCGCCAACGCCGGCGACCGCACCTGCGGCGACCGCAGCGCCCCCTCCCACCTTGGCGCCGGCTTCGACGGCTACGTCCGTTCCGGCGATGCCCGCCCCGACATCGACGTCCATGCCGGCTCCGACCGCAGCCCCGGCAAGCCCCTCGCCTCAGAGCGCTGCGACATCAGATGCGTCGGCCCCTGCCACGGTCACGTCTGAAGCTGAAGAGCGCGATCTCAAAATCGTGACTCTGCTCCCATTTGACGCGATCCCCGCAATACTCGAACCGGAGTTCACAAGCGCTGAGGAGGCCGACGCGGAGCTGGAACCTCAAAACCTGGTGCTTGGCCTATCCATTAACGGCGACCATCGAGCGTACTCGATTCCGACCCTCAGCTCACACGAAATCGTCAACGACACGGTTGGAGGCAAACCGGTCGCTGTGACATGGTGACCGCTGTGCTTCTCGGCTATCGTGTATAGCCGCACAATCAGGGACCAAGAGCACACTTTCGGCGTATCCGGCAAGCTGATAATGAACGCGCTGGTAATGTACGATCATCAGACCCGCACCCTCTGGAGCCAGTTCCTCAGAAAGGGCGTGGAGGGAGAGCTCGAAGGTGTAGAGCTGGACGTGTTCCCGGTCACCCAGACAACCTGGGCGACCTGGAAGGAGCTTCACCCCGACACGAAAGTCATGACTACGGGCGGCCTCGGCAACAACGACAACTACAACGGGTACTACATGAGCAACAAGCCCGGAGTGATCGGCCAGGCCTACGAGGACGACAGGCTTCACGACAAGGCGCTGGTCGTCGGCGTCGACTTCAACGGCGTCACGAAGGCATACCCGACGGCCGACCTGCTGAACAACCCAGTCGTGAACGACGACGTCGGCGGACAAGCAGCGCTGGTCTACATGGACGGGCCGACCGGCACGACACTGGTCTTCGATCGCACAGTAGATGGTCGCGAACTGACATTCGCGATTGATGGCGAGCCGAACGGGATTCTTACAAAACTGGTGGACGAGGAGACCGGGACGATCTGGTCAGCGTTCAGCGGCCTTGCCGTTGAGGGCGAGCTGTCCGGCGCGAGGTTGGAGCGCCTTCCTTCACACTTGTCGTTCTGGTTTGCGTGGACGGACTGGTACCGCGATACCGAGCTGTTTACGAGTTGACACCCAATCTACCTGCCTCTTAGACTCCGAACCGGGCGGCCGCGCCCAGCGAGACTCAGACTGGTGGAGACGCGACATGCCCGAAGACGCACCCGGTAAACCGAACATCATCGTCATCCTGGTGGATGACATGGGCTACTCGGACATCGGATGCTTCGGGTCGGAGATACGCACGCCCAACCTGGACTCGCTTGCGGCAGGCGGGCTGCGGTTTTCGCAGATGTACAACTCCGCGCGCTGCTGTCCGTCGAGGGCAGCGCTGCTGACCGGCTTGAACCCGCACCAGGTCGGCGTGGGTCACATGGTCGCCGATCTCGGAGTGCCCGAGTACCAGGGCTACCTGAAGGAGAACGCGGTCACGATCGCCGAGGCGCTCAGGGCCGACGGCTATTCCACTTTCATGTCCGGCAAGTGGCACGTGGGCGGCGACTACGATATGGCCGACCCCGACTCGTGGACCCCTTCCATTCCGGGGTTCCCGACGCCGACACAGCGCGGGTTCGACCGCTACTTCGGCATCCTGACCGGAGCGGGCAACTTCTACTTCCCCAAGACCCTGATGGACCAGGACACACTTGTTCCCCTTACCGACCTCGACGACTTCTACCTGACCGACGCGATCAGCGACAACGCGGTGAGCATGATCGGCGAGGCGGTATCTCAGGACAACCCGTTCTTCATGTACGTCGCCTATACTGCGCCGCACTGGCCTCTGCACGCTCCCGAGGAGGACATCGCACGCTACGAAGGCCAGTACCGAAACGGATGGGAAGAGCTGCGCACCAGCCGGCACGAACAGCTAAAGAGCGAGGGCCTGGTTGACGAGAAGTGGGAGATCAGCCCACGAGATGCTGACAGCCCTCCATGGGACGATGTCGCTGACCCGGACTGGCAGGATATTCGCATGGCCGCGTACGCCGCCCAGATCGACCGCATGGACCAGGGCGTGGGCAGAATCCTGGCAGCCCTGCGCTCCGCGAGTGTAGTCGACAACACGCTCATCATGTTCCTGTCGGACAACGGCGGGTGTGCCGAGTTCCTTGCCGAAGACGCCAGCATGCCCCAACCCGCGAGGTACGGAGGTGTCAATCCTGACGGCACACCTGTTGTCGTCGGAAACATCCCCAGACTCCGCCCAGGCGGTCCACAGACCTTTATGAGCTACGATCTACCGTGGGCAAACGCCTCCAATACGCCGTTCCGCCGGTTCAAGCGCTGGACGCACGAGGGCGGAATATCCACGCCGCTCATCATGAGCTGGCCAAAGAGGATTCAAGAGTCCGGCATCGTACACTCACCCGTCCACCTCATCGACATTATGCCCACCTGCCTGGACGCCGCCGGCGCCTCGCACCCAACTGAGCGCGCGGGCCAGCAGACCATCCCTCTTGAAGGCGAAAGTATGCTGTCCGCTGTCGATCGCGGGGACTGGGAGCGCGAGAGTCCGATAGTCTGGGAGCACGAGGGCAGTAGGGCCGTGAGACAGGGGCAGTGGAAGCTCGTGTCTGCAATCGGGGGCGCCTGGGAACTGTACAATATGGAGCGCGACCGCACTGAACTGGACGACCTGTACACTCGAAACCGCTCCAAGGCCCAGGAGTTGGAGAGAATCTACCAAGAGTGGGCCGAACGCTGCGGCGTGCTGCCGTGGTCCGTCATCAGCCCAGACTGGAACCCGCGGATGCGCGGCCAGAGCGTCCATCTTTCAGGCTAACGCCCAATACTATGCTCCCAAACCGTCGTTTCAGCGGAGGCTGGAACCTGGCGACGGGACCAAGGAGCCCGACACCCGAAGCCTGACACCAACCAATGAACACTGACTACAGAACACTAGGACACCTCCTATGATCGTCGCCAAAGTAACTAACAAGATCGCCGTGGTAGAGATCCACGGTGGAATCGGCGGAAAGATCAAGTCGCCGGACATGGAAAAACTGGTCAACCGCATACTCGAGGACAAGCGTCTGCGCGCGGTGGTGCTGGATATAGACTCCCCCGGAGGAGACGCGGCCGCATCGGACTACATCTACCGCGCCCTCAAGAGAGTCGCGCGCCGCAGGCCTGTTGTCGCGAGCATCCGGGGTGTGGGCGCGTCGGGAGGCTACATGATCGCCTGCGCCGCCCACCGTATCGTCGCGGCTCCGGGGTCGGTAGTAGGCTCGATTGGCGTAATATCAGTCCGGCCCGTGCTGCAGGAACTGCTCGAACGCGCAGGTATCGGTGTGAACGTCAACAAAAGCGGCGAATTCAAGGACATGGGCGCGCCCTGGAGGGAGACGACCCCCGAAGAAGAGGCGAAGATGCAGGAGCTTATCGACGACCTGTACAGCTCGTTCGTAAACATCGTCTCGGAAAGCAGGGGAATCGAAGATGAGCGGGTGCGCGAGATCGCGACCGGTGAGGTCTATCTCGCAACACGCGCCGTCGAACTCGGCCTTGTGGATGAGCTCGGCGACCTCGAACGCGCCCTTGATCTTGCCGCTAAAGCGGCGGGAATCTCCAAGAGGACCGTCTACATGAAGCCTCAGAGAAACCTCATGGAGAGACTGCTAGGGCCTCTCACCGACAGCATGGTCGGCTCAGTGGCCGCCCATGTGGAACGCCGGCTGTGGCAGGGTCGCCACGGCCTGTAGCTCCAGATGCACTACCGCACTCTCGGCAGGACGGGACTCAGAGTATCTCTTCTAAGCCAGGGCACCGGCGGCCCCAGCATGTTCGGGCAGAATAGCGGCGCAACTCAGGCAGAGCAGGACAGGCTCATCCACAGCTGCCTAGACCTCGGCATCAACCTGTTCGACACTCACGAGGGGTATAGGGACAGCGAGGAGATCCTGGGCCACGCGCTGAGCGGCATACCCAGGGACCGCTACGTGCTGGTCACCAAGTGGACGTATCCGAGAGACGGAGACCCCACAGCCGACCCTGAGGACCTGACGCGATCAGTAGAGGGCAGCCTACGCAGGCTCAACACCGACCACATAGACGTAATGCTTCTGCACGGACTACTGGCCGAGCATCATGACATGGCCGTGGAGAAGTACAGCCCCGTGTTCGACCGGCTCCGAGAGCAGGGCAAGATCGGTCACAGGGGATTCAGCCTCAGATACATCACCGATCCCGAACAGAATGGAGCACTGGCCGGTCTCAAACGGGCGCCCGATTTCTGGGACGTCATAATGCTGAAATTCGGCATCCTCAACCAGTGGGTGGCGCGGGAGGTGTTGCCCCTCGCGCTCAGGCATAACGTTGGGATACTGAACATGGCAGCGGTCAGGATCAGGCTGCCCAAGCCCAACCTGCTGGAAGAGACCATCGCCGAGTGGAAGTCCCGCGGCCTGCTGTCACGCGATTCGATACCGGACAGGGACCCGCTCGGATGGCTGGCCCACGATGACCTGGACTCGGTCATCAGCGCCGCGTACAAGTTCGCCGCCGACCACCCGGCAATATCGAGCGTCATCACCGGCACGTCGAATCTGGCACACATGGAATCCAACGTCAGAGCAATGGAGCGGCCCTACCTCCCCCACGCCGACCGCGTCCGCCTGGAACGCATCTTCGGACGCATCACGGAGTATGCGTGAAGGCGTCCGAGATTTGGACAAAGTTCGTAAAATTCTAGTCCAAAATACTGAAGACGGAATCATGAATATGATAAAATAGCTAGTGGCGAGAGGCCGTAACGCGACTCAAGGATCGCGCTCTACGCCCCGCCTCGTTTGATCGACTCTGGTTGAACTTTTGCGTGGAGCACTAAATCCTTGGAAGCACGAGAATCTTCCCATTCTCGCCGGAGTATTGGACGTGATTTGTCCAATACTCCGGCAGACTCAATTGGGACGGCACCTCCTGTCGATTCCCTGAATCCTTCCGGCCCGCCCGACGTGAAGAGTCTGGTCGCAGCACCCGGTGCGACCGGTGCGTTAGAGGGAGCCAATCAGGACGTCGCCGGTCTGCCCCCAGGCATTCCGGGAACTGACTCAACTGACGTTCCTTCCGATGTGAAGAGCCTGATAGCAGCGGACTCTCCTGCGGCCGAGTTCACAGGCGCAATAGAGACTCCCACTGCCCCGGCAACACGACGGCGATTCCGCCCGCACATTCGTCGTCCACATATCAAGCCCGTTCACATGCCGGCGCGGGTCCACACGTTCGATTCTTTCCAATATCCCAGCTACCTGTTCCTATGGCTGGCGACGGTGTTTTCGTCCGCCGGATTCTGGCTGCAGCAGGTGGTCGTAGGGTGGCTGACATACGAAGTCACGGAGTCTGCCTTCTGGACCAGCCTTGCCCTCGGCCTCGACGCTCTCCCTATCCTGCTTGTCGGGCCCTTAGGCGGTGTGCTGGTAGATAACTTCGACCGTAAGAGGCTGCTTGCGGTCGTTTACAGCTACCAGGCCGTAGTTACGTCCGTGTTTGCCGCGATTGTTCTGACTGGCAATCTCGAAGCGTGGCACATCTTCGCCTTCATCTTCTTCATGGGACTGTCCTGGGTGGTCAGCGACCCGGCGCGAATGTCGCTCATTGCGAATATCGTGCCCAGGGAGAACCTTGTTAACGCCTTCGCGTTGAACTCGATGGCATTCTCAGTGACCCGGCTGGCGGCTCCGGCCATCGGAGGAGTGCTGATAGCCGTAGTCGGCACCGGACCCACGCTGGTTCTGGAGGTCGCGCTCCAGGCATGTGCGGTCTGCACCGCGCTATACCTTCAGGTGAGGAAGACAGACAGGCCGGCGATGCGACTGCCGACCGTGTTTTCAGATCTCCGTGAGGGAGTTCGCTACGTGCTGGGCGAGCCTATTCTGATCGGGCTCTTCGTACTGACGGCCATGCCTTCGCTGCTGATAATGCCCTCGATCCAGGGACTTTTGCCCGTTTACGCCGCCGAAGTGTTCCACGTGGACTCAAAGGGGCTCGGCCTGTTGCTTTCTGCCATCGGGGCCGGCTCGACGGTGGGCACACTCGTACTCGCATCTGTGGGCAACATCAAATGGAAGACGGCAGTGTTGCTGGTCAGCGTGATCGTTCTCGTCCTGGCAACGGCGGTGTTTTCAGTCAACGTCATCTTCCACACAGCGTACCTGAATCTGATGATTATCAGCGCTGCGATGATGACTCTTTTCTCAATCAGCAGCGCGACAGTCCAGGGCATGGTCCCAGACCGATACAGGGGACGCGTCTCAGGCCTGTACATGTTGACATGGGGGATGTTCCCCCTTGGGAGCGTAACAACCGGTTTCCTGGCGGACCGTCTCGGCGCGCCACATGCTACTCAGATCGCGGCCGGAACGATGCTGGTGCTGTTCTTATTGGCAGTGTGGAGGATCAAGAGCCTGAGACAGGTGAGACCGACGAGCCTATAAACGGTTCACCGGACTTCGCCTCTCTTGGCTTCCTGCCACAGCTCTTCTTTCGCGTCGAGGGACAGCGACTCGAAATCGAGTCCACGGCTTCTGGCCAGGCGCTCCATCGTCGTGAACCTTGAGTAGAACCTGCGGTTGGTGCGTCGAAGGGCGGTCTCAGCCTCGATTCCCATCCAGCGGCTCGCGTTGACCATAGAGAACAGCAGGTCGCCCAGCTCCATTTCACGGGCATCATCGCTCTCTGCCGTTTCCAATTCCCGAAGCTCCTCCACGACCTTATCCAGAACACCGACGTAGTCGTCCCAGTCGAACCCCATCCGCGCCGCCCGTCCCTGCACGGCCTGGGCGTAGCCCATCGCCGGCATCGCCTTTGGTACGCCGTCTAGAATCGACCGATCGGTACCTGCCATCTCCTGGCGCTTTATCTGGTCCCAGCGCGGCACTGCCTCCTCCGCGTCCTCCACCACGGCGTCTCCGAAAACATGCGGATGCCTACGGACCAGCTTTTCGATGACCTGCCGGAAGACGTCTGCTCCGCTAAAGTCTCCCTGCTCCTCGGCGATCTGGATCTGCGATGCGCCGTGGAAGAGCACGTCGCCCAGCTCTTCAGCGATCTTCTCCACGTCGCCCTCTTCGATTGCCTCCACGAGCTCGTAGCACTCCTCGAGGAAGAGATGTTTAAGAGAGTCGGCGGACTGATCCCTGTCCCATGGGCAGCCGTCAGGCGAGCGCAGCGTCGCGACGAGTCGCTGGATTCCTTCGAAGCTGCTCGGAAAGGTGCTGTCTTTCACTGCCGTTCACCTCTCTGTTGACACCCTTAGACCTCGACCATAAGATGCTACCGCATGACGCCCCCGATTGACATCGCAACCCCGGTTAAACTTGTGATCGCGGTACTGTTCGTCGCGTTGGCGCCCGTCTTTCTGATAGCGTTCAACGTCCGTTGGGTTATCAACTTCCCGCCTCTTTACTCATACGGTTTCGACCGATACGACATCGCACGATACACCGGAATCGAGCTCGATGAACTGACCTCGGCGGGAAAGCAGATTCGCGACTACTTCAACAACGATGCCGACCTGATCGAGATCCGCATCGTCGTTGCCGGTGTCCGGGTCATGAACCTCTACAACGAACGTGAAGTGCTGCACATGCGCGATGTGAAGAGCCTGGTCAGGGGCGTGTATCGAGTTTCAGAGATCAGCGGACTGTTTCTGGGCCTCGTGATCGCAGGAGGATTCTGGGTGTGGCGTCGCGAATTCTGGCCGAAGCTGAACAGACTGCTGCGATGGGGCGGGGGCGTGACGCTCGGACTCGTGGCGCTTGTCGGTCTCGGCTCACTGGTCGGCTTTGACAGGCTGTTCCTGGCGTTTCACCTGATCAGCTTCAGCAACGACCTCTGGCAGCTCGACCCCCGACGCGACTATCTGATAGCGATGTTCCCGCAGGGGTTCTTCTTCGACGCCACCATGCTCATCGCGCTGGCGGTGATCCTGGAAGCCGTCGCGCTGGTAGTAGTCCCCAGGTACCTGCCACCAATGCCCGAAGTAGAGTCGCAGATGAAGACAACAGAACAGGTGAGGAAACCAAATGCCAGTTAGCGGATTGGATATCAGGTTCAGACGACCTCTGGCCGACGGCAGATCGTGGGGAGATGTCGGGCCCTATGAGGAGATTCGGGGTACTCTTCGCTTCGCGATCGATCCTGAGAATGACGCCAACATACGTATCACGGACGCTGGCCGTGCGGCGAGAGACAGCGACGGCAGGGTCGAGTTCTCATCCGATGTATCGATCATTCTGCCTGCTGACCCCTCCAGAGGCAGCGGGAGGCTGATGCTGGATGTAGTGAACCGGGGTAATCGCGTCGCGCTCCCGAACTTCAACAGTTTCAAGCAGCCGACAATCGACGCCGGCGTAAGCAAAGACGTGGACATCAGCCTCGGCAACGGCTTCCTTATGGAGCGCGGCTACACCGTTGTCGCGTGCGGCTGGCAGGGCGACACACCCGAATTACCAGCGTTGATTACTATGGACGGCCCCGACGCCGAGGACGAGAGGGGCAACTCGCTGTTAGGCAGGGTATACACCCAGCTCCAGAGCGTCGACGACACACACAACTTCCTGCTGTCCGACAAGGGGCACAGGGCATACCCGGCCTACGACATGAACGAGGCTGCCGCCCGCCTGGAAGTGCGCGACATGCCAGACGGCCCGGCGAGTCTCGTGCCCCGCGCCTTCTGGCAATTTGGCAGGATCGAGGACGATGGCACATACGTTGCGGACCCCGACTACATCTGCACCGAAGGCAAGTTCGAGAAGGGCCGAATCTACCAGATCACATACACGACCGTCGGTGCGCCGGTCTTGGGCTTGAGCTTCGCGGGGCTGCGAGACTGTGTTTCCTGGTTCAAGTACGGGTCACAGAGCGCCGAGTCGCCCATAGACACCAGCTACGCATACGCCTACGGTCGATCTCAGACTGGACGCTACCTGCGCACGTACATCTATAACGACTTCAATCGCGACGAACAGGGACGTGAGGCGCTCGACGGCATAATCGCCAATGTGGCGGGAGGAATGCGGGGCGAGTTCAACCAGCGGTTCGGGCAGAACTCGAAGGACCGCAACAGCATGCTGGCCCAGCTGTTCCCATTTTCGAGCGTCGAACAGACCGACCCTGAGACTGGTGTGACGGACTCCCTGCATCGCAGACTGGACGAACGCGGCAGCCCGATGCGGGTGTTCTACACCAACACGTCAGCCGAGTACCACAGGGGCGACGCGTCGCTCATCCACACGGGTCCGGACGGCACGATGGACGTTGACCCCGGCCCGAACGTCCGCGTGTATCACTTCACCGGAACCGAGCACGGCACCGGCACGTGGCCTCCGACAGACACGTCCGATTCGGGGGAAGGCGTCAACCGCGCGCAGAACATGCGGAGCACAATCGACTACACCCCGCTGCTAAGGGCGTGCCTAGATAACCTCGACAGGTGGGTCGCCGAGGGAGTGGAGCCGCCGCAGAGCCGCCATCCCAGGCTCGACGACGGCACTGCTGTTCCACCGGCAAAGCTTAGGGGTGTCATGGACGCCATTCCAGGATCCAACTACCCGAGCCGGCATCCCTTGCCCCACAGGCGAGACTACCACCTAAAGGCTGACGTGGAGCAGGTGGCGAAGATGCCGCCCGACGTTGGCAAAGTGTACGGCTCGCTGGTGCCTGACGTGAACTCCGATGGAAACGAGGTCGCCGGGATAACCCTGCCTGAAATCTCCGTGCCGTTGGCAGCCCACACCGGCTGGAACCTCCGACACTCCGACATCGGGGGCGAGACTCAGCCTCTAATGTACGCTGGCGCCACCATCCCCTTCACAAGGAGCGAAGCCGAGCGCGGCGCGTCCGGCGACCCGCGGCCCTCTATCAGCGAACGGTACTCCTCAAAGGAGGAATTCCTCGCACGCGTGAAACAGGCAGCCGAGTCGCTGGTCGCTGAGCGTCACCTGTTGGAACAGGACATCGACACGTGCCTGGCACAGGCTGGGAAATTCTGGAACCGGTTCGCGTAAGAGCGTAAAGACTTTACCATAGATTGATGTTTAATCTAGAATTGGGTCGACTTAATGCCCAAAACCTGATTTGCTGCTGTAAGAAAGGAAGCTGAATGGCCACCTGGACACCCGACCCGACCTTCTACCCTTCGCCCAAGATGGCGATGGACGCCCCCCAGGAAAAGCTGGCATACGTTGCGATCGTCAACCCGACTAACGACGGAAGGCCGGACGCGCTCGGCGTCATCGACGTCGACCCAAACTCTTCCACCTATCAGCAGATTGTCGGCCGTATGGAAATGCCAAGCTCCGGGGACGAGCTGCACCACTTTGGCTGGAACGCCTGCAGCGCGTCGCTGTGCCCGAACATGCCGCATCCACATGTTGAGCGGCGGTACCTGCTGCTAGGCGGTCTGCGATCGTCCAACATCTACGTTGTGGACACCAAGGATGATCCGAAGAACCCAAAGATCGCGAAGGTCATCAAGGCAGACGAGTTCCAGAAGAAGACCGGGTACAGTCGTCCTCACACGGTCCACTGCGGACCGGATGCTATCTACATGAACGCCCTGGGTGCGCCGGACGGCGATGGCCCCGGTGGGATATTCATGCTCGATCACGATACCTTCGAGGTGAAGGGCGCATGGGAGGCCGACCGCGGCCCACAGGTTCTTTCCTACGACTTCTGGTGGCACATTAACCACGACACCATGATCACTAGCGAGTGGGGAACACCCAAGATGGTGGAATCGGGAATCGTTCCCGAGTTGCTTCTGGACGGCCAGTACGGTCATCAACTACACATCTGGGACCTCAGAACTCGCAGGCACAAGCAGGTGATCGACCTGGGAGCCGAGCAGCAGATGGCGCTGGAGCTCCGACCCGCGCACGACCCGCGAAAAGCGTATGGGTTCGTCGGGGTCGTGACCAGCCTGAACGACCTGTCCGGGTCAGTCTTCGTGTGGCATCAGGATGGTGACGAGTGGACGGCCACGAAAGTCATCGAGGTTCCGGCTGAGCCTGCCGATCCTGAGCTTCTGCCGCCGCTTCTGAAGGGCTTCGGCGCGGTGCCGCCGGTAATTACAGACATCAACCTCAGCCTGGACGACAAGTTCCTGTACGTGTCGTGCTGGGGTACTGGAGAGTTCCGACAGTACGACGTGTCCGATCCTTTCGACGCGAAGCTGACCGGCTCCGTCCACCTCGGTGGAATCGTCAGGAAGGCCCCCCATCCGAACGGAACACCTCTGAACGGCGGTCCGCAGATGGTCGAGGTGAGCCGCGATGGACGCAGGATCTACTTGACCAACTCGCTGTACGTTGCGTGGGACGAGCAGCTATACCCAGAAGGCATAAGGGGCTGGACGACCAAGATCAACGCATCGCCGGACGGTGGAATCGAGGTAGACCCGGACTTCTTTATGGACTTCGGCGACGAGCGTCCACACCAGATCAGGCTGGAAGGCGGAGACTCCTCTTCCGACTCGTTCTGCTACCCGGACTGACCAATCTGGGTTACCGGAGCGCGGGGCGGTGGAAATAGTCGAGTTCTGGCCCTGGCTGGCTCTGGCCGCATTGGGCGCATACCACGGAGTCAACCCTGCGATGGGTTGGCTCTTCGCAGTCGCGCTCGGCCTCCAGGAGCAGAGCAGGCCGGCGGTGTTACGCGCATTCGCGCCGATAGCATTGGGGCATGCCGTTTCAGTCGCAATCGTAGTTGCATTCGTGTCGGCAAGCCGCACGGTAGTCCCCATAGACATTCTGAAATGGGTCGGCGCGGGCGTGCTGATCGCCTATGGACTATACAAGCTGCTGTGGCGAAGCTCACATCCGCGCTGGGTCGGGATGCGAGTGGGATTCAGGGATCTGACGTCATGGTCGTTCCTCATGGCGTCGGCGCACGGCGCAGGCCTGATGCTCGTTCCGGTGCTGTTCAACCTGCCCGGTTACGGACCTTCCGCTGCAACGGCAATCAACGCGCGCGATCTCCCGCACTCCGAATACATGCTTCTGGGAGCGGGGCCGTCCATCTCAACCGCGGTCTCGCAACTGACGGCGATTGGAGTTCACACCGTCGCGATGTTCGCGGTAATGGCGATTGTCGCCATTGTGGTGTACGAAAAAGTCGGCTTAGCGCTCCTCAGAAAGTCGTGGTTCAACCTTGACCGTGTATGGGCGGCAGCGCTGATCGCGGTCGGAGTGGTGACGATTGTGCTGTAAGCGCGTCCTCAGAGCAGTGGGCTAAGTAGGTCTGATACCGCGAAGGACAAATCGGGCAGGGCCAGCGGAGCTATCGCGTCGCCTGCTTCAAGCTCCATAACTACCCGGTAGCCCAACTCGGCCGGTTCCCGCATCACGAATAGTCTGGGCCTGTTCACGTCCAGTATCCACAGCTCCGGAACATCTCTCAGGGAGTAAACTACCGACTTGTCGTTACGGTCGTAGGCCAGAGACGTGTCTGACACCTCCACAACAAGCAGTGTGTCGAGCTGCGTCGGATGACCGTCGACGTAGAAGTCGTCCTGTGGCGTCAACAGTTGGACATCGGGCTGAGGTTCGGTTATGTCAGCGAGGCGCAGGGGCCCTTGAATCCGAACAAGAGCGCGGTCGCCCACAGCGTTCACGAAAATCGCATTCAGTTTGTCCACAATCGCCTGATGACGACTTCCAATCGGAGACATCTCTACTATTTCACCTTCGATCAGCTCGACGCGGTCAGTTTCGGTTAGTATCCCGACGCGAGCCATCTCGTAGTACTCGTCAACGGTGAAGAGTTTTTTCTTTGCTGAAATTACCATGTCGTCGCCTCGTGTGAGCAATAAAGCATCATGCCTTCATCCGAATGGCAGAAACCTGCGCCATCCCACCGCGTGAGACAGATTGTACCCTAAGAAGTCTTCCAGCGACTCTCGGCGCAGAGCGATCTGCCCCGCAACCGTTGAAGTGTCGTCGAGTATCCAGTCCGGTATCTCGTCCCTCGTTCGCCTGGAGGCAATGGAGTCAACTGAGACGAGGGCAAGGTGGTCGCCGGACATGGTCCAGCTACCTATCTCCGGGCGACGGTCTCTGGTGTACTTGTCGCGGTGTAGAAGTGTGCTCAGTACCATCCTGGGACGCTCGAACGCTCGTGTCTGGTGCTCAGCAAGCGTCATAGGCGCACACTAGTCGGGCAGCGGCGCGCCATCACAGGACAGTACTCACTGAATATCTCGCACAGCACTGTAGAAGACAGTTGCAGAACGTCAATCTCGTCCGTGTCTAACTCGGTTACTGACTTCAACTCGGCCATAACCCGATTCAGGTAATGCCGATACAGAGAGGTAGTCAGCCGGTCTCGGATTCCCGCCACTGAAAGCAGGAGTCTGCGCCGGGTCAGGGGATCGTCGCCCGGGAGTGAAGTCCGTGTATATATCATCAGGCAGCGCTTGACTATCTCCGATGGAAAGTTGCGCGCCTCAGCGTTCATGGACAGGGTAAAGCACGGGTACTCCTGAAACTGAATGCTCTCGTCCTTGATGATCTCCGGCGCGTGACGGTTGAACCGGTCTCACGTCACATCGTCGAACACCACTGGGAATCGCCGATAGGCCTGCTGCAGGCCTCGCAGGTTGCTGCGGGTGAAGGACTGTGTTTCAACTATGCGCGGATACGAGAACATCGATCTCATCAACGTCTCTATCAGGCTGGACTTCCCGCAGTTGCTCTGACCATAGATCACTGCAAACATCGGTTGATCGAAGCTGAAGACGTTCTGTCGAAGCGCGGTATTACGGACGTCGCACATGAGCGGCGCGAAGTAAAACCAGCACATGAATGTAAAGTAATCGCGCTGGAGACGCGGGACATCGCCGACGAAGCCGTTGGCGTAGTTGCCGAAGAACTCCAGCCACGCCTCGACATCGCTGCGTACATCCGCGGTATCTGCCTCCAGACCCATTTCGTTTCCAGAGAGACTGAACCCACGTCCGTCGTGGGTGAGATAGGTCTGCGGACCTTCTCAGCGCGTGCGACCACCACATCGAGTCCTCTATCCCGAGTATGCGAGTCCGGATCGTCGAATGCGAAGTGGGGCTGGCGGTTCATGGGATAATATCAGATGCTCAACTGGTTGCGCGCCGCGTTACATCCGTATCTTCTTCTCGCCCGACAGGTACGCCTCCGGCTCTTTCTGGAAGGCTCTGTTACAGCCTGGACCGCAGAAGTAGTAGGTCTCGCCCTCGTGGACGTAGCTCCCACCCGGCGGTTTACGCACATTCACCTGCATATCGCAGACGGGGTCTGTGGCGCGGTCGGAGCCGCTTCTGTTGAACAGTGGAATTCTCATTTGGTGCCTCCCTGAAGCGGGTCGGCGACTGCCGATGTCATCAGGCGCTCGGCCTGAACATCTTCAGTCGTAGTGAGTTGGATACGACGGTCACTGAGCTGAGCGCCATCGCTCCTGCGGCAAGGACGGGGTTGAGGAAGCCGTGGTCGCCGAGTATGGGACTCAGACCGTCCGGGACCCCTGAGCCGGAGAAGAACGGGTACAGCACTCCCGCAGCGACCGGGATGAGCGCGACGTTATAAGCGAACGCCCAGAACAGGTTCTGCCTGATTACTCGCATGGTCGCTCGGCTGAGCTCGATAGCGGCGGGCACTCCAAGTAGATCGTCACCCACCAGGGTTATGTCTGCGGCCTCTATTGCGACGTCCGTCCCCGTGCCTATGGCGATTCCGATGTCGGCCTGTGCCAACGCGGGCGCGTCGTTGATCCCGTCTCCTACCATCGCCACGACCTTGCCCTCGGCCATGATCTCCTGGATCCTCTCGGCCTTGTCCGACGGCAGCACCTCGGCGACCACCTTGTCGATTCCGGCGGCCACAGCAACCGCCTCGGCTGTACGGACGTTGTCCCCCGTCAGCATGACAACGTCGATACCCTTATCTCGCAGCGCGGCAACGGCGGCGGCGGACTCGTCCTTCAGTGTGTCCTCGACGCCAATTACGCCCTCGACGACACCGTTCAATGCGACGAACACCGGCGTGCTACCCCTGGCTGCGAGGTCCGCGGCGGTCTGTTCCATCTCATCCGTGGACAGCCCCTGTTCCATCATCAGGACTCGGTTGCCAATGGCTACACGGACACCATCGACAGTGGCCGTCACGCCGGCGCCGGGGAGCACGGCGAAGTCGTGCGCATCGTGGAGTGGGAAGCCGTGCTCCGCCGTGTAATCGAGTATGGCCTGTCCCAGTACGTGCTCAGAAGCGCGCTCGACCGACGCCGCGAGCGCCATCAGGCGGCCCTCACTGACGTTCGCAGCTTGTATCGAGGTAACGGCTGGGCGTCCCCTGGTGATGGTGCCGGTCTTATCCAGAACGACCACATCGACAGCGTGGGCGCGTTCGAGCGCCTCCGCGCTACGGATAAGAACACCGTTTTCGGCGCCCTTGCCGGTGCCGACCATTATGGCGGTCGGCGTGGCGAGTCCCATCGCACATGGGCAGGCTATTATCAGCACCGCCACGGCGGTCAGAAGGGCGGTCACATAGCTCGGCTCGGGGCCGAACACCAGCCAGACCAGGAACACTACGAGTGCCACTCCTATAACGGCAGGCACGAAGTATGCCGAAATAAGGTCGGCCAGTCGCTGAATGGGCGCCTTGGAACCCTGCGCCTCCTCGACGAGCCTGACTATGCTGGAAAGCATGGTGTCGCGTCCGACGCGGGTAGCCGTGAAGACCAGCCCTCCCCGCCCGTTAACCGTCGCGCCGTAAACGTCATCCCCAAGGTGCTTCGACACGGGCGCGCTCTCGCCGGTGAGCATGGACTCATCCACAGAGGACGTGCCGGACTCGACAACGCCGTCCACCGGGACTCTCTCCCCCGGTCGGACAATGATCCGGTCACCGACGACTATGTCGTCGATCGACACGTCGACATGCTGGTCGTCCCTGATGATCCGCGCGGTCTTGGGCTGGAGTCCCATCAAAGCCTGGATTGCATTCGAGGCACGGCGTTTCGCCCTGGCCTCCATAAACCTGCCCAGGAGGACGATGCCTATGATCGCCGTCGACGTGTCGAAATACGTATCTATGTCACGGCCCTCGAAGAACGACGACTCCCCAAAGAGGGTTACAGCTACGCTGAACACATAGGCGACTGTGGTGCCTACAGCGATAAGTGTGTTCATGTTCGACGTGAAGTGCCGCGCCGCGCTCCACGCCGACGTGTAAAACCCCAGACCGGCCCAGAGCTGCACCGGGGTCGCCAGAGCGAGGAGTACGAACTCCATCCTGAACGGAAAGAGCGAGTGTGCATTCGGCAACGCCATGAGCGCCATGATGACGGCGGCGGCGACCAGGCTGAAAGCGAATTTGACCTTCAGCAGCCCCAGACGCCGGTGAGCCGAGTCCTCGTCCATCTCGTCGCCGACAAGGGCAGTGGCGGAGTAGCCAGAGTCCTCAACCGCATGTCGGAGGTCCGCGATTCCTGTCACGCCTTGAACGTACTCAACGGTGGCGCGCTCAGTGGCGAGGTTGACGGATGCCGACTCCACGCCTTGCACACCGCTCAGGGCATTTTCGACATGGGAAACACAGGCCGCGCACGTCATCCCATCTATGCCGAGGGTCACCTTTCGGGTGCCCACCCCGTATCCAGCGTCCTTAAGTGCGTCACTCAGGATGCTCAGATCGACCGGGCTAGCTGGCTGGCTAGTGGACTCGCCGAGCGATAGTGTCGCCTTCTCGGTCGCGAGGTTTACTGACACGTCCTCAACGCCATCCACGGACAAAAGCGCGTCAGAGACGTGGCTGACACAGGCGGCGCACGTCATTCCTGTAATCTGAAGTGAGATCTGGGACGTAGTTGGTGCTGGCAACGGAATACCACTCAATACGGGTACTTCCGATTGTAGCACGACAGTTGCGGCCCCATAGCGAAAGGGGACTCTCCAATCAGGAGTCCCCTATTCGGCACTGAGCAGACCGGCGTACGCATCGCAGCTACATGGTGCGCACGACTCCAACGATTTTGCCTCGGACGGACACGTCCTTGGCCGGGATCATGATCGGCTCCATGGTGGCGTTCTCCGGCTGAAGCCGAACCATGTCGCCCTCGATGTAGAATCGCTTGAGAGTGGTCTCTCCGGTGGAGTCTAGCCACGCTGCGACCATTTCGCCGTTGGCGGCCTCGCTGGCGGGCTCGACCAGCACGAGGTCTCCATCCGCAACCAGCGCGTCGATCATGGACGTGCCCTTGACGCGCAGCGCGAAAACGTTCTGACGGTCCCCGGTGAGGAACGACGGCAGGTCGATCGTATCGTGGCTTTCCGACGCGTACGAGGGAGCATCCGGGATCTGTAGCGGCTCGCCGGCGGCAATGCTGCCCATGATGGGTATGCTTTGGATGTCCCGCTTGGACCCGCGCAGCCCCTCTCCAATGAGCTCAATGCCTCGAGATACTTCAGGCTCCCGCGTCAGATACCCCATTTCCTGGAGCTTGCGCAGGTTGTAGTCGACAACTGAGGTCGAGCTGACCTCACAGCCATTCTGGATGTCACGCACCGTTGGCGGGTACTGATGCTCGTCCATAAACTTCTGGATAAACTCTAGGATGCGCTGCTGGCGTTGTGAGAGCTTGTTCTTCATTTCTGACCTCGCGTACGAATGTTCTGACAGTTAGAGTATCAGACCATATGTACGATGTCAACGTTCTGCGAACTGCCCTTGGTGACATCCCCGCCCCCAGTCCATATACTTCTCCCACTAGGAGGGGAATCAAATGCAGGATCTGGTAACAGCCGAGTGGACTGACGCGGTAGAGGCCATCGAGCGCTGCTATGAGCTTGGATGGACAGACGGACTTCCGGTCGTGCCGCCGACGGTGGACCGCGTGCAGGAGTTCATGGACGTCTCCGGGCGTCCGGCTGACGAAGTGCTCGGCTCCATTCCAGAGCGCAGGCGCGAAGTCACCGTTGCCAAGACCGCCGCGAACGCGGTCATGGCCGGCTGCCTCCCCGAATACTTTCCGGTCGTGCTGGCCGCTACAGAGGCGATGCTGGACCCGGAGTTCAACCTGATAGCGCCTTCGTCCAGCCAGGGCGGCGCCGCCGTACTGGTAATCGTCAACGGGCCCGTGGTGGGCGAGATCGAGATGAACTCAGGCGCCAACATGTTCGGACCGGGCAACCGCGCCAACGCCACCATCGGGCGGGCGATACGTCTCATCTTGATGAACGCCTGCGCGTCCATACCAGGACTATTCGACCGGACGGTCATCGGACACCCCGGCAAGTACACGTACTGCATCGCCGAGAACGAGGCCGATTCCGACTGGCTGCCACTGCACGTCGAGCGCGGCTTCAGCCCGGACCAGAGCGCGGTCACGGTGTTCGCCTCATGGGAGCCGAGGCAGGTGCGCTCGGCGGCCTACTCGCAGGAGGTGGTGCTGGACACGGTTGCCGACGTCGCTTCGGTGCTGGGCTCCTCCCTTGCGTCGTCGGACTCGGTGGGGGACGATTCCACGCCGGTCCGGCAGGGCGAGCTGGTGGTCACTATAGGAGGGGCCGCCGACTTCTGGGGGACTTGGACCAAGCGCGACGTTCGCGAGTACCTCCATCCCAAGATTGGACGGTCTATTGCCGACCTGAAGATCGTCAGGGTGCTGGAGGGCGACGTGGGGCCAGCGGACTATCAGACCTTCGCCAACTTCGTTCCCGAGCCGGACGACATCCTCGTGGTGAGGGCAGGGTCTCCCGAAGCAACAGGATACCGCTGCTCGGTAATACTGAGCGAGCTGCCCAAGGTGGCGTCGGCTGCGGTGACGAGGGCAGTAGCTTCGGGTCCGGTCTAGCCGCTCGTGGGATCATGAACACGCCCGGCTGGCTGATCGTCGGCCATCAATCGCCAGAACGGCTGCGCGACGCAGTCTACAGCCTGAAGCGCGACGATCCTCTGGTGCCGGTGACAGTCGTAGGGCCGTCCAACTACGCCAACCTCTCGCTGAGGCACTACTTCGCACGCACGGGATTCGTGAACGTCCGGTTCATGGTGTTTTCGAGGCTGGCTGAGTTCCTCGGCGCACCGCGCATGGCCCGTGAAGGTCGCACACCTCTTACCCGGGTGATCGAGAACGCCGCGGTCCGATCCGTCGCGGCCAGTGCGACCGGACCCCTTGGCGAATTGCGCGATCACCCCTCCACGCTGCACAGCCTGAAGCAGTCGTTCCGGGAACTGCGAGGCGTCCCGTCCTCCTCGCTCGATGCTCTCGCCAGGAGCAGCGATCTTCAGTCCGAGACAGTCCGGCTGTACAGGCAGTTTCGAGGCGACACCTCGGGGTTCTACGACGACGAGGACCTCGCGCGAGCCGCCGGCCAGTCTGTCGGCGACCAGCCATCCTCTGGATTCGATGACCTCGGCGCGATCGTGTTCTACGCGCCACGGGACCTCACACCAGGACAGATCGCGCTGGTCGAGGCGCTGTCGAGGCGAGAACGCTGCGTCGTGATGCTCGATCTTGTAGGAGACCCAGTCGCTGATGGTTATGTGTACACGCTGATCAACCGGCTGTCGCCTGTTCTGGGGGCGCCGCAGACCGACGTGACGGACCCTCTCCCTGAGGGAGCTGACAGGGGTAGGTACTCGTACTTTTCACCCTCACCCCAGCCCTCTCCCTCAGGGAGAGGGGGTCTGTTGGGTTTACCTGCCCCTGTCAGCACTGAGGGAGAGGGGGCCTATACACACCTGATGATCGCGCCCGACCCGAACCAGGAGGTCAGGTGGGTGATCCGGGACGTCATCCGTAAAGCTCGCGGGAACACGCCGTTCAGCCGGATGGCGGTCCTGTATCGCAAACCCGACTACGGCAAGATCGTCGCCGAGGAGATGGAGCTTGCGGGCGTACCAGTAGCAGGCCCGGACCAGACCACTCTAGCTGAGACCGCCGTGGGCAGGACGTTAATCGGCCTAATGGAGCTTGCCGATGGCGACTTTCAGCGAGGCCTCGTCACCTCATGGCTGACCGGATGCCCTGTCAGGTCACCGGATAGGTCGATCCGGCTCAACCCGAGCAGGTGGGACAGACTGTCGAAAGAGGCGGGAATCGTCAGAGGCATCGGGCAATGGAGAGACAGACTTGAGAAGTACGCTGCAAGGCAAGAGGAGTCGATCTCAGACCCCACGATGACGTCTGAGATGTCCGAGGGCAGGCTGAGAGCCATTGGCGCACAGGCCGAGTCGGCGCGGGAGTTGCTCGCATTCGTGGACCGACTGTACGACGACCTACAGCCTCCTGCGCAGGACGCCTCATGGGTCGACTTCTCCGAGTGGACACGGAAGCTTGTTGACGACTACGTGTCGAGAGGATCAGGAACCCCTGAACCTGAGCTGACCGCGCTGGAGAAAGTGCAGGATATTCTGTCCGAGCTGACCGCCGCTAGCACCGTCGCGCCGCGGCCAACCCTACAGACGTTCCGTGAGGACCTGTACGAGGCGCTGCAGGTCCCGGCCGGACGTCTGGGCGAGATGGGTAAAGGCGTATTCGTCGCCCGGTTCTGGGATGCCTCCGCCATGCGATTCGACGCCGTGTACCTCGTCGGCATGATCGAAGGCGCCGCGCCGCCCGCGGCATGGGACGATCCGCTAATCCCCGAGTCTGCTCGACAGCGCGCCGGAGGCTCGTCGGTCGGATTCGAGATGCAGCAGGACAGGAGGGCTAAAGAGAGACGCGACTACCTGTCCGCGTTCGGCAGCGCCCCCGACAGGACTCTCTCAGTCTCACTGTCAGACCCGTCCGCGGGACGGGAGCAGCACCCGTCTCGGTGGATGCTGGAAGAAGCCAGCAAATTGAACGGCCTGCGTGTGACAGCCTCCGAACTTAAGCGCATGGGAGACAGGGACTGGCTGACCATAATTCCCTCAGCAGAGTCGGGTCTACTCGATGGCGATGCAACAGATGCCGCGGACGTTCTCGACTACGACCTCCGCCACCTGCTGCGCTGGCGGACGACTGGCCAACGTGTAGCGCGACACCCGTTCGCCGCGGGCGCGCCACTGGGCAGGGCCTTGGAGTTGGGTCGGGCGCGGAACAGCGCTAACTTTACCGAGTGGGATGGCAACGCCTCATCGGTCGCCCGCGAGTCCAGGTACACCAGCTACAATCTCAACAGAGTCCTATCCCCGACGCGGCTTGAACCGTGGGCAGTGTGTCCGTTCAGCTACTTCCTCGGCAACGTACTCAGAATCGGCTCCGTCGAGACACCGGAGGACATCTCCTCCATATCCGCCCTCGAACGCGGCATCCTGGTCCACAAGATTCTGGATGCGTTCATGAAGAGTGTGGACGCGTCGGGAGCGATGCCCAGACCGCACGAACCCTGGAGCGCCGAACACAGAGCAACCCTCATCAAAATCGCTCACGAGCGCTTCGCGCGGGCCGAGTCCGACGGCGTCACCGGAAGGCCGGTGATGTGGGAGCTCGAAAGGGCGCAAATTCTCGCCGACCTGGATACCTTCCTGGAGCAGGACGCCGCACTCAGGGCCAGGTTTGGCGTGACGCCGAGCGCGTTCGAGGTCGGGTTCGGTATGCAAGGCGGTGATTGGCAGGAGGCGGTATGGAGGCTGGACAGCGGTGAGGAGGTCCGTTTCAGGGGCGTGATCGACCGCGTCGATACGTCATCGGATGGACGAACCGCTCTCGTTATCGACTACAAGACCGGAAGCGCGCGTCCGTACAACGGACTTGAGAACGACCCCACGGATAGGGGAAGGCGACTCCAGCTCGGCGTGTACGCGCTCGCCGCTCAGGGCGGTCTGGAGAGCGCAGAGAATATCCGGTCTGCGTACTGGTTCGTGACGACGCGGGGCACGTTCGCACTCGCGCCGAGAGAACCCGTGGACGGAACCTCCGACAGGGTACGCGACAGGCTCCGCGAGGTGGTCGGCGGGATCGTCTCCGGCATCAGGAGCGGCGTGTTTCCGGCAAACCCGGGCGAGCGCAACAACTACTCCGGCTTCGACAACTGCGGATTCTGCGAGTTCGACTCGCTCTGTCCCTCCCGGCGGGACCGGATGTGGAACAGGAAGAGCGGTCATCCGATGCTGGCAGGCTACCGGCGACTGATGGGCGAGTAGCTGAGATGACGACTACTTTCACACCCATAGACCAGGACGCACGCGACCGAATCCGACTCTCGCTGCGCGAGACCATGTTCGTCGAGGCCGGCGCGGGCACCGGCAAGACCACCAGCATGGTCGGCAGGGTGGTCAACCTGATCGGTTCCGGCATCACGACCGTGGACAGGGTGGCAGCGATCACGTTCACCAACTCAGCGGCCTCTGAACTCCAGGAGCGCATCAGGGAGGAGCTCGAAAGTGCTGCGTCCGACGAAGATGCCGACCCCACATGGCGGCAAATGTGCGAAAGAGGCGTCGAAGACATCGACAGGGCGACTTTTACGACTCTCCACAGCTTCGCCGGAGCGATTCTACGTGAGCGTCCGTTAGAGGCGGGGCTTCCGCCGTCTTTCGAGACAATGGACCAGGTCGCTAGCGACCTCGACTTCGACGAGAAGTGGAACGAGTGGCTCGACTGGGCATTGGACGATGCCGCTAACGTTCCGACCCTGCCTATCGCGCTCTCGCTCGGCTTACGCCCGTCCCATCTCCGCCAGATCGCGCTCCAGTTCCACAGTAACTACGACCTCCTGGAAGGTGTCGAGTTCGACGACGCGCAGATGCCCACATTCGAGTCTGCTCGGATGCTTGTGGCTGGTGCACAGGAGTTTGAGCGACTGTGCGGCTTCTCCAAACTCCACGAAGACGACCAACTCTACCAGCACGTCCAGTCCAAGATGTCGTCCATCCGACGGCTGACTGAGATGGACTCAGCTTCGGCTGTTGCCCTCGGAATGCTGTCCAGACTGATGCCGATTCGTATGACGCGCGGGCGCCAGGGCGATTGGCACACCGACCCGGTCTCCGGCGTCAACGCCTGCAAACTGCTCAAGGAATATCTGCAAGAACACCACGACGACGTCGCCTCGGAGTTGGACCTCGCCAGGAACGTATCGCTGGCTCCGATTCTCAGCGCTTTGCGCGACTTCGTAGTCGGGTATGAACAGGAGCGTAAACGCGAGGGCCGCGCCGGATACCACGACCTGCTGGTATGGGCGCGGAATCTGCTTAGAGACAACATAGACGTCCGCGACCACTTCAGGCAGCGGTACACGCACATTCTGCTCGATGAGGTCCAGGACACCGATCCGATTCAGACGCAGATCGCCATGTTCCTCGCCGAGGATGTTCTGGATGGCACACCGCAGGGATCGCGTCCGACGGACTGGCGTCATGTAACACCGGCAGACGGCAGGCTGTTCGTCGTCGGCGATCCGAAGCAGTCCATCTACCGGTTCCGAAGGGCTGACGTCCGACAGCTCAACATCCTCAGAAGACAGATGAGCCAGACGCCGGTCCACCTGGACCAGAATTTCCGTTCCCACCGCCCGATCATCGAGTGGGTGAACCACCTGTTCGGCAGTTGGATGGAGGCCAGCGAGTCGCAGGCCGAGTACGTGAGCCTCCGACACAGGTGGGAAGCCGCAACTGACGACGAATGTGCCCCGTCGGTCTGGTATATTGGCGACGAGTCCGACGCGCCAATCGGCGAGATCAGAGCGCTGGAGTGCCGGAGCATCGCAGCCGCTCTGGGGCAAATTCACCGCAACGCCTGGCAGGTCCGATCCGGTGAGAAAAACAGCGTACCGGAGTATCGACCCGCAAAGTACTCGGACATCTGCATCCTGATGCCTACGCGCACAGGGTTGAGGGACCTGGAGGTCGCACTCGACGATTCGGGCGTGCCATACAGGCTCGAGGGCAGCTCGCTGATCTTCGATACGCAGGAGGTCCGCGACCTGCTCAACTGCCTCCGGGCGATAGACGACCCCGGCGATGAGGTTGCGATAGTGGCCGCGCTCCGCTCCCCGGCCTTCGCCTGTACCGACGTTGAGCTGCTCCGGCACTACGAGTCAGGAGGTCGGTTCGACTATACCGCATCAAGTGCGGCACAGGCTCTGGCGCGTTCGAGCTCGATTAACAGCTCCATAGCCGAAGGGCTGGACGCGCTCCGCGACTACCATGAACGCAGGATGTGGACGTCGGTCGCGGCCCTGATCGACAGGTTCGTTCGTGAGCGTCCACTGATGACCGCTGCGGTCGATCACCCGCGCAGGCGCGAGCAGTGGCGCAGGTACCGGTTCATCGTCGCGCAGGCGCGGGCGTTCGCTGAAGCCGGTGGTGGCTCCCTCCGCAGGTTCCTCGAGTGGATCGACCGTCAGCGCAGCGAGGGAGCGCGTGTGAGTGAGACTCCGGTGCCTGAGACCGACGAAGACGCCGTCCGCATCATGACGGTCCACGGCTCTAAGGGTCTGGAGTTCCCAGTGGTGATTCTCACAGGGTTAAACGCTCGACGACGGAATAGCGCCGACTCGGTCCTGTTCGGTCGATCAGACGATCCGGATGCCCGCAATTCGGTCGAGGTCAAAGTGGGCAGCGGTATTCAGACGTTTCAGACCGCCGGTTATGAGGCACTGGCCTCGGACGAGAAAGCGATGCTCGACGACGAACACGTCAGGCTTCTCTACGTCGCGACCACGCGCGCGATGGACCATCTCGTGTTGAGTGTGTATCGCTCATCCAAAAGCGAATCGGACGCCTCGTTCATCGTCAACCAGTTCGAGGAGCATGACGACAGGTGGCGCCAACTGCCTGATCCGACGGAGCAGCAGTCCCCTCTGTCCGACCTGACTGACGGCAAACGCGATGACAAACTCGACTTAGCCCAACACTCCCGCGAGGCTAGAACACGGTGGATCGAGACCCGCGTCGAGGTGATAGGACGCCGGGGACGCCCCAACACGGTGGCAGCAACGAGGCTGGTCAAGGTCGCCAAGGAGGAGTCCAAGGACGAACAGGAGACTGACGAGCCTTGGAGACGCGGACGCGCAGGCACGTCGATAGGCCGCGCCGTCCACGCCGTTCTACAGACGATAGATCTCACTACAGGTGACGGAATCGAGGAGACCTCCCGCGCTCAGGCCGCTGCCGAAGGAATACCGGGCCGCATTGACGACATCATCAGGCTCTCGAGGGTCGCGGTACGGAGTCCTGTGGTCAAACGCGCGGTCGAGTCTGAGCGCTATTGGCGAGAAGTACCCGTCGGAATCCCGATCGGCGACGGGTCGCTCCAGGGATTCATCGACCTGCTTTTCGAGACGCCGGAAGGCTTGGCCATTGTGGACTACAAGACCGACTCGGTGAGGGCCGACGGCGTGTCCGCCGCCGCTGCCCGCTACCGCCCGCAGGCGGCAGGATATGCGTTGGCCATCCAGCGCGCCATACCGGATAGAACTGTAGCGGAGGTCGTGTTCCTGTTCCTGGAACCCCACAGCGAGGAGTCTCTGACGGACATCGAGGAACTGACCGCCGAGGGTGAGTCGCTGGCTACGGCCTACCTCACTTCAGACGGAATCTCGCCGGGGTCTCATCGACGACCCCATCGCTCTTGAGCTTCGCCAGATGTGTAGTGACATTGCGCTGGGCGGAGCGCTTCAGTCCGGGCTTGATGTCGCGGGGGTAGATCGACTCTGTGATCGCCTCGGCGGTTGTGTGACCTTCCTTGAGCACGTCTAACACCTGCGTCTCTCGCCGCGCCCTGTGATCGTACTGCCAGCGGATCAGCCCCTTACCCTTGGGCGGCGGTACAACTGGACCGTGAGCGGGACACACGGTCTCATGCTCGATCTCGATGAGCATCTGAAGCGACTCCATGTATGCCACCAGATCGCCGACAGACGTTGAAGACGCGCCCAGCACCGTATCGCCTGTGAACATCACGCCGTCCTCAGCGAGGTGGTAGCAGACGTGATCGACCTCGTGACCCGGCGTGAAAAGCGAGCGCAGAGTCACGCCTGCCACTTCGACCCCCTCGTTGTCTTCCAACGGCGCCACCGCGTCATCGTCTCCGAGCACCTTGCGCAGCCGGTCGACGAGCTTCGGGTGGCAGCGTACCGTCGCGCCAGTAGCCTCGTGCACACGGTCCAGGCCGCCAATGTGGTCGCCGTGTCCGTGCGTGATCAGGATCGCCTTGATCTCTGGTTTCCCGAGGTCAGCGTAGTAGTCGAGGATGGACTGCGTCCATTCGCGCCAGTGATCTCCGGTGTCGATCAGCACCATCTCGTCGGACGGGTCCCCAACGAAGTAGTTGTTCGACCCTCCCGGGTGGGAGACCGCCCCGTCGTCAATGTGCATATTGTAAACGTGTGGGGTTATCTGCATCTATGAAGTTCGCTCCAGCCTATAGTGCGTCCAGTTGCGATACCACCGTGGCAGGCAAGTCTATACTGGTCGCCTCAGCGTTGCTCTCAACCTGGTCGGGACGCGACGCTCCCACGATCACGGACGTGATCTGCGGACGCGACAGCGTCCAGGCGATCAGGAGCTGCGGTACGCTGATTTCAAGCTCTGCCGCGATCGACCTGAGCGTCTCGACCATACCGAACGTGCGCTCGTTCCAGTAGGTGTCCTTCGCTCGCTGTGCGTGTCGTGACGCTATGTGGCTGTCGTCCGGGGGTCCAGAGCTGGCGTCGTATCTACCCGTCAGTCCGCCGCCCATG
>DAOUHG010000282.1:0-9088 GCA_034428835.1 Dehalococcoidia bacterium
CCTGTGTCGGTCTGGACATATCGTTCGACTTCCGGGTCGTAGTGAGGGTAGACGATCTCCGGAATGGTCAGATCGCCAGCCTCTTCCGGTACAAGTCCGAACTTATACGTACGGCTGCCGGTGACCTTACCATCGGAGATATGCGATTCAGTAGTGGGCGGGGACTCTATGGCACGCCAGCCCGAGAATTCGGGCCACGCCGGGTCAGGTAGTGCCTCAACGTTCCCATCGCCCCTGATCTTCACGGTGAGCAGGACGGGTTCGTTGACCGTTCCAGTGGTGGCGTTCACCTCGACGGAGATGTCAAATCGGCCAATGGCCCCCACGAATCCCGGTGGCGCGCCTGCGGGCAGAGAGCGCACCTCGACCACGACGGGCTCGGTCTCAAGTGAGTCGGACCCTCCGGGCAGTCCCGTGTCTGCCCTCAGCGAGGCGGGCTCAATAGTGATTGTCTCAACGACGCTCGGAAAGAGCAGCGTCCGCAGCTCGATGACCCTGTACTGTTCCGACCCGATCGCCTCTGTGTACTCGTCTCTCTGGGTCGGCTGGCTGTTCCAGAATCCGGCAAACCCGGGCGGAGTGTAGCGCAGCTTCTGGGTGAAGTCCGACCGCTGGTAGATCTTTACGACATAGGTAATCTGCTGCCCGAGATACGGTCTTTCGCTGTCCACCGACACCCTGGTGAACAGCGGCCCGCCAGACTGCGACTGTGCATAGACAGAAGATGACGCCAAGGTCGCCGCAACAAGCGCCAGGCAGGCCAGAACACACCGTATGGTCCGTGGGCGTAACAATGCCAAGTTACCAGTCGAACTCACTCTGGGGATTCGACGAGACCAGGGACTGCTCTCTTCGCTCCTGCAGCGTCTGCGCATCCTCGCCAACCGCCTCCAGCACCTGTCGCGCCTGTTCTCCGGTCATCGGCTCTATCTGAGGCTGCTGCGGTGGGGGCGGAGACTCGCTCTGCGGCGGGGGCGAGGACTCGTCCTCCTCCGGTGGCGGGGTTTCGTCGTCTGGCGGCATCTGTCTCAGGGCCAGCTCCAGATTGTGTTTGGCGTCGAGATCGTCCGGGTCGATCCGAAGCACCTCTCGGTATGCCTCGACCGCCTCGGCGTAGCTCTCCATCCTGTATGCCGCGTTGCCCCGGTTGAACAGCCCACGCGTGCGCACCTCGCCCCTAGAGTACCGCAGGGACTCGTCATAGTAGCCCATCGACTCGTCATACTGGTCCATGCGGTACAGGGCGTTACCGGCGTTGTAGTGCGGTTCTCCCACCTCGGGTGCCAATTCTCCTGCGTTCTCGTAAGCCTCAAGTGCGGCGGCATAGTCACCGCTTCCATACGGGCTGTGACCGGACTCGTTCACCTGGGCGGGCGTCGGGCCACACGCCACAATTGACAGGGCGAGTGCAATTGCGCCAATCAGCATACCGGGACGAAACATGCGCGCTCCTATGCGGCCAACCATCGTCTTCGCACCGACGTTGAGAGGCGGTCTGTCAAGACTTCGGCCAGTATGAGAGATAGAGCCCCTGCGAGCAGGAACATCTGGAACCGCTCTACCTTCCTCTGGCTGAGCTCGCTCTGAAAGCGCTCGGCCTGGAACGTCCCGATCTGGTCCACCAGGTCCGCGATGGCGCCCCTTTCGGAAGCCCTGTAGTACCGGCCTCCACCGGCCTCGGCGATCTGTTGCAGCGCTCCCTCGTCGAGCCTGGAGATGATCTCACGTCCCTGGGCATCCTGGCGGTAGCCGATCACGGAGCCCTGTTCGTCGTACACCGGCACGGGGCGACCCTCCGGAGAGCCGAAGCCGACCGTGTATATGACAATCCCCTCCTCTGCCGCCTCCCGGGCGGCCGTGAACGGATCGCCCTCATGGTTCTCACCATCGGTCATGACGACAATGACCTTCTGGCTCAGGCGCTGATCGCTGAAGCCTGCGGACGCCGTGTAAATCGCCTCGCTGATCGCCGTACCCTGACGGGTGATGGCATCCGGACCGGCGTGGCCGAGATACGTCCGGGCGGTGGAGTAGTCGGACGTCAGTGGGAACTGGATAAAGCTGGCGCCTGAGAACAGCACGATGCCGACCGCGTCGCCGTTCAGCCGTGTCATCAGGTCGGAAATCTCCAACTTGGCCCGGTCGAGGCGCGTGGGCGACATGTCCTGGGAGAGCATGCTGCGCGACACGTCCAGTGCAACCATCATCTGCACGCCGCTCTGCTCGACGATCTCGACCTCACTGCCCCACTGGGGCCGCGCCAGGGCGACAATGATCAGGGCAGTCCCGAGAAACCACAGGGACAGACGGACCAGGCGCAGCGTCCGACTGGCCATGCTCAGCCGCTCGACCAGGACTGGATCACCGATTCGGCGCAGCGCCTCTCTCCGTCTTGCAAGTGCCCAACGCACGAAGACCATCAGCACGGGGAGTGCGACCAGGGCGTAGAGAAACTGCGGCGCTCCAAAACTCATAACGGCTCAGGGGACCTTTCTGAATATCGTGTAGGATAGGACAAAGTCCAACGCCAAAAGCGTCAGGGCCGGGACCAGCAGCCATCCCAGAAGCTCTCGATAGCGGGCGAACAGCAGGATCTCCACCTCCGACTTCTCCAGCGCATTGATCTCCGCGTAGATGTTCCTCAATCCCTCGGTGTCCGTTGCGCGGTAGAACCTTGCATTAGTAATGTCCGCGATCTCCTGGAGCATCTCCTCGTCGAGCGGGCTCTCCTGCGACACCTCACCAAGGGAAGACGAGGCCAACGGCTCGCTCGTGCCCACGCCGATCGTGTACAACTTGATACCGAGCGACTCCGCAGCGGTCGCGACTGTTATGGGATCGATCTCGCCTGCGTTATTCACCCCGTCGGTAATCAGCGTCACCAGCTTGCTCTCGGCGCTCGAGTCCTTCAGCATGTTCGCCGCCGTCGCCATTCCGCTGCCCATTGCGGTCCCGTCCTCGATTCTCATCTCGTCCGCGAGATGCACATCACTCAGCAGACGGTGCAGGACACCGTGGTCCAGGGTCGGCGGGCTCTGGATGAACGCCTCCTCCGCGAACACTACGAGACCGATACGGTCGTACTGCCGGTCGTCGATGAAGTCGGCAATGATCTGTTTCGCGACCCCAAGCCTGTGGGGTACGAAGTCCGTCTCTCCCATGCTGCCTGAAATGTCCAACGCGATTGCAATGTCCACCCCCTCGCCCCTGACGACCTCGCGAGCGTCCGCCGCCTGCGGCCTCGCGGCGGCGGCTACCACAAGCGCCACCGCCATGAGGCGCAGCACCGGTACGAACGGCGCAATGCGGAGGCGGAGCGACCTGCCGCTGCTTATGACGAGCGTATTGTCGGAGTACCTCATGCCGGTGGGCCCCACTCGCCGTCGCCACAGGTAGGGCAGCACTCCGACAGCGATCACTACAGGCAACAGGAGCAGTAGCCAGGGTGACTCGAAACTCAGGCCGCTCACGCCGACGCCTCCGGTTCAGCGAGTCGCTGGTCCCGGTGAGTTACCGCCTCCAGGTCCATCTTCGTCTCCTCGGCAAAGCGCCTGGCGCGGACCACAGCCTCGAGGGCCTGGGATGCCGATGGCATTTCATTGGCGAACTTCACCAGATCGGCCTCGGCAAGCAGATCGACGAGCTCCACGGTTTTCTCATAGCCCACAGGGGAACCTCTCAGAGCGGCCCCGATCTCATCGGTCGTCATATCGACGGCGTCCATCGTACCAATGTCCCCCAGGTGCGCGGACTGGATGTACACCCGAAGAGCGCGGGACACCAGCGCGTAGTGGTCCTTGAGACGGCTGTGCCTTGGAAGCTCCAGTGACTCGATCCTGTCGAGCTCTTCCACCGCGACCTGCCATGGAGCCCGGTGCTGCACCTCCGGGACAGGAGTTTCGTGACTCCCTCGAGCACGACGATAGAACACCGATCCCAGGACAACCAGGATCACGGCGACCACCACATTTACCAACAGAACGCGGAAGTACAGCTGCTCCCAGAGTGGAGTGGAGAAGTCTGCGGGCGCGCGGATATCCCTGAGCGTCTCATCCTCACCGGACAGCACCGACACCACGGTCAACCGGACAGGAGTGGGAGACACCCACTCTACGCTCCCGTCGGGACGACGGACGGACAGCGGCAGGTCTGGCGTCTCGAACATGCCAGGCGCGAACAGCGTCACCTCGAGCTGCTGGCTCGTTGTCCTTGTTCCGTCACCGTTTTGCACAATCCGTGCCGATGTCTGCCTCCTTACATCGAAGTCCCCCCACTCGGGATCCAGTTTTGGCACCACCACGACATGGTTCTCCGGATGGGTCACCTCAAGAATCAGGCCGATGGGGTCTCCGACCGTCAACTCGGCACGGTCCGCGACAAGGGAGATTCGGATGTCCGGGAGAGCAGCGTCCTGAGCAAGGACAGTGCCAGACGCTCCCGCGGCCAGCACGGCTGCGATGGCCAGCGACAACCATGCCCGCAGGCTACGGAAGTGAGCGGTGCCCGAGCCCCACCTCATCACCGGACCTGCCTCCGCAGCCGGTCTCTGAAGAACGCAGCCAGCGCCGGAACATAGTCTCCATCCGTCGTCACTCTGACTCGATCCACCCCAGCGCCGACGAAGACCTCCCTTTTGTCTTCTTCGAGCCGGCACACCCTCTCGGAGAACTCATCCCTCCACATCCTGCTTCCCGTATCAACCCAGCGCTGGTCTCCAGTCTCGGCATCCTCCAGGAGGATGATGCCCACGTCGGGCATCTCGCGCTCCAAGGGGTCCTGCAGGTCGAACGCCGCAAGGTCGTGCCGCCTTGCCGTCAAGTGCATTGCCTGTCGGTACGATTCCGGCGCGGTGAGAAAGTCGGAGATCAGGAACACGATGCTGCGTCGCTTCAGGAGCAGGCTGACCGTCTCCAGCGCGAGCCGGACATCGGTGCCGGCACCGGCTGGAGCGAAAACAAGCAGGTCGCGCACCATTCTCAGGACGTGGCTGCGTCCCTTCCGCGGCGGAATCAGCAGCTCCACCCTGTCGGTGAACACCAGCAGCCCGACCCTGTCGTTGTTCGTAGTGGCCGCAAAGGCCATTACGGCTGCAAGTTCAGCGGCCAGCTCACGCTTGAACCGGCCCCGGGTGCCAAAGTCTCCGGAGCGGCTCGCGTCGACGACGAGCATAACCGTTAGTTCCCGCTCCTCTATGTAGCTCTTCACATAGGCATCTCCCGTGCGGGCGGTGACGTTCCAGTCGATCATGCGAACGTCGTCACCCGGGTGGTACTGACGAACCTCGTCGAACTCCATGCCCCGGCCCTTGAACACAGATTGGTACTCGCCGGCGAAGCCGTCGGTGACGAGCTTACGGGTCGTTATGTCTATGCGCCTGATCTTGGCGATCAGCTCGTCGTTCAGCATCTCAGGGAACTTCGAGGTTGTCGAGGATGCGCTGCACTATCTCGATGGGGGTGACCTCCTGGGCCTCCGCCTCGAAGGTCATTATGATGCGGTGTCTGAGGACGTCCGGCGCGAGCTGCTTGACGTCCTCGGGGGTGACGTAGCCGCGCCCGTTCAGGAACGCCCGGGCACGAGCGGCGGCGATGAGGAACAGCCCCGCCCGTGGCGAGGCGCCATAAGAGATCAGGTTCCTGAGATCGTCCAGTCCGACCACTGCCGGATTGCGCGTGGCTACGACTATGTTGAGCACGTAGTCCACCAGCTTCTCGTCGACATACACCTGCCGCACAATCTCCCGGGCCCCAAGGATATACTCCGAGTCCACCACGGGTTGTACCTCCGGCACAGATCCGGTCGTGAGCCGCACTATCATCTCGCGCTCTTCGGAATACTCCGGGTAATCGACGACCAGCTTCATCATGAACCGGTCGATCTGAGCCTCTGGCAGAGGATAGGTGCCCTCCTGCTCAATCGGGTTCTGTGTCGCGAGCACGAGAAACGGGGCCTCCAGCGGGAACGTCTCTTCTCCTATCGTGACCTGCCGCTCCTGCATCGCCTCCAGCAGCGCGCTCTGGACCTTCGCCGGCGCACGGTTGATCTCGTCAGCGAGTATCAGGTTCGAGAATATCGGGCCCTTATGGACGCTGAACTCTCCCGTGCGTGGATTGTAGATTCGTGTGCCGATCAGGTCCGCTGGGAGAAGGTCGGGGGTGAACTGGATGCGCGAGAACCCTGCCTCGATCGCCTGCCCGATCGTCTTGACCAAAAGCGTCTTGGCAAGTCCCGGCACGCCCTCAAGAAGAATGTGCCCGTCCGCCAGCAATCCAACGAGCGTACGTTCTACCAGACGGTCCTGGCCGATAATCGACTTGCGAATCTCCGCCTCGAGGGAGTGGATGAAACGCGCCTCACGCGCCACCAAATCGTTTATCTGGCGAAAGCCCGCTAGGTCCACCATGGTGGTTCACATCTCCTGCTCTGGATTCAGGGATAAGCACCACTGCCAGTCGGTAGGCACTACAGCGCGTAGAGTACGGTATCGTCGAATAGGCCGCAACAGAATTGACTCGGCTTCACGGATGCAGCTCATATCTGAGAATAGGCTGAGGGCCCATTGGGATACTGACACTTTCATCGCACTAGGGCAGCCATAAGAATTCAACTGAGGTCGTTGTTGACATAACAGCGATAGTGAGAACCAGAGTTATCATCATGCGGCGGAGGCAGAAACTTTTACCGCATACTCAGGCTGTCGATCGAAGTTCCAGGTGGGGAAACCCTTACAGCCGGGCGGGATGGACCCGACGCTGAGGCCGTGGTTCGCATGTTCGCGTGCCACCCGCTGAACAGTGACCACCTGCTCGACCAACTCCCGGAGCTTGCCGGTCGGGACCTCGGTTGCTGGGACTTGGAATGGGACGGGCGGGAGAATTGCCACTAACCTGTCATGCGCTCCTGTTGCTCCGGCTTGCCAATACACCAGAGCTGCTGGAGAACCCACGCTCGTACCTGAGTACGCTGTGCTGCCGGAACGCCAGGTAGTCGTTGGGATTCGAAGGTTGTCTCTGGAATTCTCCCATGTTGAAGCCACCTGCCACTACCCACCATGGTGCAGCGGGCAGCATTAGCAGTTTCTGATCGATACAGATCTGGCAGGGCGCACCAGCTCTGAGGCGATACGATTCTCCGGCACCATCAGCAGAAGTGGTCGCTCTCTCGACCTCGCCAGACGTGACGGTAGACTGATCCCTCGGTGGAATTTGGTGGTGCCGGTGGATGTCATTGAACGACCCGGAGGAGATCGCACTCGACTTCTCAGGAGGTGCGGAGGAGTGAGGGACTTCAGGTTGTCTTCGTCACTCCAGAGGAGGTATCTTCCCGGGAGACTCCAACTTGCTGGCTCTACTCCAGGCTTCTCTCAGTTCAGCCTGATGGAGCGCAGCCCACTCCACTACAAGGCCACGCGCACGGGGCGGCAGCCTTCCTCGCAGAGTAGTCAGGCCCTCTATTTCAAATAGAGCTCGCGATCCTCCGTACTCCACATGGAAGTGTGGAGGTGGGTGATCGCCGAAGTTCATTCGTATGACGATCCCATAGAATCTGGCTAGTTCAGGCACTGGAGGTTGTAGGCAGCCTGACGTCCCAGATCTCTTCGGCAGACTTCCCAGTCAGCTCCAGATAGAGAGCGTCAGCACACAGCTCCAACTCGCCGTCCCAGGCAATCGACTCATGAGAACTGATGTGGACCGATTCGAACAGTGTCCGGTTCTCCCATGCGACGAACACTCCGCGGCCTGCGAACCGAGAGAGATCCACGAGACCCCGTGAGCCATCGGAGTACTCCAGCCAGATGTGGTATCCACAGCGAGGTTCTACTTTTGTCGGCGTTGGGATCACGTTATCCTGTCACCAATCAGAGGTCTCTACATGGCCGTTTGACTGCAGCGTTGGATGAACAGACCAGGGTTGACCACACACTGCCGGGCCTTGCCCTCACCGTGCGAGAACCACAGACACTGACAGCATTGTTGCATTCACATCCATGCCGCGCTGAAGGTTAGTGCCCATCGAGTTCGAGTATAACATGGCGCTCTGTACCGGCATGTTGACGAACGAACAGAGCTGCGACATGGGACTCGCTACGTGGCCCTCTCCGACTCCGCTGAGGCGCACGCAGGCATCAGCAGTTGGATCGCTTTCTTCGCCCTATGCCTTCACGGTCCGTGGAGGACATCTGTCATTTCGAAGACAGGGTGTGCGAGCTGCACTCCGGCTGGCAGAACAGAGCTGGCCGAATCCGCCGTGACTCCGCGGTCAGCCTTCTGATTGACGCCCCGCCCGCCGCTCCCGTACTAACAGTCTCAACGGCAGAGGAACTGGTCGGAATGTCATTCCAGGCCAGGAGCCTTGCGGTGGAATGTCTGGTGGAAGCCGGAGTGCTCGTGCAGGTCAGCATCGGGAGACGGAATCGCGCATTCGAGGCGAATGAACTGGTCGACGCGTTCACCGCGTTTGAACGCCGGCTCGCAAGTCCAGAGGGTGATACCCGAACGTCGCCGGCGGCGCGCAGGGTACCTCGCCGACCGCGATAGGGACTCGGTTGTAAACACTGACCGCAGCAACATGCCCGGACACCAACCGAACCCCGATCGTATACGCCACTGTGGTTGGGAGGGATGCCGGTTCGGTTCCGTGAAAGGGACCTGCCGGGACATCGGGAAGGAAGTTATCAGTAATGAACTGAGGGGCTAGTGCTGGACTTTTCTATCTAAAGCCGCGCCAGCCGCCCCCAGAAATTCCTTGCGCGATAAGGTCTGGATCCGGCGGTTGAGCATGGGGGACTTCGAGTACCGCGTCGAGCCGTGGGGACGGGACGAGGTCTCCAAAGCTTGCCTGGCTCTCGAGACCCTGCGACAGAACTCCATTCAGGCGATGCAACTGGACACCGTGCGGCGGCTCTCAGATGAACTCCACGAGAAGAACGAAGAGCTCGAACGGGCGCTGGTAGAGCTGTAGCATAGCCAGGACCAGATCATCAGCCAGCAGAAGCTGGCGGAACTGGGAGAGCTATCGTCAGGGGTGGCGCATGAGATGCGCAACCCACTCCAGTTCATCCGCAACTTCGCCGTGCTGTCCAAGGACA
>DAOUHG010000283.1:0-5161 GCA_034428835.1 Dehalococcoidia bacterium
GGATGCGGGTTCTTCAGCCATGAGTTCTACTGAGTCAGGCTCCTCCACGTCTTCCAAATTTGGCTCGGGTACGCCTGGGTCCCTCCACTCGGTGTAGAAATACGCGAATATGTCCCTTGCCGCTGCCACCAGCGGTACTCCGACGAGCACTCCCCACAGGCCCGCTATGTCGCTGGCGATTATCAGGGTTACCATTATGAAAATGGGATGAAGTCTGAGCGCACGTCCCTGAATCCGGGGCGATATTATGTTGCTTTCGACGAACTGGACAACGATGTACAAAAGCGCGACCCAAATCAACTTACTGGGGTCCGTCGCCAGGGTGACCAGCAATCCTGGCACCGCGCCGATAATAGCGCCGATGATGGGGATGAGGCCAAGCACGCCTGCCAGCAGTCCCAGGGTTAGCGCGAAGTTAATATTGAGGAAGACAAGGCCAAGGAAAACGAAGCCTCCGACTATAGCCGCACTGATAAGCTGAGCGCGAACGTACGAGCCGATGACACTGTGGAAGAGGCTGAAAACGTTGTGAGTGTGCCGCGCGACGCCCTCGGGAAGAATCGAGTACATCCCTCCGACCAGTTCTTCCTTGTCCTTGAGCATATAGAACAGCAGGAATGGAACTATCACGAGGCCGATGACGATGGATATCGTCCCGGTTATACCGCTTAGGGTCTTGGTCAGAATAGTGAGCACCGCCTTGCCGAGTACACCGCTCGCGGACTGGAGCCACTCTTCCAGTTGCGATTTAACCTCTTCCGGCACCTGCCGATTGAACTCCTCGAGCCATCCCTCTATTGTCACTTTCGCCTGTTCGTATATCTGTGGAGCGGTCTCTATGAACTCCTGAGCCTCTCTGAATATAGGCTGTATTGTGAGGTAGAGAAGCGCCGCCGCCAGAGCGAAGAAGAGAATGTATATGAACGCAATAGTGAAAAGCCTGGCCGCCTGCGGGTAACGTCTATGTCCGGGAAGCAGTCCTTCTACGAAAGAGACCACTGGAAACAGAAGCTCCGCCACTATGACACTTATGACAATTGGAAGCAGCGATCCCCTGGCGACAAACATGATCAAGACCACTACAAGTATGCCAACCGTGACTAGTCCCGGCAGCCTCCACTTCATCCACAGGGAGTGCATCACATCGTTTGTAGTGGTTTGTGATGACATTGTTCACCTTTCTACCCAGTACCTAGTCCACGTGATGTTGACATAGGCGATTCCGACGATCAGAGTTTCGGCTTCGGGTAGATGCGGCTGAGTTTCACACGAGCGTCCTGAGAGGTGAAGAGCCAGTCTATCGTCGCCCCAGCCTCGTTTCGCTCCATCTCAAGCGACCCTATATGACGCTTGAGAGTCTCTTTATCACCAATATCACCAATGCGCCCTTTCAGAGTTCGGCTCCCCGGTAACGGAGCTGCTCCGAGAACAACCTGCAAGTACCGGTGCGGTATGTATCACGCCACCCATTAAGACTTGTTGGCAATGCGGTTGTACAGGTATTGGGTCGCCAAGCCACTGAGTACCGCGGGCACAATCGCGATGGCAAGCGCGACGATCCACGAGAAGTGCTCGTCCAGGATGCCGAGCAAAAGGGACATGACGCAGGCGGTAGGTACGGCAACGACCACACTAGATACAACATTACCCTAGCGGTTCATGAGTTCTTCCCTCCGTTGGTAGTCAAATCACATGGTGGCTACCCGGAGATTGCATGTCAACTTGGCGCCGGAAACCGGAGTAGGTCAGCCTGCGGCCACTGCCGGACGTGGGGCAGAGCCCTCGTAGTAGTCCGAGGTCGGAAAAGCCGACCACATGGGGAAGGAGGGCAGTAAGACGGACTCGATGCTGTCCTCGGACTGACCCCCGACCCAGTCCCAGTTCATTCAGACTTAAGCCCAGTTGCTGAGAGGGTCCCTAGAAGCCCGGGATACCCGGCTGCTGACCCAGCAGCAGCGCTCCACCGTCGGCCAGGGTCGAAGGCCGCATGGCGACGTGCGCGGCTACTGTATGTACGTCGCGGAAAAGCCGCTCCAACGGGGACGAGATGTATATGGAGTTAGCGCCCCCGGCGCCGTACACCCGGTCCACCGCGCCGACTGAGGCAGTGGCTGCATTTGTGCAGGCTAAGCGAAAACGGCCTCGCAACTCCGAAGTTAGCGGTTCGTCGGTGGTGATTTTAGCCCATACCTGGGCCAGAACGTCGTACAAATAGGCCCGGGCACTACCCACAAGGGCCTCGGCGGCGCCCAGGTCTGCCTGCTTGTCAAATCTGGATGACGCCGGCCGACCGCTTGGTAGCTCCAGCTTGGCCCCTAAGATTTCGATCAAGCTGTCGACCGATCCCCGGGCCGCTCCCAAGGCGACAGCTGCCATCACGGCAATTACCATTGCACTGTAGGCGTAGTGACGGCTTGGCCGAAGGTTCGGCGCCCGCAGCGGGTGCAGGGTTACCAGCCGGTCAGGAACAAAGATATCGTCCATGGTGTAATCGTGGCTGCCAGTACCCCGCAGGCCCGTTGTATACCAGGTATCCAGAATGCGGCAGTTGCTAATTGGCGTGTAGAACACCCGCCAAGTGGGGGTGTCGTCGTCCATGATCGGCTCCTGCCCGTCGTGAAGCCAACAGCCGCTGGCCATCCAGTCAGCCTGCCAGCAGCCGCTGCCGAGGGGCCACTGCCCGGACACCCGCCAGCCACCGTCGACCTTTACGGCCTGCCCGTGGGGCACCAGGTTGCCGACCACGTTCACAGGCACGCCCGGCGTAAAGATATCCCTGACCGCCTCGTCCGGCAGCGACCGGGCGGTCCAGAAGTTTGTCGAGGCGACGATCATTACCACCCAACCCACTGAGGGACTGACTTTAGACAGTGTTTCCACCACCTGGGCCGCAGTAAGTGGATCGGCCTCCAGGCCGCCCAACTCCCGGTCCAACATCATGCGGAAGAACCCGGCATCGGTCAGCTTGTCCACCAGTCGGTCTGGCAACCGGCGCGCATCGTCAATCTCCTCGACCATACCCCGGATATCGGGGAGTAGAGAGAGCGCCGAACCAATAAGGGCCTCTCGTTGGATGCCATTCGCCGCATCAATTGCATTATCGTGAGTATCGTTCATCGTTGGTCCTACAACCGATTGATCCGCGTCAATGGTATTTGCCGGTCTGCTGACTCACGAGAGAATGTTACTGACGGTTTCACGCCTTCTAGTTGATGCCCACAGGTCTCACGCTCTCTCGGCCAACCTCTATAACTCCACTCTGTTCTGCTGAAGCATACACCAACTGCTTCGCCACTGACGCCTGCTGTTAACGATCGGGATGGCGTTCGATTCTAGCCGTGCGCCGGGTGAGATGTTCCATACCTCTAACCCGACATGGGAGGCCCTAGCTTGGGAGCAACCTCTGACGCCAGTCTCTCGATCTGTTCTTCGTGGTCGAACACGGGGTCAAGCATGAGCATTCCGGCTCCTGCCTCGACCACTTTCATTAGCCCCTCGACACATTGTTCCACGCTGCCCCAGACAGCCATGTCAGAACCCATGTCCGTGCGATCATACAATGCGCCGAACAAGTCGCTCACCCTACGCTCGGCACGGTCGGAGTCGTCGTCTAAGGCGATGTAAACACGCTTGGAGATTTGGAATGATTCAGGGTCTCTCCCTCGACGATCCAACTCCGCGCGGATTATCTGAACGTGTTCGCGGAACTGGTTCGTGGTAGTCGACCCCGCCCCGATGAACCCATCCGCGAGCCGCGCTGTCCTACGCAGCCCGACTGGATGCCCCGTACCGAACCACAGCGGCGGGTGCGGCTTCTGTACTGGCTTGGGGGACATCGGAACACCCGCCAGCCTCCACAGCTCTCCATCGAACACCGCGCGCTCCTGCGTCCAGAGCGCCCTCATAACTCCGACGCTCTCCACGAAGTGTCTGACGCGGCGTTCCTCCGGACCGCCGAACAGTGGGTACGTCCATGGTCTGCCGCCTAGAGCGGTCCCTACTATCAGCCGTCCCTCGCTCAAGACGTCCAATGTGCTGAGTTGCTTGGCTAGCAAGGCGGGATTGCGCGTGGTTGCTATGATAACTGCCACTCCCAGTCGAATCCGCTCGGTGACCGACGATAGGTGGCTCAGGAACGTGACCGGCTCGAGTGTCGGCGTGGAGCCGACAAGTTGCTCGCCGACCCAGAGACTGTGGTATCCCAGCTCCTCGGCGCGGGAGGCGTATGAACGAGTCATGCCCAAATCGACGTCGCCGTTGGGAAACGTCTGTGGAACCCCTATTGCCAGCGGAATAGGGAAGGGTGAGACTTGAGAGTTCATATTGCAATGCCCTTTCTTTCGTGGATCGTACGAGAGTTCGCCGAGTTATACCATCTGATTGTGACTGCGTCGGGAACGTCGTATGAAAGTTGCGTATCGTCATTCCTGCGAAAGCAGTAGTCTATCAAGACCAGCCTGCGCAAACACGGCGACATTTCTGAGATGGTATTGGAGGGTGTCTGGAAGTCATTTTTGGTGGGACGTGCCAGTCTGCGTGGCATCAGCCTGACCACGGCGGCGTACACGACCGACTCCTCAGTCTCAGACAGGTACTCATAGACAGGCAGCGTCAGGGCGGCGGCACTTTGTGCCATCGGCCGTGTCCCTTGTTCAGTTCGGGACGTTATCAGATTCAGAAAGGTGTCCTAACCACTCGGTGCACCAGACCGTCGTAGCCGGATAAACTGCCTGAAAGTCCATGCAACAAAATGGGCACAAGTGCAGCATCCGGCAGCACTCCCCACGGCACGACTTGTCAATCGCTGGGTGTCAGTGGATAGAATCTTTGTCTAGGCTGGGGAGTGTGGCGGAAGTGAACGAAGCTAACAAACCTGAGTCCGTCATGCAACAAAATGGGGACAGATGTATCCAGGAGTCGCAGCCGAACCCATACGTCTGGTGAGGCAAGAACGACCGCCTGCTGGTGTGATGAACCACCGTCATGTGATTCAACCTCTAACGCACGCGGCGACAAATCAGCAAGGATCTCACGTAATTGATTAGCGGAGTCGGAGGGGGGAGGAGGTTCAGATTGAGCGGGCGTGGACAGGCTCGGCGCTGAACACACCGCACAGACCATCCACCACCGGCTGGCCACCACCATTCCTATACAGGGTCCT
>DAOUHG010000284.1:0-5664 GCA_034428835.1 Dehalococcoidia bacterium
CAGAGTCCGAACCGACCGCTGACAGCCGTCTTAGAACTGCGCTATAGTTTAGTTACACCTTCTCATCGGAAGACGCAAGCATGATTGGCAAGATTCTAAAAGTAGCAATAGCCGCCATCTTCGCCGCCACCGCGGTCCACGCCTACCGTGAGCGGAAGTCGCACGGCAGCTTCTACGGCATCCCATTCGACTTTCGCGTGCCTACGATTGGCCGCCTACGAGAGCGCATGTGGAATCCGGAGGATCCGCGAGTCATCACGCCCACGGCATTTGGCGCGGGCTGGTCGATCAATCTCTACCAGGCCGGTCGCGACATGGGGCTGATCCAGCCGGACCAACGCAGGGACCAACCGTAGCTTTTCGATGCTTGCCGGTGGTTCTGCCCTCGTCTTTCGATAGTCTCGTCTGAGCATCCACGCTCGCTCCGACATATCGCAGCCCGGTGGTGTAGCGGTAGCACAGAGGTCTTTGGAACCTCTAGCTCAGGTTCAAATCCTGGCCGGGCTGCCAAGCATATCGCGGATGGATTTAGGGTAGATTCGATCCTCGTTATGCCGGATAGCGAGGCGGCAAGTCTGATTCACGGAACATCCTCGACACTTGCACATCGCCATTTCCCGCTATCCTATATGCCACGTACCATCCGTCAGCCAGAAACTCGATAATTCCTGAAGCATACGGAAACGAATTGGTGGCAAATTTTCTGACGTCGTCAGCGTGAGGATCCGAAAGGATTTCGAACAGAATGCTGATGGCTGACAGGTACTCTTCTGTATTGAAAGTGTCTAACTTTGCTCGTGCACTCTGGGTAAGAACTAGTTGTAGCGTGTATGACTCGTCTGGCACCTGTCAACTTCTCGCCTCAGATCATCCCGAGTCACTTTAACCACTTCACCACGCTCTATCTCGGCAAAGCCTTCAAGCACATCCGCTTTGAGCGCATCCGTATGTATATGATGCAACTTGTCTTCAGCTATCTGACTTCTGTCATTGAGAATCTTCATGTCAAGCCTCTACGGGTAATTGGGGTTTCGGATAAGGCGTTCAGTACCCCGATTTGTTGGAATCTATATCAGACGAGTTACTGATATACACTTCATGGATATACCATGACTTTATACGCCAACGTGAGTTAGGTCAACCTGTATCCGCTTACAAAGACGAAAACCTTTACGCGCCGTCGTGCGCTTAGGCTCGGGTAACGCCCTACATGTTTCCCTCTCTTCGAGGCGGTTATCCAGGACCTACGTTGATATGCCTTTACATCCACCGCCTGAGCTCCTCGGAGATCTGATACTCCTGTTCCAGCGTGATTCGGTAGGGGCGTGTGGGCTTGACCGGCTCCTTGCCTTCCAGCACGGCGATGTGAGGCGGACCGCTGCCCCAGTTGCTCCCCTCTCTGCGCCTCGGCACAACGTGCATGTGGAAGTGGGGCGCCTCCTGCCCTGCGATCACGCCGTTATTCTGGATCAGGTTCAGCCCTTCGGGGTCGTAGGCCCTTATCTGCGCGTCTGCTACTCTGCGCACGGCGCGCATGACCGCAGGCGCTTCGTCATCGGTTAGATCCAACAGGGTCGGCGCGTGACGACGCGGAATGACATAGACCTGTCCCCACTCGAACTGGTTCCAGTTCACGAGTGTCATCGTCAGCTCCGTAGCGTCCACGACTCCCTTCTCCTCACGTCCCGCCACCACCTCGCACATGAAGCATGGATCGTCGGGATTGGGGTGCCGACCTCGGCGCGCTCCGCCCGGTCCGGTTGGGATTTCGATTGGCATTGGTAGTCTACTCCGGCCCAGCGCAGATGTCGGGACGCCCCCGCCCACTCACCGCCCCCTGTTGCACCATACCCCCACATCAGACAGTGGGGTGAGCCATGATTGTACGAATCTATACCGGCGACGATGGACAGTCGCACTTCGAAGAGCAGGACATGGAGAGCGGGCCGTATCCTTGGGGCGAGCTGAGGGAGGCCACGGGCGTGATCTTCAACAGGTCGCAGCCGGGATCGTTCAGCGACTGGCATAACGCGCCTCGCAGGCAGCTTGTCATCACACTGTCCGGCGCGATGGAGATCGGCATCGCCGACGGTACGCTGCGCCAGTTCGGCCCAGGCTCGGTGCTGTTCGCCGATGACCTGACCGGTCAGGGCCACACCACGCGCACGGTCGGCGACGAGCCGAGGCTGTCCGTATCGGTGCCTATTCCATAGTCGTATCACGCCGCGATTCCCAATAGGAGTCGCCCGTTGTAGTATAGGGTCGGAATCCAAATGTCGGAGGACATCATGATTACGCGACTCTATACTGGCGAAGACGGCCAATCGCATTTCGAGGAACTGGATATGGACGTCGGCGAGTATCCCTGGGGCGAGCTGAAGACGGCAACGGGCGTCATGTTCAGGCACGACGAGCCGGGAAAGTTCATCGACTGGCACGTCGCGCCGCGACGACAGTTCATCATCACGCTGTCCGGCGAGGTGGAGATCGGCCTTGGCGACGGTACGCTCCGCCGGTTCGGCGCCGGCAACGTGATGCTCGCAGACGACCTGACCGGCCAGGGACACACCACCCACGCGGTCAGCGACGTTCCGAGGGTTTCAGTAGCGATTCCGGTGGACTAGCGAACAGCGATTTGGGTAGCTGTATCAATTTGTGGGTGGAGGTGTCACCCTCACCCCAGCCCTCTCCCTCAAGGGAGAGGGAGTAGGTAGGTTGGTGGATGATCGCAAGAGGAGGTTTACAATGGCTTCAAATGGGGCATCGAATGGGCATCGGACTCATGTTTACGTTGGACTGGCAGGAGAGGGTGAGAACATAGCCGATGGCGGAATGCTCAGACGCGCCGAGGGTGATGACGACTGGGTGAGCATAACGAACGGACTGCCTGACGATCCTCAGGTCAGGGCGCTGCTCGTGCATCCTGACGACCCCGCCGTCATATATGCGGGGACACAGCACGGGGTGTACCGGAGCGGCGACCGCGGCGACCACTGGGAGGCGCTCCAAGCTCCCAGGGACGGGATGGACGCCTGGTCGCTGGCGTTTCACCCGAGCGACCCCGATGTCATATACGCCGGATACGAGCCGTGTTCGATCTCCAGGACCGAGAACGGAGGCGAGTCCTGGTCGCAGATGAACACCGAGCGCGTGAAGTATCCCAACGTGACGACCTACATGCAGCCGCTGGCGAAGCGTGTCATCGGAATCGCCGTCGATCCGTCGGATCCGTCTGACATGTACGCATCCGTTGAGGTCGGCGGATTGCTGGCGAGCAGGGACGGGGGCGATAGCTGGGACTCGATTACCGACGGACTGTACACCGAGAACCACACCGTCGATCTGCACGGCGTTCAGGTAAGCTCCGCAGCTCCGGGGACCGTGTTCATCATCGCCCAGGTGGCGATGTTCAGGAGCCGGGACCGTGGAACGCACTGGGAGCACATACGATTTGGCGAGATGTTCCCCGGTGGGTCCTACTGCCGCGGGCTGATCGTAGCTCCCGACGACCCCAAGACGCTGTACCTCGCCGCAGGCGCAGGTGGCGGAGGCTCGCCCGCCGGCACGCAGGAGGCCGGGGCGCTGTTCAGAAGCCGGGACATCGGCGAGACCTGGCAGAGGCTTGAGATAGGCGACACGCCGCCGAGCCGCATGTTCCAGATCGCGATCGACCGCGCCGCACCGTCGAACGTGTACTGCGTCACCGGCTACGGGCACTTCTTTGAGAGCTCCGACGGTGGCGATAGCTGGGCTGGGTCGCAGCTTCCCAGCGATCTGTCGCGCAGCCGCCACGTGTACCCGATGGTGGCCGGATAGCTATCACCGGTGACACCTCTCGTCATTCCCGCGAAAGCGGGAATCTATGAAGTGGCTCGCCGGTTGAATTGACCTCACCTCGTCCTTGGCATGAATGCCAACCGACAGGCCCCTCTCCCTCAGGGAGAGGGTTGGGGTGAGGGTGAAGTCCACTTTCACTGCTCCCTGTGCAGTTCTAAACTGTACAGGGCAAAACTATCTGGAAGCAGTAGCTAGTTGGGGGGCTGTAACTGATGTCTGAAACTCCGCTGCACTACATGAACATCACGGAACTGGCCGGGCTGATCGGGTCTGGCGAGCTTTCGCCGGTCGAGGCGACCCAGGCGCAGCTCGACCGCATCGCCAGGCTGGACGGCCACCTGAAGAGCTACGCCACGGTGATGGCAGACCACGCCATGCTGCAGGCGCGGCGTGCCGAGCAGGAGATTTCGGGCGGAGACTACCGCGGACGGCTTCATGGCGTTCCCATTGCGGTGAAGGACCTCTGCTTCACCACGGGCGTTCGCACGATGGGCGGATCGAAGGTGTACGCCGACCATGTACCATCGTTCGACTCGACCGTTGTGGCCCGATTTGAAGCCGCCGGAGCGGTGCTGCTGGGCAAACTGAACCTGACCGAAGGCGCGATGGGTGGTTACAACCCCGCACTCCAGATTCCGCTCAATCCGTGGGACAACGACCGCTGGACCGGCTCGTCGTCCAGCGGGTCGGGGACGGCGACCGCCGCCGGGCTGTGCTACGGCTCGCTCGGCAGCGACACCGGAGGCTCGATCCGATTCCCGGCCGCCTCGTGCGGCATAGTCGGTATCAAGCCGACATGGGGTAGGGTCAGCCGCTATGGAGTCCTGGCGCTGGCTGAGTCGCTCGACCATGTCGGTCCCATGACGCGCAGCGTCGCGGACTCAGCCATCATGCTTCAGGCGATCGCGGGATACGATCCGAATGACCCCACGTCGCTCTCCGATCCTGTGCCGGACTACATGGACGGAATTGGAGCCGGTATCAAGGGCGTCAGGATCGGATACAACCTCAACCACATCACCGACAGCGTTGATCCCGAGCTGACCCAGGCGGTGCTCAACGGCATAGCAGTGCTGGGGGAACTTGGCGCGGAGATCGTTGAGATCGAGATGCCCGACGTCGACAGGTATCTTCCCGCGTGGCCGGTGCTGTGCTCAGCCGAGGCGGTGGCCGCTCACCGCGAGAACTACCCCGACCGGCGCGAGGACTACGGCCCGTGGTTCAGGGGATGGCTCGACATGGGCGCGGCCAAGTCCGGCGCCGACTACGCCGAGGCGAACAACATGCGCGCGGAGTGCAACGGCCTCGTGAGGGAGGCGTTCAGCGGCATCGACCTGATGGCGTGTCCCTCCACTACCGGCCCTGCGTATCCTGTAACTCCCGAGATGCTCTACGGTGAGATAGACACGAGGCGCGGCACGGCCTTCCAGAGGTTCACGGTGCCATACGATTTCAACGGCGCGCCGACGATCTCAGTCCCGTGCGGGTTCAGCTCCGATCGGCTGCCGCTGAGCCTTCAGCTAGTGGGGAAGCATCTATCCGAGCAGCTGCTCTGCCGCGCCGGCCACGCCTACGAACAGGCCACCGAATGGCACAATCGGAGGCCGCCAGAGCCGTAGAGACACCTAGCTCCGTCGTGATGTGAAACGCGAATCTTTGTTTAAACAGTATGTTGTGAGGGCGCAAAGATTCGGACAACGTTCCTCCTGACCTTCTCACACCAACCCCACTTTGGACTTGATCAGATGGCGCACATACCCTATTGATCTCATGAAAAACCTCTCTGTACTCTGGTTTAGTACAGTGTTATACCATTCCAGTCTGAGC
>DAOUHG010000285.1:0-21476 GCA_034428835.1 Dehalococcoidia bacterium
GTCGCCGATCTGGAGGCTGAGTTGCAACGTCTGCGCGGCCAGTAGCCGTTGGCCGACCTGTCCCAGATTTAAGCTTCGCCTCCCATCATTCCAAATAACATCGGCATCCGGAGTTGCCAGGACGCCTAATCTGAGTGCCTGCTGATTTGGGACAGGCTCGTCCCAATTTGCCCACTTATGCAACCTGGAATCTTGTGATATATTGCAACCAACAATCCCCTGGGGGGATTGCGCTTGGTTATTCCTTAGGATTTGGATGTTTGAGAAGCAAACACTCAAATCGTATCGACCGGATACAACAACGTTATGGGGAGGCTCTTATGACCACTGCAACCGCTGATTTGCAACTGCTGGCGCACCTCATGCGCCGCGCCGGATTTGGGACCAGTCGGAGTCAACTCGAGTCGCTTTCGGAGCAGGGATACGACGGCGTTGTTGACGGCCTTCTGGACCCGTCACAGTCCAGCGAGATGACCGACGACCTGATTCGCCGATACCACCACGAGCAGTCCGGCATGATGGGGCAGATCAGCCCAGGCTCATACTGGCTGTACAAGATGGCGACCTCCTCCGACGCGCTCCGCGAGAAGATGACCCTCTTCTGGCATGGCATCTTCGCCACGGGCTACCCCAAGATCACCAACGGCAAGGTGCTGAACGACCAGATAAGGATGTTCCGCCGCTACGGCATGGGCAGCTTCAAGACACTGCTTACAGAGCTAGCCAGGGACCCCTCGATGATCGTGTGGTTGGACAACCACGACAACCACAAGGGGGCCATCAACGAGAACTTCGGCAGGGAGTTGCTCGAGCTCTTCTCGTTGGGTGTCGGCAACTACAGCGAAGAGGACGTCAAGGAAGCGTCCCGCGCGTTCACTGGGTGGACGATCGGCAACACCGAGTACATGGCCCTGCGTGCCGAGCGAGACTCGATCTGGCCCTACGGACGCATCTCCTGGCACTTCCAGTTCAACGAGGAAGACCACGACGACGGCGAAAAGGAGTTTCTGGGTCGCACCGGCAACTTCAACGGTGAGGAGATCGTGGACATCATCTGCGAGCAGCCCGCCACCGCCGCGTTCATCGCAAGGCACATGTACCACTTCTTTGTCGCTGACGAGCCGCCCGTGCCGCAGTGGCCCTACGTAGAGCCGCAGGATCCGGAAGCCATCGAGATACTCTCGAAGGCCTACTTCGAGAGCGACTACGACATAGGTCACATGCTGCGCGTGCTGTTCACGTCCGACTTCTTCAAGTCGCAGGACTCCTGGTACGCCCGCGTCAAGAGCCCGGCGGAGATCGTCACGGGCGTGCTTCGGCTCACCGGCGAGTTCCACAGGCCGAAGCGCCAAATCGTGGAGCGCCAGCTGCAGATGACCTGGATGGGCCAGTACCTGATCAACCCGCCGTCGGTGGAGGGCTGGCACGAGGGTCTGGAGTGGATAGACACCGGCACATTCGTCGAGCGACTGAACTTCGCATCGAGTCAGCTCGGTAATACCGAGCATCCCGGCGTCAGGTCGATCATCGAGCGAGTCGCTACCAACGCCTGCCCCGTAGAGCCATACGGGGACGGCTCGGCAATATCCCCATCGGAGCTTGTTGACCGATGTCTCGACGAGATCGGGGTGATATCCGTATCCGACGAGACCAGGGCGTCCCTTGTGGATTACGCCACCGCTGAAGGCGACATCGTCGCAGGACCACAGGTGGACCAGGAGACCAGCGAACGAGTAGCCCAGCTGCTCCAGATGATCGCGGCTACTCACGAGTTCCAGCGCGCGTAGGTGTTGCCCCAAGATACTGACTGGCAATACACATCAATGGCTGCAATGCGGACTTGGTGCCGTAGGATCGCTTGGATTTACTACTACGCTGTTGTTTCTTCTGTTCATCGCATGCAATGTAGAGAAAACTTCACTAAATAGAGAAATAGGATCAACATACGGGAGTGTTACGACTCACACGTCAGAAGATTCTAATTTCACTATTGAAATGAATTCTACTTCAATAGTGCTTTCTAACGAGGAACTAAGCGAAATATCTGATCTAATTGTTTTTGGGAAGGTTACCGGTCAGAGGGCAGCTCCAAAATCGATCGTAGAGGAGTTCGCCGACCCGAAGCGAAAAGGTGAAACAGTTGAAGCCACATTCATACATCACATGGTTCTCCTCTCGTTTCAAGTGGATGAATACTTCAAAGGGACTGGCCCGAAAGAGATCACAATTGCGACGTTTGACAGTGACAAACATCCAGTTCATCTAAAGATTGAACAGAGTCAACTCTACATACTCTACCTAAATCAGCCGAGAACGAAAGAAGATCAAGAATTTTTTTGAGAATGCCTACTACATTGGAACCGTAGATCAAGGGGTGTGGGAAGTTCGAGGAGACCTGGCTGTCCAGCAGTTCGGCGGTGGCAAGTTTGCCAGACTTGCTAACTCAGAGACGTTGCTCTGCCTGAACGCAACCGAATTGTTGCGACAGTGAAAGACTATATGAGGAGGGTGCATGTCTTTGGTAAGGAGGTAACACTCTCTTCTGACGAGCTGACAGCCATTTCCGATGCGATCGTTCGTGGCGCTCCGGTCGGGGAAGCGACAGCTAAGAAGAATCCAGAGTACCCGCCCGGATACTCCGAATACCACAAGGTCCAGGACGCGGAACTCCTAAAGGGGGCTAAAGTCTTTTCTTTCAATGTGGAGGAGTACTACAAAGGCGAGGGACTTGCTGTCATCAATATATTCACAGACGGCAGCAAAGGGTATCCGTTTCTGGATGAGTCGGCATCCCAGATCCTCTACCTGCATGAGATAGACGACGAAATCGCTCGGGGGCGTACTACGATAAGGCTTACGTGATAGTGGCGGCAGGCCAGGGCATCTGGAAGGTGAATGACGGGAAGGCTGTCCAACAGTTCGGCGATGGCGAGTCTGTCGAGTTGAGCGACCTCAGAAATTAGCGCGCTTCTCCCCAGGATGAGTTAGTATAAGATTGGTGCGTAGGTGAAGCCATGACCACTGCTGAAACAACCCGACAGAAAATGGTCTATAGCCACACGATCGGACTGTCCACCATGGAGGGCCGGGGGTTCTACTACCCGGTCGATACCGTATGCGCCAGCGACGGCAGGCTGTACACCATCAGCCGGTCGCTCGAAGGCGACACTCGTGGCGTCCGAGTCACGATCTACGACATCGACAGCGAGTACTACGGCACGTTCTCTGAGTTCGGTGAAGGGGCGGGACAGTTCATCTGGCCCGTGGCGATCACGCAGAACAGCCAGGGACACATCTACATCAGCGACGAAGACAAGAACGTCGTAACCGGTTTCGACACGTCAGGCACCATCGTCAACCACTGGGGCGAGTCAGGCAGCGCGCCCGGCCAGCTCGATGGCCCCGCAGGTCTGGCATTCGACGCGGATGATCGCCTGTACGTCGCCGACCAGCACAACAACCGTGTACAGGTATTCACTCCTGAAGGCGAGCTGGTAAGCAGCTTTGGCTCACAGGGCTCGGGAGAAGTGCAATTCGGCCTCCCCTGGGGCCTCACGGTCGGACCCGACGGCTGCCTGTACGTCGCCGACTGGCAGAACGACCGTGTGCAGAAGCTCACGATTGAGGGCGAGTACATCACGTCCTTCGGCAGCTCCGGACGCGGCGACGGCCAGCTCTTCAGGCCATCCGGCGTCGCGGTCGATCCCGAAGGGTATGTTTACGTATCCGACTGGGGCAACGAGCGAGTCGTAATCTTCGACTCCGACGGCGGCCTCGTCCAGAATATCCGAGGAGAGGCCACCGACTCCAAGTGGGCGGAGGCGTTTCTCTCTATCAACCTCGAAGAGGCCGCCGCCCGCGAACGCGCGAACATGGAGCCGGAGATCGACTTCTTCAACGACGATCCGCACGAGGTATCGTCCCACATTGAGAAGTTCTTCTGGGCGCCCACGGCCATCAAGCTGGATGACGAGGGCCGTATGTACGTGACTGAAAGCAACCGACACAGAATTCAGATCTACCGACGAAACGGAGATTAGAGAGGCCTGAAAGTCCAGACTGGGAACTGAGTTCCAACAACAGGGAGTGGTGAAATGACAGCGAACGGTAACGGCAACAGCAAGTCGGTAGTGGTTCTGCAGCTCAGCGGCGGAAATGATGCCCTGAATACCCTGATCCCGTACGGCGACAGTCTGTACTACGATCACAGGCCATACCTCGGCATTCCGCAGGACCAGGTGCTGCACCTCGACAACCACGTGGGACTGAACCCGGCTTTGGGGCCGATCAAGTCGCTGTGGGACGAGGGCAAGGTGGCGGTCATACAGGGTATCGGCTACCCGAGCCCGAACAGGTCTCACTTCCGTTCGATGGACGTATGGCACACCGCCCAGCCCGCGGATATCGCGCCTGAGGGTTGGCTGGGGCAGGCCATCAGGGACCTCGATCCCAATGCCGAAAACGTCGTCACCGGCGTCAACTTCGGTCGCGGCCTCCCGCGAGCCATGTACGCTAAGGACGTCCCCGTCGCCTCCGTCGGCAACCTCGAGACCTACGGTCTCATGCCGGACATCAAAGACGAGGCAGCGCGCAAGCTCGCGCTCGAAGCCTTCTCCCAGATCTACGGCGGCTCCGGCAAGGACACCATCTCACAGTTCATCAGCCAGGTCGGCATGGACGCGCTCAAGGGCGCCGACATTCTCAGGACCGCTCCTACCGCGTACTCGTCCAGCGTCGAGTACGCCGACAACCCGATCGCCGAGAACATGAAGAACATCGCCCAGGTGATGTTCGCCGACGTCGGCACGCGCGTCTTCTACACGCAGCACGGCAGCTTCGACACGCACGCCAATGAGCTCTCGGCCCACGCCAAGCTCTGGGGCGACGTCTCGACGGCAGTCGCCGACTTCATGGACGACCTCAAGGAGCACGGCAAGGACAAGGACACCGTCATCCTGATGTTCTCCGAGTTCGGACGCCGCATCAACGACAACGGCGCGGGCACCGACCACGGCTCCGGCGGAGTCGCGTTCGTTATCGGCGGCGACGTCAACGGCGGCCTGTACGCAGACTTCCCGTCGCTGCGACCCGAGGACCAACTCGAAGGCGACATGCACTTCAGCAACGACTTCCGGCTGACATACTCGACGATTCTCAAACGCCAGCTCGGTATCGACCCTGAGCCGATCACCAACGGCAACTTCGAGCAGTTCGACTTCATCCGGAACTAGCCCACACAGGCTAACCGGGCACGGTAGGGGGCAGGGGTTTCAAACCTGCCTGTACTAGATGAGCGGGGGCGGTCCAAGGGCCGCCCCTGTTTTTGCCTTTCGAAGTGAATCCTGCGCCGCGTCCACATGAAAGTGACAGATGGTCCCCCCAAGCCGTCATTCCCTCGAAGTGGGTCGCCGCTCGGCAATCCAGAACGGGCGCGATGTCCGCTTCCAAAGGCATCTGGATTCCCGCTTTCGCGGGAATGACGGGAATGTCAACACTGCCTGGTGATAAATAAGGAGAGAAAAATGCAGAAGGCACTGGAAGGCATACGCGTTATCGACCTGACACAGTTCGAGGCCGGGACCTCCTGCACACAGATGCTGGCATGGCTGGGCGCCGACGTCATCAAGATAGAACAGCCCGGCGTTGGGGACCCGGGTCGGAGAGCCGGACTGGAATCCAAAGGCGACTCCAACTACTTCATCCACTACAACTCGAACAAGCGCAGCGTCACGCTCAACCTCAAGACAGAGAAGGGCCGCGAGATGTTCTTTGACTTCGTCAGAAGCGGCGACATAGTCGCCGAGAACCTCGCTCCCGGCACCCTGGAACGTCTCGACCTGGGCTACGACATGCTCAGCGAGGTCAATCCGCGCATCATCCTGGCCCGCGTGAAAGGCTTCGGCGCCTACGGCCCATACAGCACCTACAAGAGCTTCGACCCCGTGGCCCAGGCTGCCGGGGGAGGCTTCTGCGCCACCGGAGAACCGGACGGCCCGCCGATGCGTCCCGGCACCACGTCCGGAGACTCAGCGACCGGAATGCACACCGCAATCGGGATACTCGCCGCGCTGTGGCAGCGCCAGGCAACCGGCAGAGGACAGGTTGTAGAGGTCTCCATGCAGGACGCCATAGTCAATCTGAGCCGCACCTGGATGGCCCGGGCTGAGCAGGGCCGAGTCTCACCAGAGCGTACCGGCAACAGCCTGAGGTCGAGTCCCGGCGCTGGGACTTTCCGATGCGCGCCCTGCGGCCCGGACGACTACGTCTATATGATCGCATCGCCCGCGAGAAAGCCCATGTGGAGCGCGCTGGTCACTGCCATTGGCCGCGAAGACCTGATCGACGACCCACGCCTTAAAGACCCCGTCAAGACCGCCAAGGTCACAGACGAGATTAACCTGGCAATCGACGCGTGGACTCAGCAGCACACCAAGTTCGAGGTCATGAAGATCCTCGGTGAGGCGGGGGTACCTGCGAGCGCATGCTTCAACGCAGTGGACCTTTACTCCGACGAGCACCTCAGGCAGCGTGAGATGATAGTGACAGTGGACCACCCCGAATACGGCCCGTTCACCCTGCCCGGCTGCCCAGTGAAGATGTCGGACTCTCCCGTGGAGTTCACCGCCGCTCCGCTCCTTGGACAGCACAACGGAGAAGTGTTCGCCGAAACCTTCGGCTACGACACCGACGCGCTCGAACAGTTGGAACTGCGGAAGGTGATATAGACACCCGCCATCCATGCGAATTCTTGCACTGACTCCAATCGAGAACGAGTTCGACTCACTGACCGAGGCGCTTGAGAAATTCGGCATCGAGTCTCACGAGACATCGGCAGGCCGACTGTCCTGCCGTAGCTATCTGGACGGCGTCCTCATAGTCGCGCCCGGCGGACTGGGCAAGGCCCAGTTCGGGATCCAGACCCAGCACGCAATCGACAGGTTGCCCGACCGTGAGCTGATCGTCTGCGCGGGAACCTCCGGAGGTCTGCGCGACGACCTCAGAATCGGAGACGTGGTCGTCGCGACCGAGACGGTCGAGCACGACTTCAAGTGGGGAATGAATAGCAAGCCCTTGCCACGGTTCCCCGGCGACGAGGCAGCAATTGCAGCGCTTGAGACCAACCTGACAGCGACAGAAATGCCATTCGACGTACACTTCGGCATCGTAGCCAGTGGCGATGAGGGCATTGCCGACCCCCGGCGCGCCCGAGAGCTTCACAGAGATACCGGCGCGATTGCGGTAGCGTGGGAGGGCGCGGGCGGGGCGAGAGCCGCCGCATTCTCAGGTCTGCCCTTTCTGGAACTCCGCGGCATTTCCGACGGCGCGGGCGATGATGCGCCCTCGGAGTTCGAGACAAATCTGCCGTATGCCGTCCACAACGTCGCTGTGATAATCTTGAGCTTGGCGCAACTTCGACCCTAGCCCACCCTTCCGCTGAACCCAGTCAACAGGAGTTAGCCTGTGAAATACGCCATCTTCACCCACGTACCCTGGCCTGAAAAGACCGACTCCGCGAAGCTCCTCGTGTACGCAGCCGACGAAGTGAGGCTTGCGGAAGACCTCGGCTTCAGCAGCGCGTGGATCGCCGAGCACCACTTCACCCGGTACGGCATCGGCTCGTCCGCGCTGATCATCGCTAGCTACATGGCCGGACAGACCAAGAGGATCAGGCTCGGCACAGGCGTCCTGATCCCGACGCTCCACAGCGCGATCAGGCTCGCCGAGGACACCGCGACCCTGGACGCCATGAGTGGGGGCCGACTAGACGTGGGTTTCGGACGCGGTGTGTACGGCTACGAGTACAGCGGATTCGGCGTCTCTCCGGAGACGAGCCAGGAGCACTTCCAGGAGAGCGTCAACGTAGTCCAGGGGCTGTGGACCAACGAGGAGTTCTCGCACGAGGGGGAGTTCTACAGCCTGAACAAGGTCAGCCTCGCGCCTCCTCCGGTACAGACCCCGCATCCACCGATCTACATCGCCGCTACGCGCACGCCGGAGACGCTCGACTACTGCATATCGCGCGGACACAACCTCTGCATCGCCGTGGTGATGGACACCGCGCCCGCGCTCGATCTGCTGCAGCGATTCGTCAGCAAGACGGAAGCCGCCGGAGTCGACAGGCCCGCTTCGGAGGTGCCGTTCTTCAGGTACATGTACATCGCCGACACGATGGAGCAGGCCCGGCGCGACACCGCGGCGCACCTGGAGTGGGTGCTGGACATGCTGTTCTGGCGGAGCTACTTCAAGGACGGCGGAAGCGAAATCTATCACCGCATAGAAGACTGGAGACGCACCCGGACGGAATTCCCAGCGACCGTCGATTACGTCTTCGAGAACCGCGCCATAATCGGCGACCCAGACTACTGCATCTCCAAGATCGAAGAGCTAAAGCGCCACGGAGTCCGCTACCTAGGAGCCAATTTCGCAATGGGCGGCCTCGACCACGGCAAGGTCCTCAAGTCGATGGAGTTGTTCGCGAAAGAGGTAATGCCGGCAATAGGCGCTCCGGAGATGGCGAGGATCTAGCAGATCTCAGCCTTCCACTCGTCATTCCGGCGAAGGCCGGAATCCAGGGAGTGCTGTGACGGCGGCGTCTGTACGGAGTATCAACAGACTCTGGGTTCTGGCCTTCGCCGGAACGACGGGTTTGACTCACCCCGCCTCCCGCACGCACTCCTCCAGCAGCGCGAGCGCGAGCGCTGCGAAGACCCACATATTGCCCTCGCGGTCCGGGTCACCTGTCTCGATCGTGATCGAGCGCTCCACCGGGCCGCTTACTGCGATGCAGGCGTGTCCGAAATTGTCGCCGTAGCGGTTGCCTGTCGGACCGCTCGCGCCGGTCTCCCCCAGTCCCCAAGTCGTACCCAGACTTTCACGAATTGTCGCCGCGTTCATTGCGGCGTACTCCTCCGTGCTGGCACGCTTCCCTTCCATCGCTTCGTCCGGGACCCCAAGCAGCCCCTGTTGTGCCGTGCGCGTGTAGATGATCGCGCCGCCAACGTAGTATGCTGACGCGCCTGAGATTGCCACCAATGTCGCGTTCAGCAGCCCACCGCACGACGACTCGGCCACCGCGAGCGATTCGCCCCGGTCCTTCAGCAACTGCCCGACCGTTGCGGCAAGGGTGCTCAGTTCCGACATATGCTTGTCCTCACTTTCCAGACTCTGGCGGGTCACCTCAGCTCAGGCATGACTTCGTCCGCGAAGAGCTGCATGGACTCCTTGATCTCGTCGTTGGTCAGGCGCCCCCTGCGGTTGAACTCGAGTATGCACTGCGCCATTCCGGGCATGTCTTCGCCAAGCGAGCGTAGCTGTTCGACACACCCGTCGGGGTCGTCGTACACCGAGTACCGAACGGCGTCCTCGAAGCTCCAGGTTGCCCAGCCTCCTACCCCACTGGTGAAGCTGTGCCGCGAGGTGCCGACCGATGACGCGGTGGCATCGGGCACCGAGGTCACGATGTCTTCGTCCAGCCAGTTTCGGGCCATCATCTCGTGCGCCTTCTTCCTGGTCTTGGCGACGAAGAAAGATATGTTGACGTGGAACGGCTGGGGATGGCTCGCTCCGTCTACGAGCTTAGCCTCCTCGAACTCACGGAGCCTGTCTATCATGCGCGGCATTGGCTGGCTGAGCGTCGTACCGATCACTCCGAGACCCATGCTCGCAGCGTAGGGGAACGTCTCGTCGCTGTTGGCGGCGAGGAGAAGCGGCGGATACGGCTCCTGCAGGGGCTTCGGCTCCACAAGCAGCTCTTTCATGCTCCAGTACTCGCCTTCGAAGTTCGCCTTCTCCTGCGTCCACGCCGCCTTCAGCAGCTCGATTCCCTCGGCCACACGGCCCCGACTCTCCGTCGCGCTGATGTCTTTACCCTGACCGAACGCCTGACCCGCCGGCGCACCCCAGCGTCCGCCAAGGCACAGATCCAGCCTGCCGTTGGTGAGGATGTCGCATGTAGCGGCCTGCGTCGCCATGTGGATGGGATGATGAAGCGGGAACTGCGCCGCCAACGTCCCGAACCGGATTTGCTCAGTATGCTGCGCTGCTGCCGACGCCACCATGAGCGGGTTAGACAGCGGCCGACCCGGAAAGAACACCGACTCGGCGATCCACGCCGACTCGAAGCCCAGCTTATCGGCCAGCGCTATCTGCTCGATCGTCTCCCAGTGCCTGCGTGGGACTGAAGATCCCAGAAATCCAGGTACCTGCCAGAACGCTCCAAATCGCAATTGCATGACTCCTGTGACGATTCCCGCCCTTTGTCCGACGCGACTCGGCGCTTCAGGCAGTGGCGGGTCGGGCCGCGTTGAAGCTTGACCCATCCCCGCTGCCGAATATTCCGAATGGGTTGAGCGACCTCGGCGCGTCGTAGATGTCCATCCGCTCAGTGCGCTTGAGCCATCCGACAACCAGGTAGGTCAGAGGGGTGGCTACGACCTCGTACGCTGTCTTGACGAGCCAGGCGAACAGCATGGCGCTGAACACGTCCCTGGCAGGCCACAGCCCCGATATACCGAAAGCGATACCGTAGAAGATCACCGAATCCACGCCCTGTCCTACGACCGTGGACGAGATCGTCCGCACCCATAGGAAGCGGCCCTCCGTGGCATTCTTTAGCGTCACCATGATCGCAGCGTTGGAGAATTCGCCCACAATGTAGGCCGCGAAACTGCCCAGCAGCAGCCAGCCGGTTGTGCCAAGTATGGCCTGGTACGCGTCCTGGTTGTCCCAAAAGACGGCTCCCGGAATCGCTCCGCCAAGCCAGATCAGGATGACCATCAGCAGGTTACACGCAAAGCCCAGCCAGATTACCCCACGGGCGACGCGGAATCCATACACCTCGGTTAGAACGTCGCTAATGATGTAACCCAGAGGGAAACAGATAACAGAGACAGAAACGATGACGCTGGTGCTGCCCAGGAACTCGAACGGAAGGTCAAACAGCGACAACGGCTTGGTTGCGATGATGTTGCTCACCAGCAGCACGGTCACTGCCAGCGCGGTGATGATAACCAGCTTGCCCGAAAAGTTCATTGCCCCCTCTTTCCTTTTAAGGCTGTCTGATACTCATGCACTCGTCGACCAGGACGCCAGTAACGACCTCCATACGATCGTCCCATGCGGACATCTCCAGCAGACCCTCCATCGTGTAGTCGCCCCACCCGGTCTGGTCAGCCGACGGGCGTCCCCCCATCACCAGCGTCGCGATGTTCGCGTTCATCAGCGCGCCGCAGCACATCGGGCACGGCTCGAACGTAGTATATAGAGCGCAACCTGCCATGTCGTCAGTCCCAAGCGCCGCTGCCGCCTCTCTCAGGGCGACAGTCTCAGCGTGCGCCGTCGGGTCTTTGGTCACTGGCACCAGGTTACGACCGCGAGCTATGAGCTCGCCGTCCCTGACGATAACCGATCCCACGCCGACGTTCCCCTCGTCAGCCGCTCTCTGCGCCTCTTCCAGCGCAAGCCTCATAAAGCTCTCGTGGTCCACGTCGCCTACCCCCGATATCGAACTGTGCAGCAAAAGCTATCACAATTGCTCATCCATGTGGTAACGGCGTGGAGTGAGGCGAGAAGAGCGAGGCTCAATCGACAGCAGTCTAATCACCGCCATGACAGGGGGTCCGCCCTAACGAGATACAGGGGGAATAAGGGTCAGCTTAGGAGGCTCTGATCGAAACTGTCAGAGAGGTCGAGACTACGTTTGTGCGGTCGCGATGGGGAAGAACATCCCTAGATCGCACGCCTCCCCATCCCTCACAGCCGCTCGTTCGACACCACCGGCTCCGACGCCAGCAGCCGGCGCAGGTTGCTCAGGTCCGGCAGACCCAGAACTTCCGAGACCCCGTCGTCCAGACGCCTCCGTGCTGGACAGTCGGCCATCCTCGGCAGTCGCTCGAATTCAGCCTCAGCCATCTCGTCGAACAGCTGCGATAATTGCCGAAGCTGTGACTTTGTAAGGCGGCGCGTGTCCAGAACAGGCAACTTCTCCAAGTCGGCCTTCTTCATGGCGACCCAGCCACCCCTCGTGGTCGTCCTTTCTGCCATGATGGCGAGTAGACCGAGACTGGAGTTCAGCCACATTGCCAGTGCCTTCTCCACCGGTTCGGCTGCCATCTTGATCGGCCACCACACATTGGACAGTACGCTCCTATTCACCCGCATGGCAACGACTCGGTTTGTTTCCAGCCATAACCGTTCGGCGATCAAAAGCCGTCCCGCCTTATCCCATAGTTGGTCAATTGGCTTGAGCCGCCGACCTCGACGAGCTTCGACTAAGGGAGCTAAGAATGCGTCGGGCTCAGCGACCAGACGTCTCCGCTGTTCGGTGTCATGATTCTCCACCATTGGGTAGGCTGTAACGCTGTCCGTGCGACTGAACCCATCCCACACATCCCGACGATCAGGCCCCACTTGCCCCAAGTCTTCTAGTTGGCAGAGCGCGACTTTTGAGGTCGCCGTCACTCCCGGCACCCATACCTCGCCATCAGCAAGAAGCCGAAGCGCACTGCGTATCAGATCGGCGCGCGCAAACTGTACACCCGACCACTTCCCGCCGATGCCGGAATGGAGACCGTCTCTCCCACATGTCTGCCGTCCACTTCAAGCAGCGCTGTGCCCGACTCTTCGAGCTTCGCCGGAGTTGTACTCGTGATCGACTGCGCGATCCGGTGTGCGTCCAGCACGCCGACAGGGTTCTGCCAGAGGTTGACGAAAGTGGTTCGGTGCTGCGTGGGGGTGTCTCCGGCGCCGTGCCGTGTGGCGATCAGCAGAGCCTCCGACAAGTCTGTGCTATCGGAAAAATTCCAGCGCAGCGGGTCGTGCGACGTGATGACCACATCGAGGTCGAAGTCACGCTCGATCAGTGTCCGAGTCTGCGCCCACGACGGACCAGTACAGACAGTTGCAGGCAGCACCAGCGCGAGCCGTCCCTCTCCAGGCCGCAGCTTGGGTGAGGCGGCGGCGACGAACGCCGCTCCAAGTCCGGCAGTGGCCGATGCCTGTCTCGACTTCAGTCGGTCGGATAGCTCGCTCTGAAGCCTTCGACGCTCGGCCGTAGGCAGGCTCCCAAACAGCAGGTTGCCACCCACCGAACGGGTGAATGGCGGGTTCATGATCGCCAGGTCTATCTCAGGCAGCTTTGCGGTCTCACCTTCGGCGACACTCCGCGAGCCGCTCCCGGACACGCGCGTTGCGCTCATGCCTGCTGAATTCCCATCTTCCGGTGAAAGCGCAAACTGCACCGCTACCTCGTCCTGCCCCAGGAAGTCCAGTGACCCCAGAGAAACACTTGTACCCTCGACTCCGAGCGGCATCACGTAAAGATTCATCCGATCGAACTCGATGTCAGGGTTCAGCATTGCGAGACTCGTGGCGGCGAAGTGCACGGCAGAGAGCTGCACGTCGTATCCGTACAGCGCGTGCTCCACCATTGCCTTGTGAAGCTCGGCGGCGTTCTCGCCACCCGCGGCCTCGTGACGTCGCTCCGCCTCTGATGCCACGGCCATTAGCAGTGTACCGGTGCCGCAGGCCAGATCGGCCACGTTGAGAGACGCCGGAAACTCGTAGTCGCTCCAATCGACGTGGCTCGGCCAGTCGTGGAACACCAGCCGGGTCAGCAGCGTGGCCGCCGAAACGGACGTGTAGTACGCTCCCGTGAACTTGGCGTCGGTGAGCAGCGTGTGGAACAGCCGTCCCGAGAGGTCGTGTCCTTCCAGTCGACGCGTGTTCTCCATGGCCCTGACCAGCGGGTCTATAACGGGTGAGTGTGAGTCTTCAGGCGCATCGATCAATATGTCCAGGATGCTCGCGGCCAGCTCGAACACGGGAACGTAGTCGATCTCATCACAAATCGTCAGCCACGTATCGCGCAGCCCGCGAGCTCCCGTCCTCAACGACTCCCTGACAGTCGGAACGTCACCGTTCGCAGCCGCGAGCCTGTCCTGAAAGGCGAGCGCGTTGAATACCACCAGACATCCGATACGCCGGGCCGCGGCTCGGTCCTTTTCCCGGTCGGTACTTGCTATGACGTCGGTGATGCGATTAGAGAGTCGCGCGTGCTTGGCAACCTGCTGTGCCGACTTCTCTATGGCGTATCCAACCACGCCGGTGGCCGCCACAACCTGGTCGGCGCCTTCCAATTCCAGCGGCAGGGCGCGCAGGTGATCGGCCAACTCAGCCACAGACCCGGTGCGGACGCGGAGGTCTGGCTCCTTCTCTCCTCTGGAGCCATGCAGCCACCACTGGATGTCGTCGGCGACCTCCAAGGCTGCTTCGACGTTCGCGATGTGTCTAAGCCGTTCAGGGTAGAGGACGCCTATAAGTCCGAGCGATTCGGAGAATGTTTCGAGCCGCTCATCGAGTTGGTCCTCAAGCGCACTTGCCGAGCCTTCCCACTTGCACTCCAGCAGCACCGAGTCGCCGGTCCTGAGCTCGATCCGAACGTCGGGAACGCCCGCCCTGCTGCGACGCTCCGCCCGAGCCGATGCTCCATACCCGCTAAGCATCTGCGCCAGCGGTACGTTGACACCCTCCTCGCGTATAGTCTCAGGATCGTTCTGTGCAGGCGGCAATAGTATGGGCTCACGCTATGAACAGGCTGCTTGGGGCTGTGAAGCGCATTATGGGCGAGGGGCTACAGTAAGACAAGGCAACAGCCAAAAGTGCAATCCCACACCTTAATCTGATAGCATTCCATTCCACACTCGCATGACCGCCGGATGGTCCCGGAAGTGAGAACATCGGCGCCCCTTTTACGGGAAAAGGTGTGGGCGCTGGCCCTTTTACAAAAAATTCGGGGGACAACGTGGCCAAACCTGTCGTAGCTATCGTCGGAAGACCTAACGTCGGTAAGTCCACCCTGTTCAACAGGCTGGTCGGCAGGACCGTCGCGATTGTGTCCAAGCAGTCGGGCACGACCCGCGACAGGGTCATGCTCGAGACGAACTGGGCCGACCACCCGTTCATTCTTGTCGACACCGGCGGCCTGGAGATCTTCCCGGACACCGACATGTGGCGACAGGTGCGCGCTCAGGTCGAAATCGCCATCGACGACGCCGACATCATCATCATGGTCACCGACGTCACCCAGGGCGTAACCGGTTCCGATATTGACGTGGCAGAGATTCTGCGCGTCGGCGGCAAGCCAGTCGCGCTCGCCGTAAACAAGGTCGATACTGATCAGAAGGCCGCTGGCGCCGCCGAGTTCTACGAGCTTGGTCTCGGCTACCCTCACCCCATCAGCGGATACCACAACCTGGGCCTCGACGACATGATGGCCGAGGTCGTAACTCACTTCCCGCCCGAGCCCGAGTTCCCTGAGCCGGACGCCGACTTGCGCCTGGCCATCGTCGGCAGGCCGAACGTGGGCAAGTCCATGCTGCTGAACGCCCTGACCGGCGAGAACCGCTCCATCGTCAGCGACGTTCCCGGCACCACCCGAGACACGATAGACACGCTCATTAAATACAACGACATGGACGTGCTCCTGATCGACACCGCGGGCATACGAAGGCGCGGAAAGATCGGCACCGGCGTCGAGAAGTACAGCGTGATCCGATCCGTCAGAGCCATTGACAGGGCAGACGTGGTGATCATGCTCATGGACGCGATGGAGCCTGCAACCATGCAGGATGCCCACATTGCGGGCTACATACTCGACGCCTACAAGGGAGTCGTGTTCGGCGTAAACAAGTGGGACCTGCTCCAGGGCAAGGGAGTCACCAAGGGCGAGATCGAGACCCTGCTCCGCGACAAGTTCAAGTTTGCGACATATGCCCCGATCTGCTTCATGTCGGCGCTGAACGCAACCGGTCTCGACGAACTCATGGCCACGTCCGTTGACGTCTACAAAGAGTGGACGAAGGGCATCCCGAGAATCGACCTGCGCCGGACTATGATGAGCGCAATCGCCGAACATCCCCCCACGGGCATTAAGGGACGCACGCTCAAGATCTACAGCGTCTCCCAGGAAGAGGTAGCTCCGCCCAGCTTCACGTTCTTCGTGAACCGCGCCGACAGCATTCACTTCTCGTACGAGAGATTTCTGGAAAACCGCCTGCGCCGCGCGTACGAATTCAAGGGAAGCCCGCTCAGGATGCGCTTCAAGGGCAGGAGAGGCGGGTGATCGAGTATCTCGTCATGGTCCCGATCGCCTACCTGATCGGGTCGATTCCATTCGGTCTGCTTGCCGGGAAGCTCGTTGCCAAGGTCGACATACGCGAATATGGCAGCGGCAAGATCGGGATGACCAACGTGCTCAGGACCGCAGGCACCACCGCCGCGGCAGTTGTGCTTCTGCTGGACATGGGCAAGGCTGTCGCTGGGGTCGTGATCGCCAGGCTCCTGTTCGACTCCGGAGGAGTCGAGGCCGCCGCGGCCCTCGCAGTGATATTCGGACACAACTGGCCTGTATTCATCGGCTTCCGGGGAGGACGCGGCACGGCCTCCGGCTGGGGCGGTCTGCTGATCCTGTCGCCGATCGCAGGCGTCATAGCCATGGTGGTCGGAGTCTTACTCGTAGGCCTGACAAGGTACGTGTCGCTGGGGTCGATCACGGCTGCGGCTCTCGGTTCGGCAGTGCTGATAGTCCTGGCAGTCTTCTACGATCCTGTGCCGCTTGTGTATAGCTGGTACGGCATCGTCGGGGGAACGCTGATCGTGGTGAGGCACCGCGACAACATCCAACGCCTGCTGAACGGGACCGAGCGAAAGATCGGTCGCAAGGCCGATCTCGCAAGTAGCCCTTAGCCGGAGGTTGGCTGAATGGCCATTGTCACAGCGGTCGGCGCCACCAGCTGGGGAACGACGCTCGGCATCATCCTAGCGAGAGAGGGTCACGACGTCCGACTGCTCGCCCGAACGGAGTCCGAAGCTGCCGGTCTCGAAGCCGCCAGGGAGAACTCCCGGTTCGTTCCCGGAGTCCCGTTCCCGAACTCGATGCACGCTCTCGCCGATCCGGTGCAGGCACACGACTCAGCGGACCTGACCATATTCGCCGTCCCTTCCCAAACGCTGAGAGCCAACGCCCGCGGGGTCGCACATGCCATTCCGAACGACACAATTGTCGTCAGTGCCGTCAAGGGCCTGGAGCTGTCCAGCGGCAAGCGCATGAGCCAGGTGCTGCACGAAGAGATTCCCTCGCTCACCCACGGCGTATGCGCCCTGTCCGGACCTAATCTAGCCCGCGAGATCATCAAGTCCATGCCCGCTTCCACCGTCGTTGCGTCCACCGACGCCGAAGTGGCCGCTGACGCCCAGGCGATCGTCAACTCATCGACTTTCCGCGTCTATACCAATGACGACCTCATCGGCGTCGAGCTGTGCGGCTCGTTGAAGAACATCATCGCCGTCGGCGCGGGCATCTGTGACGGCATGGGATTCGGAGACAACTCCAAGGCAACAATAATCACCCGCGGACTCGCCGAGATTGCGCGCCTTGGCGTAGCCCTCGGCGCAAGTCCCGCCACGTTCGCAGGACTGGCCGGAATGGGCGACCTCGTTGCGACCTGCATGAGCGCCCTGAGCAGGAACCACTACGTGGGCACACAGATTGCGGCCGGCAAGTCGTTGGACCAGATACTCTCTGAGATGAACAGCGTGGCCGAGGGCGTGGACACGACCCGCGCCGCCCTCGATCTGGCCGCGGACCTCGGCGTCGAGATGCCTATTGCCCAGGCAACCTACAGCATCATGGTCGGCGGCATCTCAGTATCACAGGCTGTGCAATACCTCATGGGCCGAGAGCCCAAGTCTGAGTAGATGACCCCGGCTGTGGCCGATCCAACCGGCTACCCCCTACCCGGAGTCCACAACGCGGGAGCGTCTGACTGCTCCGACGCAGCCTGCTCGCCGGGCGTCCACAGACCGGAGTCCGAGTCCAAGCTGCCAGGCGTCTGCTGACCTTCAGGCGTCCACAGCGGCGCACCGGCGTCATCGCCCTCGCCCTGCTCGATCTGCAAAAGATCGATGACATCATCCGGAATGTCGCCCTGCGGAATATAGTAGAAGTTGCCCAGACCGACACTGTCAATCAGGCGGGTGATGATCGCTGCCTGGTTGTCCTGCGGTGCCGGCACGTACGCTGGCCTTCCCTGGTACCCGAACTCGACTCCAGACCTGGGGAGAGCATCCGGCGCTTCCAGTATGCGCTGCGACTGTCTGAACGCGCTCGCCGGTCTGAGACCGAGCGTCTCAGCGTACTGGACAGCACCCCAAACGATTTCATGCACCAGCTCGACCGCTGTGGCAACCGGCGGGATGCCGCCATACAACCGTGGGATAACCTCGTTATCGAACACTTCGGGCGAGACGTTAGTTGCGAACGCGGTGTCCTTGACACCCGTGCACAGGTAGTCCACCACGTACTCGCCGAACACGATGTTGCCGCTGGAGCTGGCACGGGCCAGTACGACTACCGCCGCGCCCCGTTCCTGCCATTCCCGCTGCATCCACGCACCTTCGATCGGCATTTCCCGGGCGCGACGCAGTATCTGCGCTGGCGTCTCCCGCTGAGGCTCCTGCGACTGCCGGCGCGCCATCTTCTGCTTTCGCTGGGTGCGCTTCCTGAGCGCGCGCTGCTGCTTCTTGTGCTGATTGAGTTTGGACTTCGCCGCCATGTACGTGTCCCTGCTGAAATGGGTCAGACCGACGCGAGTAGCGCCACCCAGTCGCCGTCGATCTCCTGCCGTTCGATAGTCGCGCCCTCGGCGGTGAGGGCGTCCGTCACCCCGCCCATGTGCTTTTCGATGACTCCGGACACGAGCAGACGCCCACCTGGCGCGATGCACTCGACAAGCCGGGCCGCCAGGTCGGTCACGACGCGCGCGGAGATATTCGCGACCACGCAGTCGAACGATCCGGCAGGAGCTCTCGGACTCGGCAGCGTGCCGTGAATCAACTCGACGGAGTCTGCTGCCCGGTTCAGATCGATGTTGGCGCGGCCCGCCTTCACCGCGATAGGATCGATCTCGAACCCGACGGCGCGCTCTGCGCCGAGCTTGACCGCGGCAATGGAGAGTATCCCTGAGCCGCAGCCAAGGTCCAGCACGCTGTCCCCCGGAGTTACGGTCTGTTCGATTATCTCCAGGCACATGCGAGTCGTCGGATGATGACCTGTTCCGAATGCCATGCCTGGATCGAGATGCACGATGACTTCATCGGGCCTGGCTTCGTACTCCCGCCATGTCGGACAGACCACTATGCGCTCGCCGACGCGAAGAACGTGGAAGAACTCCTTCCAGCTATTCTGCCATTCGCTCTGGCTGACGCGCCGCTCGCGGAGCTCTGTCACCGGCGCGAGGTGCGCGACCAGGCGCACTCCAACGTCTATCTGTGAGCGTCGATGGTCGGTCGTGTGATCGACGGGGAGATAAGTCTTGACCACAACCCGGTCAGGTATGGGGGGACTTTCGCCCTCGTCCGGGTTGAATCCTCCCGGCTGCTCGACGGCGACGCCTCCCTCCCCATAGCGATGGAAGATCTCAGTCAGAGGCTCCACATACTCAGGCGGAGTCTCGATGCTCAGCTCCAGCCATTCGTCCGGCATCAATCGCCCGTCAGGACATCCTTGACCTTGTCGAAGAGGCCCTTGCCGCCGACCCCCTCATCGCCCATCGACTCGGAAAGCGCGGCAAACAGTTGCCTCTGCTCCTCGGTGAGCGACTTCGGTACCTCGACCCGTACGGTGACGATCTGATCGCCGCGTCGATTGCTTCGCAGGTGGGGGACCCCCTTGTTCTTGAGCGAAATCTGGTCACCGGGCTGCGTGCCCGCGGGAACCGTGATCTTCTGGTCTCCCTCCAAGGTGGCCACTTCAATCGTGGCGCCGAGGGTCGCCTGCGGGACGCTGACCGGAATCGAAACGTGGATGTCGTTTCCCGACCGCTGGAACACCTCATGCCCCTGTATATCCAACACCACGTACAGGTCGCCGGGGCCGCCGGCGTTGAGTCCGGCCTCGCCCTCTCTATTGAGCCTGATCTGCGTCCCGTCGTCTATTCCAGCCGGTATGGTTACTGCAAGCCTTCTCTTGCGACGTTCCCGACCTGCACCTCTGCACTGCGTACAGGGATCCGATATTATGTTTCCCTCTCCGCTGCAGACGCCGCAAGTGGTTATCTGGACGAACTGTCCGAAAAATCCCTGGTGGGAGCGGCGCACCTGGCCGGAACCTTTGCAGTTGTTGCACAACGTCTTGTCCGAGTCGGGCTCGCTGCGAGAGCCTTGGCAGCGTTCGCAGACGTCGATGCGCTGGATGTCAATATCCTTCTCGGCTCCGAATACCGCCTCATTGAACGTGATTGTCAGCCGGGTCTGAAGATCGTTCCCCCGTCGCGGTGTGTTCGCCGAAGTCCGCGTCTGACTGCCAAACCCACCCCCGAAGAACGCATCGAAGATGTCGCCGAATCCGCCGAAGTTCTCGTAGCCGTCGAATCCCCTGCCGCCGTTCGCTCCAACCGCCGCATGACCGAAGCGGTCATAGTCCGCGCGCTTTTTCGCGTCCGAGAGTACCTGGTATGCCTCGTTGACCTCTTTGAATCGCCCCTCCGCGCCCTCGCTCCGGTTGCGGTCAGGGTGGAACTCGAGCGCCAGCTTTCGGAAGGCTTTCTTGACATCCTCCTCGGAGGCGTCTCTGGATATGCCCAGTACGTCGTAGTAGTCGCGCTTGCTCGTTGTCATGAGTGGAACTCGGCAGGATTAGTGCTACATGGATGCGAATCGGGTATCAGACCCACCCCCAATTCGGGGCGCATACAACCGTCATTATATTATCCATTGTTACATTCGACAAGTGGCGTGCTTTTAACCGCATACAGCCTTATGAATTGAGCGTAATCCCTTCATATGCGCCTGAACATGAGCCAGCAGTCCACAGTTTCGTTCAAGGCTTCACGCCACGAACTGTTGTGGGCACCGACGGTCGCCAACGTCCTGTTCCCTTATAATGGGCGCTACGTATCCAACTAGCTGAGTAGATATTTCCATATGCAGGTCATAGAAACGGTCGCTGACTTCAGAGCCGTCGAGCGCTCCTGTCCCCGACCCCTGGGGCTCGTTCCCACGATGGGTTACCTCCACGAGGGGCACTTGTCCCTTGTGAGGCGATCTCGCTCGGACAACGCGACCGCCGCGGCCAGCATCTTCATCAACCCGACCCAGTTCGCCGAGAACGAGGACCTCTCCACCTACCCACGGGACATGGAGGGCGATCTGGAAAAGCTCCGCCGGGAGGGTGTCGACCTGGTGTTCGCTCCATCGGCTTCCGAGATATACCCGCCCGGCTTCGACACCAGCATCGGCGTCGGGACCATCGCCCGCGGGCTGGAGGGCGAGCATCGCCCCGGACACTTCGCCGGCGTAGCGACCGTCGTCTGCAAGCTGCTGACCATAGTCAGACCGGACAACGTCTATTTCGGACAGAAGGACGCCCAGCAGTGCCTGGTGGTCAAGCGTCTGAACGCCGATCTGAATCTCGGAGCCAA
>DAOUHG010000286.1:0-10428 GCA_034428835.1 Dehalococcoidia bacterium
TGGGCACGATTCTGCAGTTCCGCATCCTGTCCGACGTCCTGAGCGGTATGATTGCCAACAAAGTCACGAGCCCGTGTGGTTGTCCCGTCACCGGCGCCGTTCGAAAAGCCACTGGTGGTCTCCGCTCGCGCGCTGGCGATGAACGCTGCGGGGGCCGTTGAAGTCGCCGCACTATGGACTCCGTAGAAGCCTTCGTTGGTCATGTATGCGCCAATGACCTTCACACCATGCCGGTCCATCAGCGTGGTCAGAAAGGTGTCGCTGAGAGCATAACCGAAGTTCACCTGTGCTTTGTGCGTTGGTTGCTGAGCTGCTGGCGGCGACGCTTGGCCCTCCGCAGTTAGTGTCTGCAGCATGATCGCGCTGATTGCCAGCGCGATTGCTATCAGCGCCGTGGCAGTGAGAAGTGTTGTCCGGTGTCTGAGTAAGTAGATCATGTGTATCTCCTGTCCTGAAGTCAACTACAAGCCCTTATCTAAAATGTGGAACCAATAGAAGGACATCATCATCATCATCAGTAACCCTGGGCCGATAGCGGCAACGAGAATATTGCGGTAGGGATATCTCGTCTTGCCGATCAGATGGCCGGCAGGAACTGCAATTACTGCCGCTCCAATGACGGGGATCAGGAATATCACCGCGAATGGCGACCCTCCCAGCAGGAATGCAGTCCCCGCCAGCGCAACAGGGATGACCACCCAGTAGGACGCCATGGCTACGCCCAGTGCAGCGATCGACACGCGGAAGCCATGCAGCTCTCGTTCCTCACACTGCTCGGACCACGCGACCTTCAATTGGGCCGCTCCGAACCCCAGAGTTATCACTAGACCGAACAGCGCCAACGCCAGGGAGTCGTTATGCCACAAGACAACGAACCTGACGGTCAGTATCGTAAAAGCAACGGTGGACACGGCCACTGGTATGAACAGCAGGTTTGACCGGAGTCTGTAGATCCATGCCAGTCGCGCGAGAAAAGCCCTATATAGCAGAAACGCCGCCAATCCATAAGATCCGATTATTAGTGCAAACTCAATTGAATCCCAGTCCTCCCAATCCGGTCGAGGTAGCGAGACAATTGGGGGGTAGAACATCAGAACACCTATGCCAATGAATAGAGGAGCAATGACGAGCGGGATGTAATACCAATTGTGAGTGATCCGGTCATATTCCCACTGGCCGGACTCTCTGGATTCCCGCTTTCGCGGGAATGACGAGTGCGACGCTGTGCTATGTTATTTACGGCGTAGTCAGAACGAATTGGTATAAGTCTTGACACTGATGTCGTGCGGTGCAAGCGCTCCGACCAGTCCAGCTAGAACCATCCATGCCCAGAGCATTACTAAGACAGGTTGGCTGAGCGGCTGCAATCCAGTAACAGCGAAGGCAATGGGGAAGACCAACAAGACTGCGTAGGCATACTTTAGCGCTGCGTTTCCCATGGGTGCCGTAGCCCCGGTAAAGGCCGCGGCACCCATCCATGCCAATGTGGTCACGAACAGCACACTTCCGAGCATCCAGTCATACCTGCCTGGCAAGGTGTTACTGCCAGCCAATACAACCGCCGCAACGCCGATGATGAATACCAGCCCTAGTAGCAGGCGAGCAAGATGGGGCCGCTCGTGGAACGTTAAGGAGGACACTTTACAGGTTTATGGTCTCGAATAAGTGGTGTAGCTAGAAGTCCCGTATGACCAGGTGGTGCCGGATTCGAGCATACTCGCTTGCTGCCGTCCCTCGACGCACCAGGCCCACTCAGCTCTGACCGGGTAACAGTGGATATTCTCCCACCTCCCTCGGCCATACTTGCCCTCCTGTCCATACAGCTTGACCTCCGTGGTCGAACCCGCGCCTCTCTGGTTCTTGAAAACCCAGAACCCATAGTAGTCGTGACCTCCCTCGATCAGAGAGGCCTTGAATGTCCCAAACGAAAGCTCGACCAGGTCCGGTGCCGCTAGAACACCTGCCGTGGGGCAGTCATCAAAACCCATAGGAAGGTCTGACCACGCAGTGCAGAATGGCGCAGTAAATGGGTTAAATGGATACCTGCCGGTCTCACCACTTCTGGTGTAATCGAACCACCCTCCACTAGCTTTCCATTCGAGCGTCAGGTCATGCTCGTATGTGGAACACTTCAGCGGGTCAGTCTGGCATTGGAAACTCAGGACCCACGACGGATTGTCCCACCTCACGAAGCCGTCAGCGAAGTTGCTCCCATTGTAGTAGAGGTCTCCCGTATTCGGCAGGAACCCGGGGAAGTTCGTGACCGTGTGCAGCGCGTCTGAAGTGTCGTCTGCAAAGTAGAGGGTGGACGTCTCATCGAACCAGGCGAGTCCGGTTATGTCATCTGTCCCCAGCCAAGTTACGTAAGTGGCGTAACCAGTGTCCTTATTGACCTTGTACAGATAGCCATTGGCGTCGCCCATGTACAGTGAGGTCAGTTCATCGTCGCCATAGTAATATGACCTTGAAGAGCCACTAGTAACCCATGTCAGGCCCGACGGGTTGTTGAATCGGGGAGCGTTGCTGTTGACGCGGCTGGCCGCTCCGGTCGAAGTGGCCACCGTGTAGAGAGCATCGGTTCTTCTATCCACCATGTAGAGCGTCGTGCCGTCCCATGCTAGTCCGAACGCATCGGTGATTCCGGTGCCAAATGACCCTACGCGAGTCGCTGTGCCATAGGCCCTGTTGACTGTGTAGAGTGAGTTCGGCGTCGCCATGTACATGGTCGTGCCGTCCCACGCGAGACCTCGTGTTTGGATTGTGGATGTCGCCAGGCCCGCGCTTCCAACCTTTCCGGCTACCCCAGTCGCCCTGTTCACCGTGTAGAGGAAGTCCGTGTTGTCCTCCACCATATAGAGGTCGGCGCCTACCATCGTGAGGCCCCTAGGGGAGTCGAGCGTAACGTCCGTGAGCCCGAATTGGACGGCTGACCCGACCTGTTTGGTTTGGTAACCGGAACTGGCCGGTGGCGGCTCGGGTAACCCTATGCCTGAGATCGTGTAGAGCGCATTTGTATCTTCGTCCAGGACGAATAACCTCGACCCGTCCCATGCGAGATCCGTTGGTTCCTCGATGCCGAGCGGTCCTAAGTTAATGACTGTACCCGCTGTCTCATCGAGCAAGTAGGTATTTCCTGGGAGACTGGACACCATGTAGAGGTCTGACCCAACCCATGAAAGCCCCCTCGGGATACGGACAGTATCTCCGGATTCACTGACGGAACTATCAACTGCGAAGGCATCTGTAGGGCTTGCGCTTCCTGTCGCCGTGTCCACTATGTAGAGAGCGTCCTCCCCGCTGTCCACCATGTAGAGACGACCCGGAGCGGGCTTGCCTGTCTCACCCGTGGATGTTGCTGTGAGACTACGTTTCCACGCCAGTCCGGTCGCGCCTGATATGTCCGTTCCGAACAACCCGACAGGAGTGGCGACGCCTGTCGTTCTGTCCAGTGTGTACAGCCTGCTCTGAGTGATCATGTACAGCGTCGAACCGTCCCATGCCAGTCCTCGTGGTTCGACAGAGGCAGACAGGCCAAACCGTGTCGTTGTGGCCGAGACCCGCGTCGCCACGCCGGTTGAGGTCGCCACTGTGTAGAGCGCGTCTGTGCCATCATCGACCAGGAATAGCTGCGAGCCGTCCCATGCCAGTCCCTTGGGAGAGGTGAGAGACCGCCCGAACTGGACGGTGGTCGAGGCAACTCGTTCGGCAGTGGGGGCTGTCACCGTGATGGTGAGCGTAAAGTCCCCGGTGACATTTGAGGCATACGTGGTTGCCTCAATCGTGTAGGTCCCAGGTGAAAGCTCTCTGGTGATCTGAGAATTGGGATAGCCCGCACCATCGTCGTCACGCTCAATCACTGAGCCCGAGGTACCCGCCCCTTGCAACAGATACATGTAGGGGTCACGCGATGTTGGTGCCTTGAGCACAATATCGACTTCACCCTGATGCCCCAATATGAAACTGTAGTATTTGGCGTTACTCCCAGACCGGTTCTCTGAGTCGCAATCGCTGTTCCATGTGCCGCTGGTTTCCAGGGGAGTGCCGGGCGTTGGTTCTAGTTGCGTCAGACAGGAGGACGTAGAAGTATCAGGAGTGCTGGAAGTCTCGCTGAGAGTGATTGTGATTTCGTAATCGTTCTCCTCAGTCAGGGGATTTGAGCTCACGTCGTGGAACCTGAACCTCTGGAGGTCAGTGGGGTATGATTCACAATCATCTTCCTTTATGAAGTCAGGGTCGGTGTAAGTGGTGGAGTCGATAGCCAGACTGGTGAAGTCCGAAGGCTTCAGGCAGTTGTCCACTACGAACTCGATGTGCTCATCAAACTCATCCCATTTCAGGTCTTCGATTGTGTAGGTGACTCCGCTGTGCACGAACGTCGTATCGGTCATTCTTCCGAAGTCGTCAAGCTCATATCCCCACTGGTCGTTATTGTCATCTGCCACTGATGTCAGAGTCGCCGTCCAAGTGGTCGAAGTTGCCTGAACAATCTTACTGGACGGCCCAAGTACCAGAGACAACAGCAATGCTGACAATACCGCTGCAATGCCCAAGATAGGCAGACGCTTGCCGTTGCTGCGGTTCATAAGGGTTGTCGCAATAATCTTCATGCTATGCAATGTCCTCTCTTATTCGTGTGTCGAGCGGTTCCGAAAACCCAACTGCCTGGACACCCGTGGCGTCGATCTGACACTTCAGCAGACATTCCAGTCCGCCTAGGTTGAATTCTTCCGCAAGGTTAGAGAAATCGCATGTCCCGAAAACAGAGTCAAATGTCCTGATTTTCCGGTGCGAATGTCCTGAATCTGGTGGGACATAGGTGAGGTACAAATGTCCTGGACGGACATTCGTATAGCATCCCCACGACCCTGGTGTGTGGGGATGCCATTGACAGAAACGGCCCCAGCGCCACGGCATTTCGGGGTCGTGAGATGTTCAGAATGAAGGAGGCGTGCGACGAGGGCCGCCAGCCCGTGTGTCCACAGTCAGGCGGGTAGGCGAGGGTATACGGCGGCCCCGGTCAGCTAGTTGGCCGCGTCAGTGTCGCTGTCAGGCGCTTCGACGATCCCATGCTGGAAAGCATACGATACGAGCTGCACGCGCGATTTCAGGTCGAGTTTGGCGCGGATCGAGGTGATGTAGTTTCGCACGGTAGTCGCTGCAATGCCCATGCGACGACCTATCTGTTCGTTGCGGCGTCCCCTTGCCACCATGCTGAGGACTGTCTTCTCTCGATCCGTGAGCACCGACGGTCCCGGCTCTGGCCCGACCTCCATGAACTCATGGAGCTTACCCAACATCCGCTCCGCCGCTTCCCACTCGAAGTACATTCCCCCCTCAGCAACCACGCGTATCGCACGCCCGAACTCGGCGCTTGACATTCCGGTCGACACATACCCGGACGCGCCTGCGATCATGGCGGCGATGATCTCCTCCTCCCGCTTGGTCGATGACATCACCTAGTGTTAAAATCCATCTCGCCTGACAGACGACGACAGGGAGCAACCCCCAATGCTAGAGCGATTCAAGGTCCCTCACAACGAGGTCATCGAGTGGTTCAGCGACATCTGCGCTGAGCTCCAGCTTCCCGCGTTGCGAACGCTGTAGTTTGGCGAGATGGCTCGTATCAGTCTTCTGCTTGTCGCGTTCACGGTCTTGGCGATGATTGGCCTGGCTTGTTCAGCCGCTGATCCCGATGCGCCAGTCGCAGTTGCGACCCCGCTCAAGCCGAACCCAGGCACTCCGTCCGAGACGCCGCTTCCCAACTCCTGGATCGTGGAGTTCACGGACGATGGGTTCGTTCCAAAGCGGCTGGAGATCGAGGTCGGCCAGCAGGTCCGTTTCCAGAACAGCTCCGAGTCCAGCCTGTGGCCCGCGTCGAACATCCATCCCACGCACCAGGTTATGCCCGAGTTCGACGCCGGCAGCCCGGTCGGTGCAGATGGCGCCTGGGCGTTCACGTTCGATAAGCCAGGATTCTGGCGCTACCACAACCACATGGTCCCCGAGCACAGCGGTCTGATAGTCGCTACCGGCGGCGATGCCGGTCAACCTGTAGAGTCTCTGTCCCGGGACGTTGGAGACCTGAAGTTCAAGGATCCTCCAGACCTGACTCCAAAGGCCCTCACAGACCTGTTCACGAACGACGTCCTGCTGCGCCAGTACATCAGGGACTACGGTCCCGCCAACACGGTGAAGCTGGTCGCTGAGGCGGGCGACGTGGTAGGCCAGCTCTGTCACGAGCGCGCTCATGTGACAGGGCGCACCGCGTACGAGTTATTCGGCGCCGCCGCGTTCGCGCTCGCCAGTCACGAGTGCGAGGCCGGCGCGTACCACGGCGCGACCGAGGCCATGTTCAAGGAGCGAGGCACCGTCAACCTGGAGTCGGACGTGCAGGTGATCTGCGGCGGCTCCGACGTGTTCTTCTTCAGGCTCCAGTGCATCCACGGCGTCGGCCACGGCCTGATGGCCTGGACCAGCTACGAGCTGTACGATTCGCTCGACCTGTGCGACAGACTGGAGACCGACCGGGACCGGCGTGCCTGCTACTCCGGCGTGTTTATGGAGAACGTGGTCGGCGGACTGTCCGGCACTATGGGACACTTTACCGACTACCTCTCTGACGAAGACCCTCACTATCCCTGCAACGCCCTGACCGACCGTTACATAGCGCCGTGCTACCTTTACCACTCCACACGTATGCTGCTGATGTTCGAGTACGACTACGAACGGGTTGCCGAGGAGTGCGCGAACGCCCCCGACATCGGCAGATACGACTGCTTCGAAAGCTTCGGACGCGACCTCGCCGCCTCCTCACTGGGAGAGCCTGCCAAGGCGCTCGAACAGTGTCACAACACCGTTGCCGACGCCACACACCGGATTTGGTGTATTCAGGGATCGGTACAGGCGCGCTTCTGGGAGACCGACCGCGCCGATGAAGCCATCGAGATGTGCAGCCTGGCGACCTCGCCACAGGAGAGGGAGGGCTGCTTCTGGATGATAGTTTACCGAGCGCGAGAGCTCTATCCCGACCGTCCGAGCCTCGAAGCGTTCTGCGCTCGTCTCGAAACGGCCTATCAGGCATGGTGTACCAGATGACGCAGTTGCCCGACGACCAACTTCTGGAGCGCATAGAGTCTCGTGCCGTCGAGTTGGCACGCGGCGCTGGAGGCATACTGTCGCGCTACTTCGGCGGCAATCTCAGCGTGGAGTTCAAGGACGACCGAGGACGAGACCCAGTGACAAACGCCGACACCGAGGCGCAGGACTTCCTCGAGTGCGGTATCAGGGAGAGCTTCCCGGACCACGGCATACTGGGCGAGGAGGACGACGAAAGCAAGGCGGCCGAAGACGAGGCCGTGCCCGACTTCCTATGGGTGCTCGACCCGCTTGACGGCACCAAGAACTTCCTTCACGGCCTTCCGTTGTACGCTTCGTCGGTTGGCGTCATGTACAGGGGAGAGCCGATTGTCGGAGCGGTCTTCACGCCCTGGGCGGGGAGTGCAGACGGAGTTGTCCACCACGCCCGCCGGGGCGGCGGAGCTTACACTGACGGCGAGCCGATCAACGTACTTGCGCTCGACTCTCCCGGCGCTGACCAGCTCGTCACCGTTCCGGGAGCGTTCGACAGGCTGTACAGGTTCGGCAAGCCCATGAGGGGCAACTCCGGCGACCCCCGCGTGACGGGCTCGATAGCCTACGAGCTTGTCCTAGTGTCCCGTGGCGTCACGCAGTACATGTATACGTCCAACCCCCATCTGTGGGACATCGTTGGCGGCGTCGCGGTGGCCATGGAGGCCGGGGCAGCCCTGATGGTTGGCCAGCGCAACTCGGGCCCGATGGGACTGTTCCCGTCGATAGCGTGGCGCAGATCGAACGCCCTTGTGAACGAGTGGCGACAGGGCAACGCCACCCTCCGAGACCTCAGACGCTGGGCCAGACCCCTCATTCTCGGAAGCCCACCGGTGGCCGATATCGTATCCCGCAACATGACGTGGCGGTGTGACCCCGCCCTGCGCCTACGCTTCTGGTGGAGAACCCGAAAGCGCCGCCGCCGCTGACGCTCAGCGTGGAGCGAGGATCTTTACTGTAACCTGCAACGTCATAGGTTGCAATCCAAGCGTAATTGATCCACACTAGTCGTCAGGAGGTTGCGGAGCAGTGACCGAGAACCTTGCAAGTGTGGACGCAAGCGTCTCTGTTTAAGGCGCAGTAGAATCCTGAGTCATGATTAGAGGCATTGATCACGGCGGTCTCAAGCGCCTTTACGAGAGAGACGACGACAGTAGGATACCCCCAGAGCACAGGAGGAAGGTCAGGCGAGTCATGAACCGCTTGGATGTGTCAAAGCGGCCGAGTGATATGGACCTGCCTGGTTTTCGACTTCATCCGCTGAGAGGCAATCTGTCAGGACATTGGGCTGTGAGAGTGTCAGGCAACTGGCGGATTACTTTCCGATTCCAGGATGGAGACGTTTGGTCGGTGAACTTGACTGACTACCACTGACATCGAGAAGTAGGATCATAGGGCAATCTTCAAAAGGGACTTTAATCGTGATTAAGCCGACGCATCCAGGTGAGTCCATTCTGCACGACTGTTTAGAGCCATTGGGGTTGAGCATCACGGAAGGAGCGAAAAGACTGGGTGTTAGCAGGAAGCAGTTGTCCAGCATCGTGAACGGGCGTGCGGGAATATCTCCCGAGATGGCGATCCGACTAGACAAGGCGTTCGGCGGGGGCGTGGAGACCTGGTATATGCTACAGGCCGCCTACGACATGGCCCAAGCTATGGGGAGAGCAGACGAAATCGAGGTTGAGCGGGTCGTCTTGGAGGCTGCCACCTGAACCGTTGGCCCGCGTCCGCCTACTCGAATATCTCCCCAACCCGCATCTGCCAACCCGGGACGATGTCTTCGACCGCGAGAGTATCCGCTTCGTTCAGCACAACAACGTCCGTAGGTGAGCGATGCACCTTCACGACTCGCCGGCGTGGGTCCACAAGGATGACCGCGAGCGTTCTCGCGTCCAGCCAGTCGGAGATCTTCTCGTCCATATTAGTAGTGTGGTCGGTGAATGAGACTATCTCAACTGCGACATCCGGGGGGGCCGGGGATGTAGCTGTCGGAGTCGCTTGACGGCTTCTCCAGCTCCCGTCTGACGAAGGAGACGGCGGGGGCAAGAACAGTGTCAGGATCGGACTCCAAGACAAATCCTGTGGCAATGTACGCCGAACCCAGCCCGTTCGATGTTACGTGTCCGCCAATCGCCCAGGCCATGTGCGCCGCGATCACCCCTTCGGCGACTCTTCTGAGCGGCATCGTCCGTAGCTCTCCTCGTACGAGTTCATGCCGAAAACCGTCGTCGAGCATGATCAGAAGTTCGCCGGCAGTCATAGGATGGGCTGTCTCGGACACGTGTCACATCCCTCCAGGTCGCGTACGTGCAACCCGCCCCCTACCTGTACTCCTCCGCGTTGTCCTGTGGCGTGTACCCCAGCACCTCCCACGCGCGCGACGTATCGTAGATCTTCCACGTGTTGCCTGACGCGCCGAACAGGATGTCATAGTCGACTCCCTCGACCTCGATGCACCTGTCGACCATCGTGACCAGGTCGCGGCTACTCAGCCAGCTCACGAACGAGCGGGCGTCTTCCCCCGGCCTGTCCTCGACGCTCATCGTGCCGAGCCGGATGCAGATCACTGAAATGCCGTACTCTTCCGAGTAGTACTTGCCGAGCGACTCCCCGAATATCTTGCTTGCGGCGTACGGCCCGTCAGGGCGGACCGGCATCTCGTGCGTCACGAGAGGGACCTTGTTGGCGTCCAGCCCGTCGTACTTGCCTTCGGCGATGGACTTCCACGGATCGTCGAGTTCGTAGAAGCCGTTGACGTGCATAGAGCTGAAGAAGACCACGCGCGATGCGCCGGCCTGTCGCGCCGCCTCGAACACGTTTGTCGTGGCCGTGATGTTGTCCGGCAGCAGCAGGTCCCACCAGATGTCCGGAGTGTGCCTCGGCTCAGCCGCCAGATGGACGACAGTGTCCACGCCCTGGAACGCGGGCAGGATAGCCTCGAAGTCGGTCAGGTTGGCCGTCACCGACTCAAAGCCGTCGACATTGACGGGCACCCGGTCCGTCCCCGAAAGCTCGTACTTGCCGCCAAGTCCGTTACGTATGAACGTGGCGATACGACCGGCCGCGCCGGTCAGGAGGACTTTCCTGTTAGATGACATTCGTTTTGCTCCAGTAAAGCGTGAACTGATGTAATCATTGATCACTCGAATTAGCCAATCTGAAACCCGCCCAAGAGCAGGTACGGCGGGCCGAATTCGTCTTCCGGCAGCCGTTCCAGCGCCTCCGTAACCGGATTGACTCGGTATCTCATGGTCTGTAGCAGATGATAGCCAATGAGCGGTATCGGAGCTTGTGTAACGA
>DAOUHG010000287.1:0-2622 GCA_034428835.1 Dehalococcoidia bacterium
CGCCTACGCGGCCGTCGTCCACGCGATTCTCCTTCTTCCCATCATCGCTCTAGGCCAGGCCATCCTGGTTGCGGACGGCCTCTCTCTCCGCAACCTGTGGCGCGGAGGACGGAGCCTGCCGGCCGGGCAGCAGCGAGGCCTGGAATGAAGGTCGGCATAATCGGAGCGGGCGCGGCCGGCCTTGCGGCGGCCTACGAGCTCGGCAAGCAGGGCCACCATGTCGTAGTGTACGAGCGCGCTCCCTTTATGGGGGGTCAGGCATCGACCTTCGACGTGGGCGGCGGGAGGCTCGAGCGCGGCTACCACCACCTCTTCACGAGCGACACCGACATCATCGAGCTGAACGAGGAGATCGGCCTGGGAGACCGGATGACGTGGATCGACTCCAGCGTCGGCACCCTCTACGACGGCCGAATCTACAACTTCGTCACCCCCATGGACCTGCTCCGCTTCAAGCCCCTCAGCCTCGTGGACCGCATCCGCCTTGGCCTGGCGACGCTCGCGCTGCAGCGCATCAGGAACTGGCGGAAGCTCGAGTCGGTGACGGCGGTCGAGTGGCTCCGCAAATGGGCGGGCGAAGGCGCCTTCGAGGGCTTCTGGGGGCCGATGCTCCGCGGCAAGTTCGGCGAGAACTACTACCGGGAGATCGGGATGCCGTGGATATGGGGCAAGATCGCCACCCGTTTCGCCTCCCGCGAGAAGGGGCTGGCCCGTGAGAGCCTCGGATACCCCATCGGGAGCTTCGGCGAGTTCTTCGAAGTGCTCGCGGAGAAAATCGAGGCCCACGGCAACGAGGTCCACCTGTCGACGCCCGTCACCCGCATAGTGTCGGGGGATGGCCGCCCCGCCCTGGAGTACGAAGGCCCTGACGGAGTGAGTGGGAGCGAGGAGTTCGACGCCCTGATCGCCACCACTCACTCGCACATGTTCATGACGCTCGCCCCCGACATCTCCGGCGAATACAGGCAGCGGCTCGAGCGCACCAAGTACCTGGCGGCGGTCCTGCTCATTCTCGTGCTGGACAGGCCCCTGTCGCACATCTACTGGCTAAACGTCGCCGACCGGTCGATGCCCTTCGTCGGCGTCATAGAGCACACGAACCTGATACCGCCGGAGCACTACGGCGGGCAGCACCTGGTCTACCTGTCCAACTACCTGGAGCGGAGCGACCGCCTGTACGGCCTGGGCCACGAGGAGCTGCTGGCCGAGTGCGTCCCGCACCTTCGCAAGGTCAACCCCTCCTTCGACCCGTCGTGGGTCGTCAAGAGCTACCACCAGAAGGTCAACGCGGCCCAGCCCGTGATCGGCACCCACTACTCAGAGGTAATGCCCGACCACAGGACGCCGCTCAAGGGCGTCTACCTGGCCAACACCACGCAGGTCTACCCCCAGGACCGTGGCACCAACTACAGCGTCCGCATGGGCAAACTGGTCGCCCAGATGGTCATGGAAGACGGGCCCGACGCAGGATGACGCGCAGCCGCGTAGGGAACCATACGTGGGCCGTATACGCCGTTTCTGTGCAGCCCTGTACAGGGGTCAGGGTGAGAAGGGATCCAACACTGAGCCAAGTGAAGCGCCGGTCAGCCTCTGATGGAGTTCGATGGCTTCGCGCTCCGTCATCCCGGAGATGTAGTCAGCTACCACACGGCTGATTTCACGATCCGATGTCCCACTTTCTAGAAGCTCACGGAACCTGGGAGGAAATACACCGAAATCGGGCGTAGATGCGGCGTCAGCTAGAATCTCGAAAAGGTCTTCAATCAGTTTGCGCTGGCCATACTGTTGAGTCGCCAAGGCCGGAGCGTTGATCACATACTCCCAAGTTAGTTGTTTCAGTATCTTGACCTCAGTCCGAAATGGAGCGTAATGGCGACGTACGGCTTACCACCACCCTCCGGACGCCTAAGTGAAACGGCGTCGATAATGTATCGTCCAATTAGGAAAGCAGTCAGAGAGCGCAGAGATGCTCTCTGCTCCCTGATTCCGGTGTACGGTCGAGTTAGTGACTTGCGTGGCACCCGCACCAGTTCAACTATGCCGGTAAACACTCTCTTCAATTCGTTTTCGTCCGGCGAGTCACAGGTCTGCCGGTCGCGGTTCCAGTCGTTGAGCACCTTCATAAGGAAACGCTCTTGCTCGTCGGTGTCGGTCAGAACACGATCAAGGGGAATCAGGCCTGCTCTATAGAAATCGTCTAGGTCGTGAACAGAATATGCGATATCGTCAGCCCAGTCCATCAGTTGGGCCTCTGGACTTCTGGCATTCCTAGGTCCCAATTCACGCGCCCAACAGAATTCTGCACTCTCAGAACTATAGGCTCCCCACTTTTGCGCGTGCTGTCCTTCGTCTGTGCCTCGTAGCCATGGATACTTCAGGATAGCGTTCAGGGTCGCCCGGGTCAGGTTGAGGCCAGGAAAGTCCTGATGTCTAAGAGCCAGCTTCGTGACGATGCGGAACGATTGAGGATTACCTTCGAATCCATTGCAGCGGTCCCTTACGAGTTCGTCCAGCTTCCCTCTGGGTAGGTCTGGGCGGTATGTTCAGCTAGCCGCCTAGCTATTTGGGCAACTTCCAGAGTGTGAGTTAGCCTATTGTGAAAGACGAAGCGATCGCCGGCGG
>DAOUHG010000288.1:0-18489 GCA_034428835.1 Dehalococcoidia bacterium
GTCTTCTCCCTGGATGTGTTTGTGTTTGTGTTTGTCCAAGAATAAGGCCAGTCCTCTCTACCTCGATACCCCCTCTACCTCTACCCACCACTTTTGTGATGCTTCCACAGAGGCGCCCAAACTTGTCACTCAGTGGTAGCGTGCGTTAGAGTATCTTCAGCTTTGACTCAGTATGTGACACTCGGGCGAGGGCACTTAGGATCTTCGCGGACAGGTGGCCGAGCGGCTGAAGGCGCGCCCCTGCTAAGGGCGTAGGGTCTTTATAGGGCTCTCGTGGGTTCGAATCCCACCCTGTCCGCCACTTTATCAAGACACGTTCACGGCATTGCGACGGCGCACTACGTTGATGATTTTGTCGCAGACCAGCCGGAACGACTTCCCCGAGTCAGACCCGTCATCAGGGAGACGATGAACAAAGGCGTACTGGAAAAGTACAAGGAATACCTGCCGGTATCCGACGACACGCCCATGATCTCCCTCGGAGAGGGGGACACTCCCCTGGTGAAGTCGCGCACTATCGGCCCGATGGTCGGGTGCGACGAGCTCTACTTCAAGCTCGAAGGGTGCAACCCGACCGGTTCGTTCAAAGACCGTGGAATGGTGGTCGCGGTCGCCAAGGCGATCGAGGCAGGCGGCCGGAGCATCGCCTGTGCGTCAACGGGCAACACCAGCGCGTCAGCCGCCGCATACGGAGCGTACCTGGATCTGCCGACGACCATAATAGTGCCCAAGGGCAACATATCGAGGGGGAAGATGGCGCAGGCTATAGCCTACGGCGCCCGCATCATGCTGATTCGCGGCAGCTTCGACCACGCGCTCGAACTCGTCCGCGAGCTCACAGAGAGAAACCCCATCACCCTAGTCAACTCAGTAAATCCCAATCGTATCCAGGGTCAGAAGACAGCATCGTTCGAGATAGTCGAAGACCTTGGAACTGCCCCCGACTTCGTCTTCATCCCGGTTGGCAACGCCGGCAATATCACCGCCTACTGGCTTGGCTTCCAGGAGGCGTACATTAACGAGTGGTCCGCGGTGCGGCCGAGGATGATGGGTTTCCAGGCGCAGGGCGCGGCGCCGATCGTGAGGGGAGACATCGTCCCTGAGCCGGAGACTATCGCGTCCGCCATCAGGATAGGCAACCCCGCAAGCTGGAACAGCGCGATCAGGGCGCGGGATGAGTCTGGCGGCGCCATCGACATGGTGTCAGACGAGAAAATCCTGGACGCTTACAGGTTGATGGCCAGCGGCGAGGGAGTCTTCTGCGAGCCAGCGTCGGCTGCGGGTGTTGCGGGTCTGCTCAAGCACTCCGAGGCGGGGCTGGACCTTGAAGGCAAGAAGGTCGTATGCATCATCACAGGCTCCGGCCTGAAGGACCCGGACCTGGCGAACGAGATCGAGCCGATGTGGATGGAAGAGTACCCTCCCGACCTGGCGGCTGTCGAGCAGGCGTTGTCGGTTGAGTAGAGGAGCCTACATAGATTGACGACCGAGGTGCGAGCAGAGAGCTTTGATTCCATCTGGAGTCGCTGGGAGCAGATACTCCCTGAGTGCGTTACCGATACCGTGTTCGTTACTCCGTGGTGGCACAAGACGTGGTGGGACAATTTCGGAAGTCAGGGGGGCGGCTCCAGAGAGCTTCGCATCCTGTCGGTTACCGACGGCGACGATCTGCTTGGTATCGCCCCGCTGATGTCCGACGGAGACAGGCTGACGTTTATCGGTGACAAGGACCTCTCGGACTACTTCGACTTCGTCGTGCCGCAGGACCGAGTAGATCAATTCTTCCCGGCGCTGTGGGAACACCTGTCGGCGGCCGAGTGGGCCACGCTTGATCTCCCGTCGCTTCCCAGCGGGTCGCCGACGCTGGAGCAGCTTCCGAGTCTCGCAAAGAACACGGGCTTGAGCGTCACTATCGAGGAAGAGGAGACGACTCCTACTGCGGAGCTTCCGGCTACGTGGGACGAGTTCCTGGCTGGGCTTAGGAAGAAGGACCGGCATGAGCTCAGGCGGAAGATACGACGGTTGGATAGAGATAACGTCCACCGTCAGTACGTCGCCGCCGACAGTGAAGTGCTGAACGGATCTATGCAGGACTTCTTCAGGCTGCTGCGTGCTAGCCGCGAAGACAAGAACGAGTTCCTGACTCCTGAGCGAGAAACGTTCTTCCTGGACATTGCCAGGGAGTCGGTCAGTCGCGGCCAGTTCATACTGAGCTTCCTCGAAGTGGACGGCGAGAATGTCGCCGCCTGCATCTGCTTCGACTATGGAGGGTCATATCTGCTATACAACAGCGGCTACGATCCGAGCTACTCGAGACTCAGCGTAGGCCTGATAAACAAGGCGCTGAGTCTGCAGGCGGCGATCGAAGAGGGTAGGAAGACCTTCAACTTCCTGAAGGGCAACGAAAGGTACAAGTACAACTTGGGTGGGCAGGATGAGCCTGTGTTCCACCTGACGATTTCACGGTAGAGGTGTGTATGTGTAGAAGCCTGGCGCTGCTGAGCTATCATGGCTGTCCTGTGGCAAGGCTGGGCGAGAAGGACACCGGCGGCATGAACGTCTATGTCCTACAGCTAGCCAGAGAGTACGCGAGAAGAGGGAACCGGGTCGATGTCTTCACCCGGTACCACGATCCCACCGACCCGAAAATCGTAGAGATCGAAGAGGGCGCCAGAGTCATACACCTGGAAGCCGGCCCTCTCGACGCTTCCAAGAACGATCTGTTCTCCTACATCCCCAGCTTCCTTGACGAACTGTACCGCTTTCAGAGGGACGAGGAGACCAGCTACGACCTGGTCCACAGCCACTACTGGCTGTCCGGCATGGTGGGCGCGAGTCTGAGCAGAGAGTGGGACGCCCCTCACATAGCGACATTCCACACCCTGGCAAAGACCAAGCTGCGGGCCAGGCCGGGAGAGCAGGAATCTCAGCTCCGTCAAGACATCGAAGGGCACGTCATGTCCGTCGCTGACGGCATCGTCGTCTCAACCGACGAGGAGCGACAGGACATAATCAGACACTACGAAGCGCCCGCCCGCAACATCCACGTCATTCCGGCTGGTGTTAACCTCGATACGTTCCAGCCTGTGGACCAGGCCGACGCTCGCGCGGAGCTTGGAATCAAGGAGGAGCGAGTCATCCTCTATGTAGGTCGGATCGAGCCGCTCAAGGGTATTGATATCTTGCTGCGAGCGGTCCCGATGCTGGAGTACGGTGAGGACCTCAGAGTCATGGTCGTCGGAGGAAACCCTAGCAACGACACTGAGCTGGACAGGCTGAAGTCGCTGACGGCGGAACTGGGCATCTCAGACTCCGTGACGTTCACCGGATCGTTGCCGCAGAACGTGCTCCCGACGTACTACAGCGCGGCGGATGTGTTCGTCCTGCCGTCCCACTCGGAGAGCTTCGGTCTGGCCCCGCTGGAGGCGATGGCTTGCGGCACTCCTGTGGTGGTGTCCAGGGTCGGCGGTATGAAGACGTTCGTGAACAGCGGTGAGAATGGCTATCTGGTGCCGTGGAGGTGTCCGGAGTCGTTCGCGCAACGTCTGGACGTGCTACTCGCCAATCCGGATCTCAGGGACGCGATGGGACAGGCGGCTCGCGCAAAGGCTCTCAGCATGGGCTGGGGCAGCGTCGCCGACCGTATGCTGGACTACTACTCCACCCACATCGACGATTCCTGGGCAGGTCTTGCAGGGGACTGAGATCTCATCTCTAGATGCGTCCTCAGCTCCCGATCCCGATAGCCGCGAAGCAGGCCAGGGAGCCTATGACCGACCCGATCGCGGTTCCTGCCAGAATCCCCGCGCCGATGGGCCTGCTGAAGATCAGCGTCACGAGTCCGATTATCACTCCGAAGAACGGGTACAAAAAGGACAGGGCCGCGATACTCACGATCACGCCGAACCCCACATCGTAGCCGCTGGCAGGGTTGTGCGTCGCTACTGCGAAAATCCAGATGACGATCACTATTACGAACCACAGGACTACGACCGCTAGTACCGACTTTCCAAAGCGTCCCATTGGTCTGATCACTGCACTGCCCAGTGCGCCGCGAGATCCTATCTCATGGTCATGGCCGCAGACGGTGCAGAACCTGTAACCAGACGGGAGCACTTCCCCGCAACGGCGGCATGTCTGGTTACTGTCCCTCATGCCGTGCTCTTCCGTCGCTTGAATCTCGGCAGCAGGTCGCAGACGCACGCCACTCCCTTGCGCTGCATGTAGAGCTGGTATCCGAAGCCGATGACTGCTGCGATGCAGAGCCACTGAACTAGCGTGAGGCCGAAGAAGTCTCGCGGGGTGGGCTGGTACCGCAGGAACTCCAACGGGAATCGGATCAGCGCGTAGCCGACGACGTATATTCTGAACAGCTCGCCGTCCCGAAAGGACGAGAGGCGGCGGCGCCACAGGAAGACGAACAGCGCGAGGTCGAGCGCCATCTCGTAGAGCGCGGCGGGATGCCTGACGGCGCCGGCCTGGTGTATTCCCCACGGCAGAGATGTCGGAGTCCCGTAGGCATCGGCGGCGAGGAAGTTTCCGAGCCGTCCGATAGCCTGGCCGAGGGGTATGAAGGGCGCGACGAGGTCGCCGGTGCATCGGCGCACGCCGAGGAGTCGCTCTGAGAGGACCACTCCGATGTATCCGCCGATCAGCGCGCCTGTCAGGGCAGATCCCTGGGAGGGTATGGTGGGCAGAAGTCTCCAGAACTCGGACGGCCCCAGGAAGACGACCATACTCAACTTTGCGCCTATTACGCCGCACACCAGCCCTACCGAGCCAACGACCAGCGTTTCTTCGGTCAGACGCATCCGCCGCTCGGCCTCGCGGTAGGTCAGCCACCCACCCAGAGCTACGGCGGAGACCATGCAAACCGTGTAGGCGTGCAACTTGAAGGGTCCGAGTTCGAAAATGAGCGGTTCCAAGCCCTATTCCCCAGAAGCGCAGATGTCGAGTCTCATTTCATCTTCCCAGCAGTCAGAGCTTCGCGGACTTTCTCGCGGTAGCCCACGGTGTTGTACGCGCAGAAGGGGATGATCCGGCCGTCGGGAATCAACTCCCCGATGGCAGCACTTCATCAGGGCCTTGAGGTCCATCGTGTAGGCGTCGGCAAAGCCCTGAACGACGATCATGAAGACGTGGTTTTTGAGATAGGTCGTCTCATTCGAGAAAGAAAGGTTGCAGGCGGCGCAGTCGAAACGTCGAGCCGCCGTGGTTGTGCCGGGTACCGAAGACGCTGACCACAATCCCTCCAGCGCCTCCAGAATGTCGGGCTGAATGTCGGGCAGTGTGCGGTTGATTATGTAGTCCAGGTACTTGTCAACCTCAAGCACCCTGGGCAGCGGAGTGACGGTCCCGTTTTCGACGTAGGCGTAGGTGGCCGAGCGACATGTTGGGTGACAACGGCACGGGGATGAAATCGCTCTCCACGAACATCCCCTGCGTCTGCTCGGCGATTCCGTGGATGACGTCCGCGACCGTCTCGCGGTCCATCGGGTCGAAGTCCAAGTATCGTCCAGAATGGGTCACCGGTTGGAAAGCGATGCCCCGGACCGCGGGGTGCTCGATTCCGAATCTAACGATGTCTCCGATCTCGTCGTGGTTGACGCCCTTCTCTATGGCAGGCACCAGCACAACGTCCAGATTAGCCTGGGCAAGACGGTCGAGCGCCTTCAGCTTGACATCAATCAGGTCTCTGCCCCTGATGGTCTCGTGGGTCTGGGCCGAGAACCCGTCGAACTGGAGATAGATGGTCGGGCCGATGTCGGCGAGACCGGAAAGGAAGCGGTCGTCGCGGGCGATTCGAATGCCGTTGGTGTTGAGCATGACCACTGGTATGCTCTTGTCGAAGGCCATGCGGAGCATCGGCAGGATGTCCGGGTGGATGGTAGGCTCGCCTCCGCTGAACTGGACGACCTCGGGGGAGCCTTCTAGCTCAATGAAGCGGTCGAGCATTCTTTCGACCTGTGTGAGGGACAGGCTGAAGCCGGGTTGGGCATCGGCGAAGCAGATGGGACAATCGAGATTGCAGTGGCTGTTGACCTCTATGATGCCCAGGCAGGTGTGCTGCTTGTGGTCGGGACAAAGGCCACAGTCCTTGGGGCAGCCGTCGACGACTTGTGTGCTGTATCCCAGCGGCGTGGAGCCCGGCTTGTTGTATCGCAGAGAGTCCAGGTACATCTCGGCATCAGAGCTGACCAGCGACTCGGTCCAGCCGTGGGATGGACACCTCTTGCGCATAACGACGCGTCCTTCACCAATCAGGATCTGGGCGTCGATTGGCTCCAAGCAGGTGGGACAGACGCTTCGCGTCAACTCGTAGAAGATGTGCCCGGAGTAAGAGTTGGTCTGTGGTGAGGCTTCAGGGTACATGCGCTTTCCTCATGTCGATGAGATGCCAAGTCAGAGTTTACACGGTAGCATACGGGGCAGACAGATACATTTGTACCCATTTGGTTTGGTGCGGGTCGGCAATCGGCAGAGGGATCCTCAAGACGAAACTCCAAATATTCCTTAAATATTGACCAGATTTTTGGTTAGCCTTTCGAAACAATTCTCGGCTATTATGAGTGTAGCGGGAGCGCTATGATTTTGAGTTCATCAAGGATGCAAGCTGATGAACGGTATCGAAACAAGTAACCCGAAACGGGACACTCTTCACAGAAGCGAACGTGTAGCTTTTCCACTGCGATTCAAGCGACATGTGTGGCAGTCCATTGCCCGCGGATTCCTGCTACTCATCCCCCTGTTCATAACCATTCTCATAGTTCGCTACCTCGTGGGCTTCGCGGGCAGCGTGATTAGTCCATTCGTGGACTTTGTGATCAGCAGGCCAATCCTGGACGACATCCCTGGCGCGACGCTAATTGTCTGGTCGTCGGTTACGGCTTCGGCTCTCGTGGGCTTTTACAGTCTCGGAATGCTGGTCACCGGCGAAAAGGGCCAGAACAGGGTGTCGATTGGAATCAACGCCTTCCTGAGTCGCATCCCGATAGTCAAGTCGATCTACGACGTGGTGAACCAGACTACCCAGGCACTATCGACTCCTAGGGAGAAAGCCTTCAGCCGGGTCGTGTTCCTGGAGTGGCCAAGGCCCGGAGTGAGGGCACTGGGGTTGGTTACGGGGCAGTGCGTGCTGCCGCATGACAACCGGACGATGCTCGTCATCTACATCGCAACAGTGCCGAATCCGACATCCGGGATGCTGGCGGTGATTCCTGAAGACGAGGTAGTCGACGCGGGCATCAGCGTCGAGCAGGCGATGAAGATCATCTTCTCCGGCGGAATAGTAATCCCCGAAGGATTGCGGGAGACGATTACGGTCGTAGATGGCCGAGATCGTAACCCTGTGACCACGGGGCAGGACCGCTGCTGAGCGACTGTCCTCAGTCCGAACTTCCCAGCCTCGGCAGAGAGCCGGGGACCGAGTCCATTCCGTAGTACCGGTGCCGTATCGCGTCCTCTTGCATGTGTACGATTCTGATGCCTGAAGGATCGGGGCCGAGTGGATAGCCCACCGCGCCGGTCGTGACCATCATCATCAGCCCAGCATCGTCGGCATAGACGTTCTTGTGCAGGTGTCCGGCAAATACCGCTGACGCATCGAAGTCCCTGAGTATCCTGACGATAACGTCGCGTCGCTCGATCGGAACGGTCCACATGCTGTCCTGTTCAGCGGCATGCTCCTGGAACAGCGGGTGGTGGGTGAACAGTACGAGGTGCTGTACGCCTCGCCTTCTGGCGGCGCTGAGGTCGTCGATCATGAACTGGACGATGCGGTCCCACTCCGCCGGGACGTTGACGGGGTCGAACGCCACCGAGCTGTTGATGACGACGAAGTGGCAGTCGCCGTGGTCGAAGGAGTAGTTGTCCGGGCCGAAACGCTCCCGATACAGCGCGAGTGAATCGGATGTAGGAGCCTCTCCTACATCGTGATTGCCGGAGACGAGGCGTATGGGAATGCCGTCGTCCAGCGTTGACGTGATGCGTACAAGCTCGTCGATTTGCGACTGGTCAGCAGCGTCGTGGACCAGGTCGCCGCAGATAACCGCGAACGCGGGGTTGAGGCGGTTGGTTGCCTCAATGGCGGCGGTGTACAGTCGGGTCTCGTCGGCGTATCCGGTGATCGGCCTGGGAGCCTTGCGTACGAGCAGGCCCCTGGCGCGGCGCTCCTCGACATCATCGTCGGTGTACTCGCTGATGGATGCGAACATTCCGAACTGGGGGTCTGCCATCTGGACGAAATGGAAGTCCACGTATCTCTCCGCTTCTAGAACCTACGCTCGAACCAGACGGAGTGGTGGACCTGTCGATAACCGAGCTTCAGGTACAACTCGCGGGCTGGAGTGTTTTCGGAGTCCACCTCCAGTTCGATTGCGTCCACGCCCTGCTGCCTGAGATACTCCATTCCGGTCACGACGACGGCTGTGCCCAAACCATTGCCCCTGTACTCGGGGTGGACGCCCGTCATCGAGACGAACCCGACCTTGCCGAACCGGTTTTCGTTCATGAGCGTCCAGTTGTATCCTGCGGGCCTGTCGCCGTCCATCACGAAGATGATGCCGTCTGGATCGGTGTTAGCGATTCGGACTCTTGCGGCGATCTCGTCCACGGTGTTTGGGCAGAAGCCCCAATGTTGACCGAACGCGGCGTTCTGTAGCTCGGTCAGCATCGCCTCGTCCTCTCCCATCCTGAAGGGCTTCAGGCTGAAGTTGGACCGCAGGTTCAACTCTGGGAAGTCGCCGCCCGTCCAGCGCATCTGCCAGTAGTCTTTCACCTGCTCGAAACCTTCGGATTCCAGTATGTGCCGGGCGTCAGTGGCATCTGCGGATGTCTGGATGTGCAGCACCGATACGTTCAGGGCCTCGACCTGCTCCATTGCCGCGCTCAGCAGTTGCCTGCCGATCCCCTGTCCCCTGTGCTGTTCGAGCACCCCGCCGGCGACAACAGCTCGGCTAACGGTGACCTCCGGGAAGAGCTGGTAGTACCCGACGAGATCGGCGCCGGAGTGGGCGAGCGTCAGGTTGGTCTCAGGACGCACTGATGGGTGCGAAAGCGTCTGTCGCACAAGCTCGGAGTCGACCTCTTTTTCTGTGCCTCCCGCTCCGCTGATGCTGGTGAATAGTTGGGTGACGTACTCGAGGTCTGCCCACTCGAATTTTCGTAGAGTGATGTAGTTCATGTTCCCCGCTTGTGCCTATGCCTATCTGGGAGCCAAGCCGATTGTATCAGAGGGACAGGCGAGTCAGTAGCGTCCGTTGCTGACAGCTTTGGAGCGATACCTGTAAACTGAGATGTCGAACCCGATTTCCGAACAGGAGGCTCTTCTACGACCATGGACAGACCCGAACGAGCGCTGGTAGTAACTCCCCATCCCGACGATGCGGAGATCGGCTGCGGAGGAACCGTTGCCGGATGGATTGCTGAAGGAACGGAGGTCTACTACGTCCTCTGCACCAATGGGGACAAGGGCACCAGCGACCCCGATCTGACCTCAGAACGCCTGGCCGAGATACGAGAGCGTGAGCAGGCTGAAGCCGCCGAGGTGCTGGGCATCAAGGAGGTCGTGTACCTGAGATACCCGGATGGCGCGTTGGAGGACACGTCAGAGTTCAGGGAGCGTCTGGTCCACGCGATCCGCCGGTTACGCCCCGACGTCGTCTTTGCCACCGATCCGCACCGGCGCAGCTTCTACCTTCACCGCGACCACAGGATGTGCGGGATGGTGACGATGGACGCTGTGTTCCCTTACGCGCGTGACCGTCTGCACTACCCTGAACACATCACGGAAGACGGCCTGGACACGCACAAGGTCGGCGACGTGCTGTTCTGGGGTACCGAGGAGCCCGACACGTACATCGACATCACCGACACTATCGAACTTAAGATAGAGTCGTTGAAGAAGCATGCGTCCCAGGTCTCCTCTGATGACGGGACAGACGTAGGCGACTTCGTCAAGTCGAACGCGCGGAGAATCGGACAGCGAGCGGATATGCCCTACGCCGAGGCGTTCCGCAGAATCAACATTCGCAGGTAGGGCGCAGGTAATGTACGACCTTCACGCGCACATCCTGCCGGGTGTGGACGATGGGTCAAGAACGCCTGAAGAGACGCTCGAAATGTCGCGGGTCGCGGCGGAGACCGGCACCAAGATCATTCTCGCCACTCCGCACCGAAAGGACGTGACCGAGGACTGGTCGGTCGGCCACCTTCGCCGCCTGATCGCGGACATGAACGCGCAAAACGCCGAGCACAGTATAGACGTTTCTCTCGTGTTGGGAATGGAGAACCACCTCGACGAGGCACTGCCCAGTGAAATAGATGCCGGTCGTGCGCTCCCGATGAACGGCAGCCGGTACATCCTGGTGGAGATGCCGTTCTTCGGCAGGCCGGACTACATCGAGAGAACGCTGGTCGAGGTCCAGGACATGGGACTGACGCCGGTGCTGGCGCACCCGGAACGCATCGAGGCGTTCCAGGAGGACGTCGAGTTGCTCGCGAGCTTCGTCGAGTATGGGATGCTCAGCCAGGTCACCTCCGGGAGCGTCGTGGGCACCTGGGGCGACGAGGTGAAGATGTTCACCCATGAGCTGCTGGACAGGCGGCTGGCGCATGTCATGGCGTCGGACACGCATTCAGCCACTGGGCTTAGGTCGCCCAAGCTCGGAGTCGGGATGGAGGTCGCGGCGTCCATAGTTGGGGTTGACTATGCCAAGGCAATGGTGGTGGGTACGCCGCTGGCCATTCTCGAAGATCGGGCGTTCGATTAAGTGCGATAATCGATATAATCCAAGACGCCGAGTACGGCAGGAAACGGAGCCTTCCATGAAGAAGAGAGCGCCACAAAACAGGACGCTAGTCTGTTCCGACGACGAGATTCTTGAGCTGAGCAAGAATCTCCTCCCAGTACATGGGCGCGTTGACGAGGCAGATATAGAGAATAGGATCATAAACCACGACACATTCTGCGTAATCCCACATATGCCACAGGCATTTGTAGATCTGATGATCCTAGATCTTCCATACAACCTGTCAAAGAACTACGATGGACGACTCTTCAGGAAAATGAGTGGTGAGGAATACGGCGCTTGGTTTGCTACCGCGGTGCGTGCCCTCAAGCCGATGCTCAAACCCACGGGTACGATCTACATCTGTTCAGACTGGCAGACTTCAATTCACATAGCATTGGTGCTCGAACGTGAATTTAAGGTGAGAAGCCGGATAACGTGGGCTCGAGATAAGGGAAGAGGCGCATCCAAGAACTGGAAGAACAACTCGGAGGATATCTGGTTCTGTACCGTTTCGGACAGTTATACGTTCAACGTCGACGCGGTTAAGGTAAAGCGTAGGGTGATCGCGCCGTATCGGGAGGAGAGTGGCGAACCTAAAGGGTGGAGCGGCGAATCTGATGGTAGGTTCAGGCTTACATTTCCATCCAACATCTGGACTGACTTGACGGTGCCTTTTTGGTCGATGCCGGAGAACACCGACCACCCGACTCAAAAGCCGGAGAAGCTCATCGCCAGATTGATCCTTGCTAGCTCGAACAAGGGGGACTTTGTGTTCGACCCATTTCTTGGCAGCGGCACGACGGCTGTCGCGGCCAAGAAACTGGGCCGACGCTTCTTGGGGATTGAGATAGACCACACATACTGCTGCTGGGCGCTCAAACGTCTGAGGCTCGCAGACGAAGATGCGGCGATTCAAGGTTACGCAGACGGCGTGTTCATGGACCGAAACTCGCCAGTTCGCAGGTCTCGCAAACGACGCTCTATACAGGGCAGTTTACTCTCATGAAGTCGACCTTTTTCTACGAGGGTCATCAAGAAGGCATTGCCGGCTCGATTAAAGAGTTCCTAAATTCCGCGCCAGAATTCTTGTCGCCAAGGACGGCGTCGAGTACACGGGCGACTGGGGACGCTATAGAAGAGTTGATCTCAGAGCAATTCGACACGTTCCTAGGGGAATGGTGCAGCGAGTACTCTTCGGATTTTTCGCGACGGGCGATGGCGGATCTAGCGTTCAGAGATCGAGAGGACTTCTACTGCATCGTTGACGTCAAGACACATCGTGAGGATACCCGCTTCAGCATGCCCAACCTCACTTCTGTGGAGCGACTGTCCCGGTTCTATGAGGATGACAGAAATGTATTCTCGGTGTTAATGGTTGCCTACACGCTGGTTGGCAATCGCATCAATGTGACAGACGTAATGTTTCAGCCGATTGAATTCTTCGACTGGGACTGCCTCACGGTTGGAGCGCTTGGATGGGGCCAGATTCAGATAAGGGACTCCAGTCGAATAACTGTTAATCAGGGCTATTCTCGGAAGGACTGGATGTTGACACTGTGCGATGTCATGCTCGGATTCTACCCAAAGGAGATACTAAAGATCGAGGATCGTATGGATCGCTTCAGAAACATCAGGGTTGGTTGGGAGGCAAAAGAAGACGTTTGGGTCTAAGTTCGTGCTGCTCGGGGTGATGCAGTACCGGCGACAGCGCTTCTAATGGCGGGGCGCACTCTGGACTTCGGTAGGATAGTGAGGGCTACTCGGTACTCGCTGGCGGGTCTGCGGAGTGCGATAAGGGGCGAAGCTGCGTTCAGACAGGAGCTCATCCTTGCGCTGGTGCTGGCACCGGTCGCGATCTGGCTGGGCGAAAACGGAGTCGAGCGAGCGTTGATGATCTCGGCACTGCTGGTTGTGCTGATAGTCGAGCTGGTCAACTCGGCGATCGAGACGGTGGTGGACAGGGTCGGGACCGAGTTTCACGATCTGTCCGCCAGGGCCAAGGACCTAGGCTCGGCGGCGGTTTTCATCTCGCTATTGGCTGTTCCCATCGTGTGGGGGCTTGTGCTGCTGGGTTGAGACCGTGAGCCCAAGACGCTTATCGTGCGAGCGGTTTAGAATGGCGAGCACGGGAACTTCTCGACGATCTTGCAGTAACGGGGGATAGCATGAGCAGACTTGAAGGGCAGGCAGCGATTGTTACCGGTGGAGCGCTGGGCATTGGCGGGGCCACTTCCCGCCGGCTCGCTGAGGAGGGAGCCAGCGTACTGATAGCTGACGTGGACATGGACGCGGCCCGGGCCAACGCCGAGGCCATAGCCGAAGCAGGCGGGCGCGCCGTCGCCATGAAAGCGGACGTGAGCCGAGCGGATGATATCGAGGCCATGGTCGAGAGAGCCCACGCCGAGTTTGGCAGAATCGATATCCTCGTCAACAACGCATTTTCAGCGGGGCTGTGGGGCGGAGACAATAAACTGGAGGACATATCCGAGTCCGACTTCGATGCCGGCATCGGCATCCTGGTGAAGGCCCACTTTCTGACGGCCAAATACACTGTGCCGCACATGCGCCGGACTGGGCACGGCAGCATCGTTAACATCTCGTCCGTGCATGGTCTACTCGGCGCTCCCGGCGCGCTGATCTATGAGACCGGCAAGCATGCGGTCATAGGGATCACTCGGCAGCTTTCCACGGAGCTTGGACCGGACGGGATCAGGGTGAATGCCATCTGTCCGGGTCACATAGTCACGGAGCGACAGCAGGCGCGATGGGACGACATGCCCTCCGGCCTGGACTACTTCGTGAACCAGTACCCGGTGGGGCGCGTTGGACGCCCGGTGGACATCGCCAACGCTGTCGCCTTCCTGTGCTCAGATGAGGCGAGCTTCATCACCGGACACGCGCTGGTCGTCGACGGTGGACTCACCGTGCAGCTCCAGGAGAACTTCGGAGTCCGACAGGGACACTTCATCCGCCAGAGGCCCGAGACCGAGCTTCCTTACTGACATCCTGCGGCTTCCGTCTTGATTAACCAGAGTAACCGGAAGGAGTAATCCATGAGCACGGTCGGAATAGACCACATTGCTATGCCCACGGCGGACGCGGAGAGGCTGATCGAGTTCTATAAGCGTCTCGGCTTTACGATCAACGACGAGGACGCCTGGCGGGCAGGAGAGGCCAACGCATTTTCCATCCAGGTGGGAAACTCAAAGATCAACGTCCATCCAGAGGGGTACACCGCGAGTCTTCGGGGACCGACGGCCGTTCCAGGGTCTGCCGACATCTGCTTCGTGTGGGACGGAACGGCAGAAGAGTGCAGGCGGACGGTTGAGGAAGCGGGAGTTGAGATCATCGCCGGTCCCGGGCCTCGGCGGGGCGCACTTCAACATCGGAACGCCGTCAGCCTCTATGCGCGCGACCCCGACCAGAACCTGCTCGAGTGGATGATTTACCTGGACGAGTAATTCCGTCTGGGCAGGCTCGTCCGGAAGCCCATTCTTGGACCGTACAGCAGCACGGATCACGTTTGACGGCTCACACCTCGATTGCTACACTCGCGCCGTGGCAAGCGGGACGACGAGTTCGTTTGTCCGCGCTATGACGCAACGACTTCTCACGTGTATCTGAAATTCCGTGGAGGGGAGCATGAGAGACACTTATTCTGAGCTTAATCGAGACAGCTTCCTGTGGATGTACAGGACGATGGTGACAATCCGTAGGTTTGAGGAGCAGTCGCGGCGCGAGGCTGACGCTGGCAAGCTGCGTGGGATGCACTCTTCCATCGGCCAGGAGGCGGTGCCGACCGGTATCTGCGCCCATCTGCGAGACGACGACTACGTCCTTGGCACGCACAGGAGCCACCACCACTGCATCGCCAAGGGTGTCGATCTGAGCGAGATGATGGCGGAACTGCTCGGCAAGTCGACAGGTACCAACAAGGGCAAGGGCGGTACCATGCACATCGCCGACATAAACAAGGGAATGCTGGGAGCGAACGGCGTCGTAGGCTCGAACATTCCTGTGGCGACGGGCGTCGGTCTGAGCGCCAAGGTGAGGGGTACCGACCAGGTCAGCGTGGTCTTCTTCGGAGACGGCGCTTCCAGCCAGGGTGTGCTGCACGAATCGATGAACCTCGCGAGCGTCTGGAAGCTGCCGGTGCTGTTCGTGTGCGAGAACAACCGATACGCCGAGTCCACGCCTTACGAGTTCACTGTCGCGGGAGCGTCGGTCGCCAACCGCGCCGCCGGGTACGACATGCCGGGCGTCTCCGTGGATGGGCAGGACGTGATCGAGATGCACGAGGTCGCGGCTGAGGCCGTGAGCCGTGCGCGCAACGGCGATGGTCCGACGCTGATCGAAGCCCAGACTTATCGCTATCAGGGCCACTTCGGAGCGGACGATCCTCTCGGATACAGGACCCAGGAGGAAGAGGACTACTACGAGTCGCGGGACTGCCTCGTCAGGATCGAAAGTCACATCCTGGATGGCGGATTCGCCACCGAGGCCGAGCTCAGGACAATCGACGAGGAGTGCGTACAGGCAGTCTCGGACGCGGTAGCCTTCGCAGACGACAGCCCGTTCCCCGACCCCGAAGAACTGATGACGGATGTGTATGTGAGCTATGCGTAGCCTGTCAGCTATCGCCCAGCGTTAAGTGTCAACACCCAGGAGGAAGAAATGGTAGCTGAAGCAGTACGACAGGTCTCATACATACAGGCGATCAACGAGGCCATTCGGCAAGAGATGGAGCGCGACGAGAACGTGATCGTCATGGGCGAGGACATCGCCGGTGGCGGAGACAGGGAGGACAAGCAGGACGCCTGGGGCGGCCCGATGCGGCTGACCAAGGGACTGGTCGGCCAGTTCGGACGCGGCAGGGTGCGAGATACACCCATCTCGGAGGCCGGTTTCGTCGGCGCGGGAGTGGGCGCTGCGGCCTCGGGGCTGCGGCCCGTCGTCGATCTCATGTACGTCGGATTCTACGGCGTATGCGCTGACCAGATCACCAACAACGCGGCCAAGATCCACTACATGTTCGGCGGCAAGGTGACCATACCGCTGACGATCATGACAGGCACGGGGGCAGGCACCAATTCGGCCGCCCAGCACTCGGAGACGCTCTACTCGATCTTCACGCATTTCCCCGGCCTGAAGTGCGTCGCACCGTCAGACCCCTATACAGCCAAGGGCCTGATGACCGCCGCGATCCGAGACAACGATCCTGTGATCGTCTTCAACAACCGCCAGCTTATGGGAATTCGGTTCGACGTCGACGTGCCGGAGGAATCGTACGAGATAGAAATCGGCAAGTCGCGCGTCGTGCAGGAAGGCACGGACATTACGCTAATCGGCATCAGCTATATGACCATCGTGTGCCTACAGGCAGCGGCAGCGCTGGAGGAGCAGGGCTACTCGGTAGAGGTAGTCGATCTGCTGTCGCTATCGCCGATGGACGACGAGACGATACTCGAATCGGTCAAGAAGACCCGCAAGGTCGTGATAGTTGACGAGGACTATCCTCGGTGCTCGATCGCGTCGGACATCTCCGCGCTCGTTGCTGAGGAGGCGTTTGACTACCTCGACGCTCCGCCGAAGCGACTGAACGCGCCGCACGCGCCGGTCCCGTACAGCATGCCGCTGGAGGCGCTGTTTGTGCCCACGGCTGAGATGACCGTCAACGCGGCGCTCAGCGTACTGGAGTAGGTCGGCAACCACACGAGTAATCTGGGGGAAGCACGTTGGCAACTCCGATAGTTATGCCCAGACTGGGCGACTTCATGACCGAGGGCACCGTTGTCCGGCTCGCCAGAGGCCAGGGGGACGAGGTCAACCAGGGCGAAGTCATAGCCGAGATCGAAACAGAGAAGCTCAACTACGATCTCGAATCGGTGGCAGGCGGTCGCTTCCATCCGGTGGTGGATGAGGGCGCGACGGTTGCGGTAGACGGCCTGATAGGGTATGTGCTTGCCGAAGGCGAAGAGCCGCCAGCCCAGGAAGCTCCGGTGGCTCCAGCCGCAAGGGCCGCCACGCGACAGGCTCCGCAACGGCGCGAGGCGGCGCGTGGGCAGAGTGGCGGCTCCGTGCGGTCGACGCCGGGCGCTCGAAGGGTGGCTTCCACTCTTGGGGTCGACATATCGCAGGTGACGCCCACCGGCCCCGGAGGTCGTGTGGTCGAGGCGGATGTGCGGGCTTTCGCCGAGGCTCAGGCCGCCGCGCCCGCTGTCGTGCCATCGACTCCCGGCGCGCGCAGATTGGCGTCCAGCTTGGGCGTGAACCTGTCTCAGGTGACGGCCACCGGCCCGCGGGGTCGGGTAGTCGAATCTGACGTTCGCGCCTACGCTGAAGCGCAGAGCCTGCCCCGTACAGGATACGGGGCTGCTGAACAGACCCCCGCGATGCCTCCGGGTCTGCCTGAGCCGTCGAGGAGCGAGCCGCTGAGCGGAATGCGTCGGAGCATCGCACAGCACATGTCCGACAGTCTCAGAAATTCTGCTCAGCTGTCGTACTTCCTCGAAGTCGACGCGACCGAAGTGCAGCGACTGCGTCGCGAAGCATCCCAGGGCCAAGACACCACGATAACCCTGGCCCATGCGCTCATCAAAGCGTGCGCCGAATCGCTCAGGCGGGTGCCGGCTATGAACTCCGTGCTGGCGAACGGGACTATCCACTATTTCGACCAGGTGAACATTGGAGTGGCGGTCGCGCTCGACGACGGGCTGATCGTCCCGGTGGTTCGCGACGTAGGCTCGATGAGCATAAGCGAGATAGCCGAGGCGACATTTGAGCTGGCGAACAAGGCCCGCGCGAACGCGCTGTCCCCGGACGACGTTGTCGGCGGGACCTTCACGATCAGCGTGCTGGGCTCAGTGGACGGGTTCACGCCGATCCTCAATCCGCCGCAGAGCGGGATCCTTGGAGTGGGTCGGAGCGTACAGAAGCCGGTTGTATCGCGCGGCGAGATTGTGGTCAGAGAGATGCTGACGCTCAGCCTGACCGCAGACCACCAGGTCATCGACGGCGCGGTGGCGGCGAGCTTCATGCGGCGTCTCCAGGCGACCGTCGAGCGTCCGGCAAGATTGTTCAGGTAGGATTACTATGGACTACGTTAGACTTGGTCGGAGCGGGCTGAAGGTGTCGCGGGTGTGTCTTGGCACCAACATGTTTGGCGCGGGGTACGTGGAAGACGAGCGGGCGATGATGGTGGTCGATGCGGCGCTCGACGCTGGCGTCAACTTCATCGACACCGCTGATGCCTACAATGCGGGCCACTCTGAAGTGGTCGTGGGCAGGGCAGTGAGAAGTCGGCGAGACAAGTTCGTAGTCGCAACAAAGGGTTTCATAGCCACAGGCGACGGCCCCAACGACGTCGGGCTGTCTCGCAAGCACCTCATCGACGCGGTCGAGGGCAGCCTGCGCAGGCTGAACACCGACTACATCGATCTGTACCAGGTCCATTTCTTCGACCCTGAAACACCGCTGGAGGAGACGCTTGGCACGCTGGACGACATGGTGCGGGCGGGGAAGATCCGCTACCTTGGCTGCTCCAACTTCGCCGCTTGGCAGCTAACCAGGGCGCTGTGGGTGAGCGACAAGCGCAGACTTGAGAGGTTCGAGTCGGTGCAGCCAGAGTACAACCTGGGGAAGCGAGACATCGAGGGCGAGCTGTTCGCCGCCTGCAATGACCAAGGGGTAGGGGTCATTC
>DAOUHG010000289.1:0-4444 GCA_034428835.1 Dehalococcoidia bacterium
ATCGGGAAGGCGTTCTGACCTCTCCGAAGCGTCAGGATCGAGCCATGCGGGCATCATCCTATGCTGGCGAGCGACCCGGCCTGCTACGACCCTTCTGAGCCTGGGGATGCCGAAACTGGCCAACACACTATTGTTGGAAGGTTTCTAGGGGGATAGCTGAGACCGGAGCCAGCTTTACATAAAGCTCAGAGGGCGAACCAATGGAAGCGCTACTGGGACAGTGTGGCATCACAATCACCTTTATCTGAGATGAGCACTCTTTCTCTATCGCATGCCCGATATTGGGACAGGCGACGGTCAAGGACCTTGATGATGCTCGGGCTAAGGTTCTTGAATATTGGGCTGAGGACGAACCAGATGCGGAACGACATGCAGTTCGTAGAAATGGTCAAGTCAGGCCTTCAATGTCTGCGGCGTCGCTCCGCCGGCCAGGAGCGGACCTGGTGGATCCCGCCCGAGGAACGGTGTACGAGTTCATATGGGGAGTCTCTCGCCAGATCGGCCTCATTTGGCGTGTGCGGCCCTCATCGCACCTAAGCCTGATCCCCAGAGAATGGTGCGCCGTGAGCCCTGAGACAGCGGTCTCATTCAGACACCGCCTGCCTGGAAGGGTGAATACTGAGAATGTGGATTTCAGCTCTTCCCTGACCGGTCCACCTGCAAGTGTCTTCCTGGTCAGTATCATTAGTGATACCATAGGTGTGTGGAAAGCGCTGAAGAAATCATCGTCAGGCTTCGCGCCAATCCGAAAGGAATCAGGTTCAATGATCTCGCCAGAATCTGTGACCGATTCTTCGGGGAGCCGAGACAGAGAGGCGCCAGCCACCGGGTCTATCGGACCCCCTGGACGGGTGATCCCAGGGTAAACATCCAGAACGACAGGGGTATGGCCAAGGCTACCAGGTCCGGCAGGTCATCAGGGCGATTGAGAGTCTGGAGGCCATGAGGTGAGAGACCACTACACATACCGCGTGACATGGTCCGTTGAAGATGACGAGTACATTGGGATATGCGTCGAGTTTCCGTCGCTCAGCTGGCTCGCCTCCTCTCCAGACGAGGCATTCTCAGGCATAAGACAGCTGGTGTCGGACTGTTTGTCTGACATGCGGTCAACCGGTGAAACGCCGCCTGAGCCAATTGCCGATAGAAGCTACAGCGGCAGGTTCATGGTCAGGGTACCGTCCGAGGTTCACCGCGCACTCGCGCTACGCGCCGCTGAAGAAGGCGTAAGTCTGAACAGGCTCGTGAGTGCCCGGCTGGCAGCGAACGGCCCCAACTGAACAGCTCCCGCTTTACATAATCTAAATAGGGCGAAACAGGTTGGACATAAGAGTCTGTTTTGTCCCATCGCGGTGTCATTGCTCATCATAAATGTCCTGACTAACTGGTCAGCAACAATGTCACATCATGGAGAATGTGATATTGAACCAGAAAGAGCAGGCAAGACTTCAGATCCTCAACAGCCTACTGTCTGAGCATATGACGGTGGACCAGGCGGCCACGCTGATGGGAGTGAGCACACGCCACACCAGGCGCATTCTTGCGGCTTACAGAAAGGATGGCGCAGCCGCACTCGCTCACGGCCACCGGGGTCGCAGGGCTCCCAACACAACACCGGAGGAGACAAAGGCTGAAGTGCTGCGTCTCACCCTAACCCGGTATTCAGGAACCAACCACACTCACCTTAGCGAACTGCTGAGAGAGCGTGAGGGTATAGATGTGGCTCGCAGCACTCTGCGGCGGATACTGGTCGAAGCCGGACTCGTCAGTCCACGCCGTCGTCGTCCGCCGAAGCACCGTGTTCGTCGGCAGCGCATGCCGCGCGAGGGGATGCTGATACAGATACACGGCAGCTACCACAGGTGGCTCGGAGCCGATGGTCCCCAGTTCATGCTGCTACTGGCAGTTGACGACGCCACGGGTAGAGTCGCAAGCGCCCGATTGTGTGAGTATGAGAACACCAGAGACTACTTCCTGTTGATGCAGGGTCTGATCCAGCGTTATGGGATACCCATCGCCCTGTACACAGACCGACACTCGGTCTTCAAGCATGTACCTGGAGGCGGACTGCCGAGCGCTCCAACCCAGTTCTCTCGTGCGATGGACGGGTTGGGGATACAGATGATCTTCGCCCTGTCTCCCCAGGCCAAAGGTCGCGTGGAGAGAGTGGCCGGAACCTTCCAGCACAGACTTGTAACCGAGCTTCGACTCGCAGGCGCGACCACCATCGAAAACGCCAAGATAGTTCTGGAAGCCTTCCTTGACCGCTTCAACAAGCGCTTCGGAGTATCCGCCAATGAGCCTGAAGTCGCCTACCGCCCTGTGGACGGAGGGACATGCCTGGATCGGACGCTGTGCTTCAAGCACAATCGTAAAGTGGCAAAGGACAACACCGTGAAGTACCGACAGAGTACGCTTCAACTGCTGCCCGGTACTGAGAGACCGACCTACGCTGGAGTGAAGGTTGATGTGCTCGAGAGTCTGGACGGTCGGTTGGGTGTTGAACACGAAGGTCAGATCATTGCCAGCCAGGAAGCCCCCGCCCGGCCAGACACACTGCGCGGTGTGAACGGACACTCTTCAAACGCATCGCCGGACCATAACGGCCTGGGTAGTCGCTGGGCGACGGTTCTGGCCTCACTCGATAGGGAGAGAGCAGAAGAGAGCGACCGTGAAGCCGTCTATAGGGAACGAAAGAAAGCGGCGTCCATGCCAAGGAAGCCCACCCCGAAGCAGGTAGCAAGGTGGGAGGCGGTTCACGAAGCGCAGCGCAGGGGACTGTCCATCAGAGGGATAACCCGGGAAACAGGTGTCCACAGGAACACAGTGAAAAAGTACCTGAAAACTGAGAGTCCACCCATGACACCCACTCGGAAGAAGGTGGAAGTAACGTAGTCTGATACCATGGCAACCCAAGCAGCTGACATTTATGCTGGTCACTTACGCTGACATTTATGCTGAACTTCGACAATTCCGACGTGGTCCCCATAGCTGGGCCCATCCCTTAAACCTGTAAACCTCTCCTCCATTTGGGCCAATAGCTCGGAGAAAGTGTCCCGCACACATGCGAGAGGGAAGTCCAGCCTTGGCAACCCAGCAGACCACAGCCGTCGATCGCTACCGCCGCCCCAGGGGGCAGCATCCCAGGCCACGCCGCGACGTTGAGAAGAAGACCGTTGAGCAGCTCCCGGAGTACCTCGAGGCCCACGAGATCGACGCTCTCATAAGGGCAACATCAGACCCGTGGGCGTCAACTAGAAGTGCCTATACGCTCGGTAACATCTTCCGGTGAGGCAACAGGGACCGGCAAGAATAGTTGACGTTAATCAGTCTCACCAGACCCCCACTATGCGAGATTGGGAAAGTAGAGGGTGTGGCACAGGCTGGATGCAATCTATAAAGTGTAGTCGCTCAGATACACATCGGAATAAAGTGTGTCTCGTGCACTGCTCAATCGCATGCTGAAGGAGGCCCAGTTAGACATGGCGGAGTTCCTAAACACCAGTGCCATAACGCATCACCTCAATGAGATCATCAGAGGAGCTCGGGGAGAACGGCTTCTGCTGATTAGCCCGTATCTCAAGTTCAGTCGCCAGATCAAGGAACTACTTGAGGAGCAGGCACGCAACTGGAAGACGCCTATCTACGTCGTGTACGGCAAGACCGAACTTCGCTCTGAGGAGACCCAATGGTTGGCCGAGAACGACGTGAGGACCTTTTTTCGCGAGCCTCTACACGCCAAGTGCTACATGAACGACAGCCATGTGCTCATCACCTCCATGAATCTGTATGAGTTTTCGCAGCAGAACAACGATGAGATGGGCATACTGGTATCAGCCGAGGACGATGAGGACCTCTACAAGGCGATCAAGGCAGAGGCCGAGCACATTCTCAGACTAAGTGATAATGTCGGAATCGATGTGCCGCCGGTTGTCGACGGCCCTGTTCCCCCTCAGGTCGTACTCCCAAAGCAGGGATTCTGCGTGCGCGACCGCAAAGAGATACCCTTCGACCAGAAGCGTCCATACTGCGGCAAGTGCTACGGAAGCTGGGCCAAATTCAAGAAGGATGATTACAAGGAGAAGTATTGCCACGCCTGTGGTGAAGAACACGCTACTAGCATGGCGAAGCCCGTGTGCAGCTCTTGTTACCAAAAATATCGTAGCGCGCTCGGTGCCGCGGGCTAACGAACCGTACCTTACCGCGGCCCCTTACTTTACATAAGGTTTCTAGTGCGAACAAAGCCTGTCAGCTCGTGGTCAGTGTCGAGGGCTTCCTCCGGGACCGTCTGGCATGTGCGCGATAATCGAACTTAACGGACAGATTTGCGCAATATTCAAAGCTATCATCTGCGAGACCGCCCGATGCCTGATCGTGACAACGGGAGGCTTCAGAACGAGCTTGGTTGGCACGATGACCGTGGCAACCTGCTGCGTTTTCTGGA
>DAOUHG010000290.1:0-3678 GCA_034428835.1 Dehalococcoidia bacterium
TCAGGTTGTTGAACCGACCCCCTATTTTGGTACTGCGCCAGCTAACCCCAACCACGAATCCGGACGGCCCCCCGTCCAGCTCGATGAAGTCACCCACATTCAACTTCCCCTCAGACACCATGAAGACGCCGGCGAACAGGTTGCTCAGGGTGGGTTGTAGGGCCAGTGCGACCGCTATGCCTCCGATGCCCAGACCTGCTATCAGCGGCGTGAAAGCGACTCCCAGCATGCCGAGTGCCATGACCACACCCACTGAGTAGATGAGCAGGGGGATCACCCAACCGGTCTGCGAAAGCAACCTGTCGTGAAGACCGCCGGAGGTACGCTCCGATACGCGCTCCAGGTACAGGTGCAGGAGCGCTACGATCACGCGAGACCCCAGGTGGCTGGCCTGTGCTACAACCGTGACCAGCCACACACGCAGCGCCATCTGTCGTGGTCATTGGCAAAGTCGAACGTGGGATGGGGGTGTTGGACCACTAGGAAGTAGGACAGAAAGAGCCCCAGAATCACAAGGAACAGCGCCGCCGGCCCCCTGGACGCGCTCAGAATACGGGCGGTCTGAGTATCGGAGCCGCCTCGCCGGCTGTACGCGGCAAGGAACGAAAATGCAACGTGGATGGCCCCCGCCGCAACACACATGACGACAACAATTCCGAGAGCAGCCAGCAGCCCGGCCACACTGGATCCGGTCACTATTTCTGGCAGCACCTCCTTCTCCTCCGATCAGTCAGCGCGGAATTCCTTGCCGTGGGATGCGGGGGCTGACTCTCTGGTTCAGGACTTTTCTGCTTCGTCCCCTTCTGCCTCTATGGCGTGAGTGGAAGCGCTTCCACTCCCCTTAATTCTGGTTGCCTCGCCCGCCACGGCAGTAGTTTCGACTCCTGGCTGGTGAAGCTTGCAGAGCGTTGAAAAACCCCTTCGGCTCACTTCTCGCAGCCTGGAGGTACCCTGCCTGCTGAGTTCAGCTGCACTCGTTCCGGCTCTGGCCCTTAGCTCCTTACCCCTTCCCACAAGGTCGGACCTCAACGCGGCTCCTGACTTCGGCGCCAGCAACAGCGAGACAACCGATGCCGCTACTACCCCAACCAGCAGTCCCTTCACGAACCGGCCTTCCCTTTTCTTGTCCATTTCAAGCTCCTTTGCTCTGCTGAGATCATCATTCACGACACAAAATCGACTGTTCCCACTCGTCTCTCTTGCTGAATGGGGCGACCTAGCCCCTGCTCAATCTGCTGTGCCTCAGACCGGCGGTCCGGGTGCTCTCACATCCCGGTACACTTACTCCTGTCCCTGCCACTCGTTGCCCTCGGACACGGCCTCTGCCGAATGAGTGACCACGGGCGGCGCTGGTTCCGGCTCACCCTCCATTTATGAGGAGTGAACAGTCATATCCCACTGCCTGTGGATGTAAACGAATACGTCTCTTGCGGCGGCGACAAGAGGTACACTCACTACAATACCCCACAGGCCCGCTATCTCGCTGGACGTCACCAGGACGACCATGATGACGGCCGGGTTCATCCTCAGCGCCCCGCCCTGTATACGAGGACCGATCATGTTGTTTTCGACAATCTGAACGAGGAGGTACACCAGTACGATCCATATGATCTTTTCGGTGGCACTCGCCAGAGCAACGAGCAGACCGGGAACGGCACCGAGCAGCGGCCCGATTATGGGAATCAGAAGGAAAGGCCATCCTGGTACGGATCATGAGAGGTTATTGACGATACACCGGAAGCTTAGTCGGTCGAAGCTCGCCTGCCGTTTTTGCAAGGGCGGCGCCGTAAAGGAAGATCAGCCCGGCAACGAAGCCCCACATCATCAGGACGACCACGGAGGCGATGGGACCGTATACGACGCTTCTCTGGCCAGCCAGTCCCGTGAACCAGAAGAACAGGTGCTTGCCCGCCTCGAAGAACACTATCGCTACGATCGCACCGAATGTGGCGTCCTTCCACTCCACATGAACACTCGGTACACGACGGTAGACGAAGGCGAAAACGACCGCAGTAATGAGCGCGGGCACCACCTCCGAGACGACGATGCCCAGGGTGAGTAACCCGAGGCTGGACACCAGCCCTCTCGTCTCGGCAATCCTTTCGCCAAAGCTGATGACCACCTGTAGGAAGGCCGTAAGACCAACCGAGAGCAGGAACAGCGTCAAAACAAGCGTCGCGATCGACACTTCCGTAACGGTTAACTGTCCGACCCTCCTGGTTTCGATTCCGAATACCCTGCTGACTGAACGATTCACAGCCATGAACAGTCCGTTTGCACCGATCAATATGCTGACCAGCGCTATCAACCCGACGGTAAGCGAACCGTTGAGCAGGTTGTCCACGACCTCCTCGATCAGTTCCTGGGAAGTAGGAAAGTAGTAGACCAGGACCTCGGTGAGGTGTTGCCGAATACCCTCCGGATCGCCAAAGACCGCTACCCCCATGATGACCAGCGCCACCAGTGGAAGGAGAGACAGAATCATGAAGTACGCAAGGGAAGCTGCCATGTCTGTTCCACCCGCGTTGAGTAGAAGGCGTACCGCCCTGGTCAGTGACGCTCCACGCCAAGCCGCCCTTCCCGTCGGCAGCTCTTCGGATAGTCTCTCGGCGACTTCGGATAGGCGTCGCTCAAGTTCAGGCGATACGGCCAGACGTGGCTCGAGGATCCTTCTAACCACCGAGCGCCTTACCCTGTCGCCATGCGACCGGCTGACCCGGTACGCAGCCTCCACAGTACCGGTCGCCACGGCTGTTACCACCACCTCCGTCTCTACGTCAGACCTCTCCGCCTCCTGGAGTGCGGCCTCAACGGCGACTCCGGCCACTCCGGCGACCCGATACACGTCCTGGTCGGCGACCCTGTCGTGGGAAATCAGAGTGTAGGCAGCATCCCGTGTGGCGGCAGCCACATCCCCTCCGGTCGCGACGACTCCGGAGACCACACCGGCCATGGACGCGTCCGCGGCCTCATGCAAGGCCGCCCCGCCTCGACAACCGCCTCCTCGGTGCCCTCGACAGCTGCTGCAGCGGCCTCCATACTGTCCATCCCCACGGAGGCGGCTCCGACCATCGCCCCCTCGACCGCATCGCGCCCGACCTCTCCAACTGTAAACGGTGCCGAAGTTCAGCGATTATGTCCGCCTAACTGTCCAGGGAAAATGTCCCCTGCTCAGTTCGGAATGTTATCAGACTAAGTGGATCCCGCTGGTACTCGAGCGCGTGCCAAGGGCGGACTCTCAGCTTCCATGTACTTCCTGGCAGTGCTCCTGTGGATACCCAACTCCCGAGCAATCCCTCGAATCGACACCCCCCTGCGCTTCGCCTTCTGTACAGCTTTCCACCTTGCAACCTGAAGTGGCGTGGGCTTCCTTCGCGAGCCGATTGATCCACTCCGTGCACCTGAGGCGCCGTTGGCAGCGACGGCGTCATGAGCTTCCCCGGTCGCTCGCTCCGCGTCGAGTGACGCCAGTGCTTCAGCCCATCTCCTACCGAGACCGTTGCGGTCGATCTGTGGAACGAACTCGTGTGGAGATCGTTCGTTGAAGCTGCGCAGTATGCCCGGACGGGGTGGGGCCTCCTGGCTGGAGACGATGTGTCCATGGCGCTCAACAACCAGCTGACCGTCCAGCATCTCGATCACCTCCACGTTCGACCCTGCATAGCTCGGTCGCTCAAT
>DAOUHG010000291.1:0-6847 GCA_034428835.1 Dehalococcoidia bacterium
CGCCGACCGTAGGCACGCTTGGTCCGGGTGTTCTTCTTAGTCATATCTTGTGTCCTTTCTGGTACTCTTCTTCCTTCTTCTGACAAAAAGAAACCCCCTGGCGAATCATCACCAGGGGGTTTTTAGGTATTAACGCGGCGCGGACTAGACTATTTTCTTGGTCCGCAGTCGCATCTACTGGGGAGCGCTTTCACATGGAGTAACTGCATCTCGTTGCCTTCCAACAGTAGCCAGATGTCTGCACCCTTTCGTTGAACGAGCGGGTACAGGTCCGGAGTTGCCGGATCGACATACGCATGCCAAATTCCCTGCGGTATCGCTCCGGCCTCGTGAAGGCAGCTCAGGAGCCTCCCGCCGGCCGGTGCGTTTATGAGATCTTCTCGCTTCATATCGCACCTCTCTTTCTCGGAGCTTTCCCTCCGGGTGTTGGGCCATTGTACAGAATATTTATCCCACTTGAAGCTGCGAGGTGAGGTGGTTGAAACCACATCTCTCGTCATAGTAAGCCCGCCGCGGTTTCGGTGTTGGATATTTGGCCGCATCCTGTATGGTGGCGAATGCCAACTTTCCGTCGACCCGGCAGGTGAAAGCTCTTTTGCCAACATTGCGAACTAGGGTCAGGAACTTGTTGCCGCCATGCACAGTTGCGTGTTGGAAACGAAAGTCGCTGGTTCGACCGCACATGTTGCAAGTCCCTACCATCGGTAGCGGTGTACGCGTCCAACTATGGCGTTGGGGTAAGCCTGCTTCAGCACAGGTTTTGCAAATAAGATCTTTAATACTCATGTTGTCAATCACGCGTCCTTTCTATGTTTGCGTAGTTTCTACAGACAGACAGAAACCCACTGACGTGGTGGCGTCAGAGGGTTTAGATAGTTCGAAAGGAAAAGCATATCCCTATTTCGGGGATGTGCCTGACGGAAGGCGTTATGTCCTTGATGCCGTCCTAGATCCCAGAGTTGTTGTGGCCGATATAGCCGAAGTAGTTCGGGTCCTGTTGGTTGAAAATAAAGGGTAAAGTAAATGCTGTCGAGCTGCCGGTGGTGATTGAGGACGAGGGCTGAAAGTACACATCAAGAGATCCTCCGTCTGGATAAATTGACAGCACTCTGATTCCAAGGGGACGACGGGGCGATGAGTGGGGTGGTGACCATCCTCTAACGTCTTTTCTGGCCCAGAGGGGAACTGTCAACAAAAAGAGCCCACACGGTGACGCAAGTCATTATTCAAAAACATGATAATGCTAAGTATTCACTGGTGCGATCGCTGAATCAGGATGGAAAACCGCGGGCTGAGGAGTGCATAAGCAGATGGGCGGCGGAGAGGAAGATGATTGGCGGAATCATCGAGGGAGGCGTCTATACAGGTGTGTATACAGATTATGCTTGCAGTGGGAAGACAATTTGTATCAGACGTAATAAGAGCCACCGCTGGTCTTCGGATCTTCCGAAAGTGCGATGGTCAGAGGCCTTTGAATTGTATCCTAAGGAGCGCCCAGCGCTACAACTTTGGGAGATACCGTTGCCGACAACTTAGGTTTTCTGAATGAAGGAGCGCCTAGCGCTACGACCGCATCCCGAGTTACCCGTAACCAGAGCAAATTGCATTGATTGTGTCGGCCACGCCGCTCATAAGGCTGCGGTTGTGACTGAAAAGGTTGGGTAGATAGATACACTTCTATTATCTCACGGAATATAGCCGAGTCAAGGAAATGATGTGAAAAGTGGCAGATATTGAGACTGTGACAGGTGTGAAATCGCCCAAACTGATACTACAATCGCTCTAAACGCTTACCAGAATTGCAGATGCCTTCCGTATATGCAGGTTACTCTATGGCAGCGGGCCTTACACGCCAGGCTCGAAGCGAATGGAAACGAACTAACCACTTGTCGAAAACCACAGACCCAGCCCAGAGACTACATCTTAGGAACACGGGAAGGAGAAGAAGATTATGCACATCGAAAAACCGAAACCGAAACCGAAAAACTGGGCCCGATTACCGCCTGGAGTAACACTCTTCTGGGCATTTTTCTCGGCGCCAATTAGCGGCTCCCTTGGACAGATGTATGGTTACACCAGCCTAGGCTTCTTCCTAGCCGGTTTTCTTCCGATATGCCTGCTCGCGCTCTGCCTGGTGAGCTGGTTTTGGCGGTCCCATCATAAGATTGAGATGGTCGCTTACGAGGACGAAATCCGCCCACGTTCCCGCCGGTTGCGCGAGTAAATGCCCTCAACGGCTACATTTGAGACCGGATCCTGTGCGCCCGACGCAGTCTCCGGGCCAACAGCATTTTCCGTACCAAGCCCCGCCTACGCGGGCGGGCTACGACGTTGAACCCCATGCTGCGCGGACTGAAGTCAGGATCGAACTCGTGTGGCCTGAAGCGACGCCGGAACTCTTCAGACCAAGGAGGATCCTGAACCTGCCAGTCGCGCTCCCCAGAAACCGCCCCATTCAGTCGGACGTGTCGATAGAATAGGAAACGGAACAGACGAGAGGTGAGAGTCTGCCGCGCACGCGGATCATACAACGACGGCCAAAAGCCTTCCTCCACACGTGGACGCCAAAATCCCCTGGCCTCATCGGCCAGATCAACAGGCTCGTACGGACCGTATCTGGCAAGCCTACGCCTCAGTTTGAAGACAAGCCTTCGTACCGTACCGCCGATCACCCTGCCAGGAAGCCTGGGTAACCACGTCAGGGTCGCGAATAAGCGCCTACGCAGAAAAAGGCGATTGAGCGTCATGGTGTCAAGTGCTATCCGATCATGCCTTGCGTCCTCATGCCGAGCCATTCTTGTGGAGGGGGACCATTCACGCTCGCCCGCGGCCTCTTCCTCGAATGTTATGCCGTACCGGCGGGAAAGCAATGTAATTTCGACCGCGGCCAACACTCTGTCCAAATGCGCGGCCCAAGGGGTACCCTCAGCCGCATCACGAAACGCCCCGTTCATCGCTTGAAGACGCCGCCGCATATGGAGTATCTCCCCCCGACTTGGACGCCACAACCCCTCATCATCAACGAATCCCTCAGAGCCGAAAAACCACACCTCGTCGTCCAACGTCTCAAGCGAGGCCACGTTTGCCTGGCGAACACCAATCCGCAACGGTCGTCCATCGTGGGTCGACACCGCATACCGACTCATACGCGCCTCCGGAGAGACGCCGTACCGCAATTCCTCCGCCGCCCAGTTCCCGAACTTTTCATCGGGCAGCGCAAACGCGACGCGACGTGCACCCTCGTCGACATAGCTGGCCTCTCCTCGTGTCCAAAAGAGCTCCAGAGCATCACCGTACAGGCCAGGAGGTGGATTAAGCACGTCTACCCGATGGCCACCGGACCTGAGTATTGTCTCGGCCGCCTCAAGCGCTCCGTCTCGCGACGAATGGGCCAGCACCGGCACCCCCGACACACAGGCGATAGCCCACGAAACGCTTTCGTCATAAGATAGCTCTTCTGGCGGGGCTTCCTGAACGTGAGAGACGATCTTCTCGGCCGGTGAAACGGCGCGGACATCTTCCACAAGCGCGGCCAAGGAAATCAAATCGATGGAGTAACGCCCGCATTCAGAGGACAAGAGGGCCGAACGGGACGAAGGCTCCGGAGCGTTAACATCCCCGATTACCGCCTTCTTTACGGCAGACTCTCCAATCCCCAGCTCGCTTTCGAGAATATCAGGGCCGGCCACAGGAGAAGCCTGACTCTCAGCCGATGAGAGGCTATTCCCTTGCGGCGGTTCCTGAAACTCAATCTCTTCAGGAACTTTATTTTCTTTATTTCCCTCTTGACGAAGGTTCGCGATATATCTCTCGATCGCCTTTCGAAGCGTTGGCGAACGACGAGGTCCACGGGACACCATTGGCTGGCCGATGCCCTTGCCCAGCAGCAGAGCGATCTCGGCCTGCGTCCGGCCAGCGGCTAACTGCTCGTCGAGCCATTCTTGTGCCAAGTCCTGGTCCGTCGATTGCATATTCACTTCTCACTTGCTGCACACTTTTTCCTTGTGTGCCCTCGGGCGCCTACGCGGGCTGTACCGCCTCACGGCGCGCTGTATGCAATTTCTACACAATTAGATATATACGGATTTTCCCTTACAGGTGCGCACGTGCATAAATTACATAATTTGCTCTATCGTGAATAACCGATCACATAATTCTCCTTCGCGTGGTGAGTGACTATCGACCTGTGGCGGTGAGCAAGCTCACTGGCCCGGTCTCAAGGTGCCACGGATCGGTCCACGTTTCGGCGAAGACATTCTGTTCGTCAAGAATATCCAGACTGGATACCAGCACCGGAAGTCCCTCTCGAAGCCTCCCGCGGCAAAACGCGACATATCTGCTTGCGTCTTCACGGAGATCGTAGACAACCAGCACCGCCGGATCCGGCCCCTCGAATTCCGGCTGACGCGAACCGGAATTGTAGTAGCGGTGGTAGACCATAAGCCGTGACTCCATCCTGGAAGGACGTGTCGCCCGTCGCTCGTACTCAATCAGCAGCGGCACTTCGATGCCGCGGAAGCGCGTCAGCAGGACAGCGTCTGGTCGGATACTGTGGCTTCTGTTGCCGTACAGGAAAGAGCGTGTCCAGCGGTGCGGCGGGGTGGCTTGTTTAAGCTCCCAGTCCCGTGAGTGACGAACGGCCAGGGACGTGAGAGCTATGAAGTTGCTCACACCATCTGTGTGGAGCAGATGCTCTGCTAACCCGCGAAGTTTGGTGCCCTCAAGACGATATCGCGCTATCGGAAGGTCAGGGTCTCCATTCGGGGATGGCACAACGGACCACTGATCCAGCACATCGGAAGTTCTGCTACGATCCTGGTACGTCATATAGCGAAGACCGTCCTGGCTCAAACACAGCCGACTGCCATTTTCTTTCCGTTCCGTGTCAGTCCAGCCGATCCGTATGCTGTGGACCAGTCCCGCGGCATTCAGCGCCGCACGCCATCGGCGCAGCCCTGGCTCACTCATGCCTGTGACCGCCGCGATCTGCGACGCAGTCATCAATGGCCAGTCAAAGAGTGACTTCATCAAGTCCTTAGCACGCTGGGGTAATGCGGCGGCCACCAGATCGAGAGCGCTGTGGTCCAGTAACGCTCCATCTCTCGGTAACCGTCCTTCATCTTCCACCGCGGGTGAGTAGCGAGCGGCCCCGGCCTCCACATGATCGAGCAGGGACGGCAGCGATAGGTGGCGGGCCGAACCCTGCCATATGACGGCGTCCGATCGACCGCTCAGAAAATCCATCTCGTTCGCGAGCCACATTCCATTACCCGTGCCGTCCAATTCGAGAGCCATGCGCATCATGTCGATTCGGTCGCTCGTCAGTACCAGGCATGCTTTTAGCTCACCGAGATTCCGCAGCGTGACGAGTGTGCCCAGGCGACTGCGATGCCCTCGCCAAGAGCGGGTCTGTCCCATTCGTGTGATCCCGACAGTCCTGGCGTCAGGTAGCGTTATCTGTGCATCAATCGGACCTGTGCGCGTCCAACTCCAAGTTACGGGGCCCTGGCATGCGTTCGCGATCTGACTGGCCAGTCTATAGAGTATCGTGAGTGTATCCAGGCGTTGCAGCAGCGAACGTTGCCACTGGACCGAAAGGGGGTATTCCATGAGAAGGTCGTTCAGTGATACATCTAGGGCGCAAGCAAGCTGTTCAATTCCGAGTCGAGTCAGATACCACCTCTCGGAGCGTCGCGAACCAACTGCAGTCATGCACTGTACCCACCCGGCGTCTTCCAGCGGGCCCAGGCTAGATTGTATTGAGGCGGGTTTACACTGCAACACCTCCGCTAGTTCACGATGAGTCGCGAATGGCATCTCGGCAAGGCCCTGCAGCACAGCCTCTTCAACTATTTGCTCGGCCACGTGAGCCTCCTCTGGTTCCCCGCCGAGTTATGCTCTGAGTCATCGTCGCGACAGCGTCGGCAGGGCGTGCGCCATCGGACTCCAATGCTATCCAGCGGTTTCGCTCTTCGTCCACCTCGGCCGTAGGCCGCGTGTAGGCGTGCGATCCAAGCCTGATCCAGTCGGCTATATCCTGCCGCGCCTGATAGGGTGGTAGAACCTGCATGGAAAAATAGGTCGAGCCTCCCGCAAGATTCGCGCGCCCATAGCAATGGTGGCGAGGAAGGCTTGTGATGTCGAGAGCGTCTAAGTGGTCAGAATCAAGCTCCCGCACTAGTGCCTCTGCGTCAGTTGAATTGCTCTGGAAGACGACTAAGCAGCCGAGATTCGCCAGTACCGTATCGGACATATGAAGCGCGACTTCATTCAGCTTCGCCAGCGATTGGGTCGCCATGATCACACTTCCACCAAACTTCCCATGCTCAGCAAGCATCTTATCGAAAGGCACCCCGGGTATCGTCTGCATCTCGTCGACTATCAGAACAACACGCCTACGCTTGTCCGGTGAGTATCTTGCTTGTTGGCTCACGATGGATGAGGTCAAATTTAGGATCGCAGCTCCTACCATAGCGGCCACGGCCTCTCCGACGTCTCCTCGGGCCGTGTCGACCAGAAGAATTTGTCCCGCAGATATCACATCGTAGAGATTGAGAGTGCACTGGCGCTGGCCGAGGATGCGACGAGCGACTTTTGATCCAGAGTAGTATGCAAGCCTGTTTTGCACGGGCGTAATTGCCTCAGAGCGCACTTGCTGCGTCCACTTCTCGAAGTCGTTCGTCCACCAGTCGAGCACATCCTGATCAGCTTCCTCGTGGGCCTGTACTTCCTTGAGTACTCGCCTTCTAAAGTCGTCGTGGGCGAGCATCAGCCTGATGTCCAGCAGCGTGTACTGCTCTTCTGGTCGGCGGAGCCGATTGGCCTCGTAAAGCGCTAGTAGGGCGTA
>DAOUHG010000292.1:0-2562 GCA_034428835.1 Dehalococcoidia bacterium
GGGGTGACGCACCAGATGATGAGCGCATCCTCGGCCTGATGCCAAACCAGATTACGCTGCGAATCGGTGCTGTGGCCGAACATGCGGGCCTTGGTCCGGGATACAGCGGCGAGAGCCCGCGGCTCGGGATGCTGAAGGACCTCAAGGATCTGGGTGCTGTGCTTCTGGGAGAACGGATCGAGGGCGAGACGCCCGACGCCGGCTGAGGTCAGGAATAATCTGGCCTGCTCCCCCTCGACCCTGAAGATCCGGCGGCATCTGCATGGTGGCGAAAGTAGCGGTTCTAACCACGCCCAAGGGTCTCTCAGGGACCTGAATCCCTCCAAAATCCCAACCCCGTGGGAAACACCCCACTGGCCGCTCAGGAAGCCGTCCATACCCAGCCTGGCGGACTCGATCGCGTGTGCCGCGGCTCATTTCGGGGAGCTGTGGGGAGCCCGAAAAACGCGGTGGAATTCGTCAGGCCGGCGGCCGCGGGTCCGTGGTTGGAAAAGACCCGAACGCCGGCGCTATTGGACTGGAAAAGCGTTGCTGCAGCAGCTCAGATCTGTGGTGAAACACCCACTGCCGATTCCGCCATCCCGGGATAGGTTCGCCCTAGAAACCTTATGTAAAGTTGGACTGTTTTATGGCTTGGTACTGCCTAGGGCGTGCCGGATAGTGCTGCGCAAAGTCTGCGACGACGGTTTCCCCACCCGAGAACTCTCCTATTATATTTTGCCTAGGCAGAAGCTTCTTGTAGCGCCCCACGACTTCTTCTTTCCTGTCAACGATGTACACAAGGGCCTCAGTTGCCTCTCTGGGCTGACCATCTTGCAAGAAGAAGCGCATTCCGAGGTCTGATAGAGGAAGCGAGTATCCGATGATGAAAATTCTGCTGGCGCTCTTAAGTGCTTCGTGTGCTTCCTGCCAAAGACGTCTGATCGTTTCGTTGTTAAAGTAGGTTAGCTTATCGGTCACGGGAGGGATGATAAGGCAGTCCTTGTCGCCGGCTGCAGGCGGAGGATTTCTTTCCTCCTGAGAGCACCTTGCTTCCCAAGGGGGTACATTCGTACAGAGTATGGTTTCGCCATAGAAGTCATCCCGGCCGGAATAGTACCAATTTGCTGAACCGTGAAGTTTGAAGTACGTAAACGTCTCTAGTTTACTCGACCCAAATGAACCAACTCCAGACCTTGAACCTATGCCGGCGAAATACGGTGGGTACACTTGGAACGGAGAGATTCCACTTCTGTCCTCGGTCACAGGCCCTCTACATGCACTCTCTATGATGGTGTCGTAATTCAGTGTTATGACAGATACCTGACGCGAATGCCACTGTCTAATCAGGGTAGGGAGCCAGGTTGGCAGAACTTCCTGCATTGCGGCTGCTTTGCCTTCTGCAATAACCTCACGTATTCTACGCCGGATGTCCCTGGCTAGGGCCAGATGGCGATGGTAGGTTTCCTCCCTTAGCCAGGGCTGAGGCTGCGAGAGGTACGTCATCCAACTCTCGACATTCTCAAGGTCGCACAAGACCCTTGGAATGTAAATCTCAGGCTCCTCTTTGGCGGCTTGCTTAAGTCGTTGCATGACTCTAACACCAAGGTCCGCCATCGTCGGCATATGGTCGCTGACAGCCTTGGAGAATCCTGCCCCAAGAATAAAGACGTCTTTCATACTCTCACAGTTCTTCTCTGAGCTTAGGGCGTTTTGTCGTGTGTCAGCTGCCCAATTGTGAGGAAGCCCTCGACACTGACCACGAGATGACAGGCTTTGTTCGCACTAGATGCGTTATGTCAAGAAGGATTGTTTCATCTGTTTCATTGGGGTAGCAGGTCCTGGGTGACTTCACCTTCGTCAGCTGCCAGACCGTCGGGTTTGCTTTCTAGCAGCGTACCGCTCTGATCACCCGTAGTGACGTGTCGGATTTCAGGAAATGGATCAGTGGATCCAAGTTCCAACCAGCGCATGACCTCTTGTCTCCGGTCAAAGCCAGCCTCTGACATTGACGATGCCAACTGTACGCACCGCCAGCGCAGATGTGGAACGTCGCCGGCGCCGTGCTCATCATCATAGCTGAGCTCTTCTGCCAGATAGACCAAGCCTTGCAGTGTTGAATTGATTATGGTGCTCTGATGGTCGTCGGTCCCCTTGTCGAAAACTTGCTTTGCGATCCGCAACGCCTCCGAAAGTGACTCCCTTCTTCTCGCGGCAATGATCAAACCCAACTCATGGAGTAAGTCGTTGGGGAGATTGTCCGCCGAAGAGCCCGGACCATACAGCCATGACTCCAGACCTCGTAAACCTCCGGTTGCAATGTCACGATTGCTAGATGCCAGCGCCGTCCTCAGCCAATGTGACAGACGGGCCGCGCGTTGAGGAAGGACTCGAACCAACTCGCCAACAGGTTCATAGGCGGGGATGCCGGAATCAGTTAGACTCTTCAGCTTTTCAAAGAGTCTGTCGCCGACTGGCTCTGGTATCTCGACCCTGGACAGAATCGGCGCCAGTGCCTGAACAGCCCAGTTGGTGTATCTCTTTAATTCGCCGATTGGATCGAGTGGGTAGGCTGGAACAGGG
>DAOUHG010000293.1:0-6043 GCA_034428835.1 Dehalococcoidia bacterium
CCTCCATCGCCACCTTGGCTTTGAACTCCGCGGTGAATCGACGCCGTGTCGTCGCCATCTCGTTGGCCCTCCTCATGGCCTGGAATACACACCTTAACCTCCTGTCCAGTTTTCCGGGACCACCTCAGTCACAGGGTCGGACCACTCCCCCGGTGGCTTTTTATTTCCGGAATGGGTGGCTTTTTTCGCCGGAATACGCACGTGAGGCCATCATCGGACTCGGCGTACCCGACGCCCTGCCGTACGACGGGCTCGAAAGAATTGGAATGGCACCGCCCAATGCGAAGGATCTGGAGCCGGAAGATCCGGTCGCTGGTTTGGGCCCATTCCAATGAGAATACGACGACATGGTGAAGATGCTTGCCGCCTTTCGCGATCGGAATCTCGACGGCAACGGGTAACAGGACGCAATCCCACTGCTGCTCAGCCAGAAACCCTCTGACTTCCTCAGCTGGACCGGGATGTTCGGGCTCACGTACTATGTAGACAACGTGGAGGCAGGTGGACAAACAACGTTCAATGTCATCATTGAGGACTAGAAGGACTTCCTTAAGATGATGCGTAGCTAGTATGCGGAGGGGTTCATCAATCGAGAGGAGATGGGCTGCGTGCTCCATCGGAAGAGGATGCTCATCGAACCGTTGCGTCTATGAGTTGTGGCTGCCTTGCGTCGGCGTCCAAGATCGCAAGAGCCACGAATCGTCGAGCATATCCGAGAACCGAGAGCCGTCCCATCAGTGGCGTTGTCCTCGACACTCTCTTTTAGGCTGAGTTTATCAGACGATGAAGTTTCATCTACTAGGTTCGGCCGCCGGCAAGCCAGTACCGAGAGCATTTTGTACTTGTCGAGGGTGTCAGGCGGCCATCACTGAGGGCGGGCACAGTCTGAGGAGCAGGACGAGCATGCATGTGTATCTCGACGGAGAGGGACCCAGCAACGTGCGCTACAAGGTGGATCTGCCTCCGGACACCACTCATCATGTCATCCGGTATCGACTCGATATGACAGCCTTGGAGTACTTACTAATCACCCATGCACACCCAGATCACCTTGACACTACGTTCTTGCAGGTAAGAAGACAAGCAATCTCTGGCAGAGAGGCGCTAAGGGAACTCCAAGTCTATGGGAGCGAAGAGGTCGAGGAACGCATTCGAGGCGCGGTCTTAGACCTCTCTGCATGCAAAGTCAGGTTTCACAGAATGGAACCGTTTTCTTGGATGCGGGTAGGTGACCTCGAAGTTTTTCCACTCTTGGCGTATCACAACTACCCGACCAAGTGTTTCAACTATGCGGTACGGGCGGAGGGGGTTATGGCCCTCTTGGCCTGGGATACGGGGTATTGGCCAGACGAAAGCTGGAGAGAGGCCTCAGGTTTGCGGTTTGATGCTGTGTTCCTCGAATGCACAGTTATCGGGCCGCAGGGACTATCGCTTGCTCCCCAGCATCATGATCTTGCAACATTTCTCTCCATGAAAGAACGGATGAATGAGACTGGACTAATAGAGGAGGACACTCCGTTCATCGCTGTCCATATCGGGGACAATGGGCTTGTTAGCCATACGGAAGCGCAACGCCTCATGGACCCTCACCACGTCGCTGTTGGCTACGACGGCTTCTTACTCGACTTGGACCGGTCGTAGCGAAGAAGGGCGCGAACGACGTGCCCATGCTAGTCCCGCCCTTTACCCGTAAGCGGACTCATACGAGTGCAGCCGTAGCGCGTTCCGCTCCAACTCACCACATTGATCGGATGGTGTGGCGCGCGGGACGAGATGTTTTCGGTGGCCCTGAGGCTCCCGTTGGGCTTGCATGAGTCGAGCTGGATGGAAGTGCGCTGACTGCCCTGTCCCTAACCGGCGAACCGAACGGGGCAAGTCGTTTGGGGCTGTACTCTCTTGCGGCTGTTTGCCACGCCTGGACCAGAGTGCGGGCTTCCAGGTCCCGGCAGTACGGTGCTGTGCAACCTGCCGAACGATCTCCGCTGGGACGAGTAAAGGATCGCGCCCCAACGGGTGCCAAGGGACTGGTGAGGGCGGCGGATGTTTACTCAGCAGTTGCCGGGTCGAGTATCAGTCAGCGAGATCAGTGTGACGTGTCCTTTCGGTATTGCGATCCCGTACTCCTCGGTGACCGTCAGAGCGGTGGTAGAGCTGCTTGAGGAGGTCGTAGTCAAGGCGGATCTTGTCGCTGCGCACGCTACCAGCCCCGGGAGTCTCAGAGAGGATCGTCTGTACGGTCTTGATACAGGGGCTACTCTACAGCGCCATGCTGCCACGGCAGCCAGGCAGCGACCGTCGCTCGCCCCACGTTGAAGGATTCAACCCGGGAGCGGATTGATGGGGGGTCGGTGCTGTCACCCTTGTCTAGAGAACGTGTACCTCCACTCTCAGTCCAGTATGGAGACCAACGTCATCAGGTCCTGGCTCGGGCACGTCAGCTTCACCACGACGAACGAGTACATCGAGATCGATATGGCGATGAAGCGGGAGGCGATTGAGCGCTGTACCCCGCCAGTCCCCGAGCCGAGGGAAGACATCCCCTGGCGCATCCGGCGGAACGGCGGAACCCTAATCCTCGTCTTCCGCGCTCGATGTTGAGCAGATCGTTGCAAGGCAGGCACTTACGTCTGTATCGGTTCCATAGACATACGGTGATACGAAGGGCACAGGCGTCAAATAGCCACGCCTATAAGTAATTGCTGAGTATACGTTTACGGTGGACTCTAACCTCATCTGGCCCCGGGAGCCGCTTAGGCGAGGATTTGGGCGGAACCGAGTGGGTTGACATCCAATCCGAAAAAGGCTTATACGTCCATTGTGGAACTCCGGCTTGGGGAGAGCCCCGAACGGCCTTCTACCCCTCTCCTCGGGCCTCCGCGGGGGGGGCTGACTGCTACTTTGCCCGGGAGCTGGGCTCCCAGTGAAATGTCTCCCCGGGATTGCTAGAAGAACCTCAATTCTTTGCCGAAGGAGGTGATGAGTGCACTCGTTTTCTTCCTAGAAGGAAGAAGTTTGTTTTATCCTGAAACAGAAACGGAGACGAAGAACTATGAAAACAACAAGAATCGTAGCGATTACCTTGACGATTCTCCTGCTTCCTGTCCTCAACCTAGCTGCACGAGCAGAAGGAGAAGCAGTGGCTCCGGCCGAAATGATGGAAATCACATGGATTGGCGAAACCTCGATTGGAGAGGCGGGGTCAGTTCCTGAGGACAGCTGGGTAGGACAGCAACTGAAGAAGAAGTTCCCTGACGTTCGTATCATACCGGTGAATGTCGATCAGTGGAATGTGGACTTGTTAAAGATATTGATCTCATCAGGAGATATGCCAGATTTTGGCTACTACGATAGGCTACAACGGGAGACCTGGAACTTCTACAAAGACGGTGCTACTCGGTCAATACCGCATGCCATGATCAGAGAACATGCGCCTAACATGGCAAAATGGTACGATGATCGACCGCCGGCGTGGCTGCTAAATGTGGTACCTGGTACGGACGAGACGTACGCTCTCGTTGGTTTGAAGGATTACAAGCTGGGTGTCATGTACCTACCCTTTTTCAGGTACGACTGGCTTGAGAGAATCGGCATGCAACCGCCGAGCGTCATCGATCTGGAGCCTGAGAAAGATCCCGGAAGGTACCTCTGGGCGCAGCACCGGTATGGTCTCGACGAGCTGGAAGCTATCCTCAAAGCATTTCGGGACGAAGATCTGGACGGAAACGGCAGGAACGATACCGTGCCATGGGCCTTGGACCAGCGGTTCACGAGGTGGCGTTCACTGCATGAAATGTTTGGATTAGTGTGGGAATGGAACATTGAGGAGAACGGAGAGACAGTACTTGCACCTGTGTCAGAGGCGGCGAAACAGTATTTGAAGCTGATGCAGAAGTGGTATGAGATGAAGCTCGTGAATTCGGATTTCCCGAATGTGAACCCGGAGCAGGTTCGAGCGTTCATGCACGAAGGAATAGCCGGTGTGAGTACCGGCGCTTACAGTCACTTGGGGATCAGGGAAGAAAGCGCCAGTTGGCCTCAGGCACTCCTCTCCAATCATCCTGAAGCCAAGCTTGTAATGACCGATCCTTTCAAAGGTCCTGCAGAATTCAACTCAGGTGCGTCGTCCAGCGTTCAGTCCTCTTCCTGGTTGTTCAACACGATAGTGGCTGAAAGGGTATCCGATGAAAAACTAGCAAAATGCCTTGAGATATGGGATTATCTTAACGGCACACTAGAAGGTCATATGATGGCCATTTATGGTGAACCCGGGGTGCACTTCAATTGGTCTGGTGAGCCCTTTAAATCCTTCGCCCAGAGATTACCCTTGTCTACCGCGCACGGAATGGGAGGAGAGGAAGGATTCAGGTTTTACCAAGGCGGCAATCACTGGCCTATCGAATGGATGATATTCAGGGACCCACCGGAGTTCAGGGAATTGATTGACTACTACCGAGACGCCGCTCCACCGTTTACACTTTACATGCAGAGAGAGGATCTGTTCGGCGAAACAGAGTATAGAAATGCACAAAAGAGATATGCTGGAGACCTTGAGACAATACATGCTGAGTTCTTCTACAAGTCTGTGACTGGTCAGATTGACATTGATTCTGAATGGAACAACTATGTTGAAACGTACATGGGCGCCGGCGGCGCAGAATTGCTAGCAGAGATTCAAAAGGCGCCACTCGTTTCGGGGTTGAGGCAAGGCGAGAAGATTTACTGAGGGTCCGTCTTAAGTCCTCATCACTATGTTGTTGTCCGCGCGGGCAGGGCGGCGGGAGATTCGTCAAGCGCTGCCTTGCCGCCGTGGACGGTGACAACACTGGAATCGGAAGTTATCGGTCCCTTGTCACGTGCCGGAGGGAAGATTCCGGATTGGCTGCGGTTGGTTGAAGATCTTGTGCCCGTAACCAGAGGTGTCTCATGGCCAAAGGCCTCTACGTCGAGTGCAACCAGGCGGTGAGCTGGCCCAACGGGTAGATGGAGGGACACTGTTTGCGGAAGAGGTAACTCTGGCCAAACAGCGGTCGGGCAAAGTCACTGTCGGCCTGCACGTCGGATACGTCTCATCTGATCTCGCCGAGCAGGTAGCGCACGTGAGGTGTGACGGGGTATGGCTTGACGCCCAGCACGGGAGTGGACTTGAAGTCCCGTTCAACAACCCCTGGCCCCGTTTTCTGGCCGTCGAGTCCATCCGCATTGCGCGCGTGAGGGCGCAGGATTCAGGTCTGATCAACAGGGCCGTGGACGTGGGGGCCCATGGGGGTGAGGGTGCCGATACTGCAGATTGCCCAGCAGGCTCGCGCGTCCGCGAGGCGCATTACGAAAGCCTCGTTGAGCCCGTGGTTGCGGCCTCAAAGAAGACCGCCTCTGCGGCCGGCTATCTCTGTGCGGGTCGTGAAAGGGCGGAAACACGGATCGCGCAAGGGTTCCGCTTCATCTCACTCGGAACGGTCACTGAAATCGTCGCAGAGCGCATGCAGGATCTGTTTGCGGATAGCCGCGGCTGGTGACCGCAGGCCCGGATACGTCGTCAAGGAGTGCTGAATCTGAAGGCCGGGACGAAGTCCGCGGCGCGTGGCGCGAGCGCGGATGGACGGCTGGACGGGGCTGAGCGTGTCGGTGCCTTAGAGCGGTGCCCCCTGCCTCGGCTGCACCTCCGGTGCTTCCGTGAGACATGACGACTGTGCGTGGGAAAGAACTATGAAAGAAGCTTTCGCGGGAGACTCTTCTATCAAGAAACAAGAACAACAGCATTTCGGCAAAGCTCAAAATGCGAGTCGTCTATTGCGCAAACAGCGGTTCCAAAAAGCTCGCCGAATGAAAATGCTCTATCTTCTCTTACTTCTTCCCATTGTGTTGGTTGTCATCTTTCACTATCTACCGATGTATGGTATGCTAATTGCTTTTAAGGACTATAGGTGGGGCTGGGGTGTCCTGAAGAGCCCGTGGAACAATTTCGAGCATTTCAAGATCTTCTTCTCCAGCCCATTCTTCGGTCGAGTCCTTTTCAATACAATCTACATATCTCTCTTGAGGATCC
>DAOUHG010000294.1:0-1556 GCA_034428835.1 Dehalococcoidia bacterium
GCCCTATGCTCCCGATGCCTGGTATGACCCCAGCAGTGTGAAGATCGGTTACGAGATCAGCTTCACGCGGCACTTCTACAAGCCCGAGCCGATGCGGCCGCTATCCGAGATCATGGCGGACATACGGGCGTTGGAGGAGGAGTCTGAAGGGTTGCTGGCGGAGATTGTGGGAGGAGCGTAGTGCGAATGACAATGCCTACTCTCGAACCATACCTTCATTACAAGTCGTCTGGTGTCGAATGGATAGACAGATCGCCGGCGCACTGGGAGTTGAGGAAGCTGAGGGGTGCCGTAAGGCCTATAACGGCGAGAAATCGGCCGGATCTGCCCTTACTCTCGGTTGTACGCGAAAAAGGTGTGATACTGAGGGACGTGACCGACTACAGCGAGAACCACAACTTCATACCTGACGACCTTACAAACTACAAGGTTGTGAAAGCTGGTCAATTTGCTATGAACAAGATGAAGGCATGGCAGGGTTCGTATGGAGTCTCGCAGTACGACGGGATAGTTAGCCCTGCTTACTTCGTCTTCGATATTCACGGTGTTCAAAGTGATTTCTTCAACGTTGCCATCCGCTCGCAGGCGTACGTGCCGTTCTTTGGACAAGCGTCAGACGGAGTGCGGATTGGGCAGTGGGATCTTTCTCAAGAACGGATGCGCGAAATAGTATTTCTGGTTCCTCCAGCTTCTGAACAGTCCGCCATCGTCCGCTACCTCGATCACGTCGACAGCCACGTCCGGCGCTACATCAGCGCCAAGGAGCGGCTGATCGAACTGCTGACCGAGCAGAGGCAGGCCGTCATCAACCAGGCCGTCACCCGCGGCCTCGACCCGAATGTCCGACTCAAACCCTCCGGCGTCGAGTGGCTCGGTGATATTCCAGATCACTGGGATGTGCTGAGGAGCCGTTTTCTGTTTAATGAGGTCAACCTCCGCTCAACGACTGGCGAGGAAGTGCATCTCTCGATGAGCCAGGTTCTAGGTCTTGTCCCAAGTCATTTGGTTAAACAAACACTGATCGCCGAGTCGTACATCGGAGGTAAACTTTGTCAGAAGGGGGATCTTGTACTCAACCGTCTGAAAGCTCACCTAGGGGTGTTTGCCCTTGCTAATAAAGGCGGAGTGGTCAGTGCAGACTACTCAGTGTTTCGCCAGCGCCAGAGTTCTGTAGATATGGAATACTTTGAACAGGTTCTCCGGTCACCCTCATTCCGAACTGAGCTGCGAATTCGATCGAAGGGTATCGTGGAAGGATTCTGGCGGCTCTATACTGATGACTTCTTTGACATCCGGCTTCCTGTTCCTCCAGCAAGTGAACAACGCAGAATCGTAGAGGTCCTCCGGGTGAGAACTGCCACGATCGACTCATCCATTGATCGCGCTCGTCGCCAGATTGAGCTGATGCGGGAATACCGAACCCGGCTGATCGCCGACGTCGTCACCGGGAAATTGGATGCCAGAGAAGCGGTCGCAGACGAGGCCGAGGTGCCAACGCCGTAGCCGTAGGGAGCCAGCCGATTGAACTGGACCTGGGACGATGACAAGAACAGCGC
>DAOUHG010000295.1:0-3845 GCA_034428835.1 Dehalococcoidia bacterium
ATCATCAGCCAGCAGAAGCTGGCGGAACTGGGAGAGCTATCGTCAGGGGTGGCGCATGAGATGCGCAACCCACTCCAGTTCATCCGCAACTTCGCCGTGCTGTCCAAGGACATTTCAGACGAGCTGAGGAACATGCTGGAGCAGCCCGGCGGCATAAGCCAGGAAGAGGCAGAGGAGCTGATCCAGGACCTTGGCGAAAACATGGAACGCGTCGTCTACCACAGCGATAGGGCTAACGGAATCGTGTCGGCCATGCTGACGCTGGACCGGGGAACCGGAGGCGGGTTCCGGCCGGTGGACCTGAATGCGCTGCTGGTCGAGCAGACCAATTTGGCACACGAGTCGGTGCAGGCGCAAGAACCCAGCTTCAGCGCGGAGGTCGACATGAAGCTGGACCAGACGCTGAATGAGGTGATCGCGGTACCGGAGGACATCGCCCGGGCCATCGCCAACCTCGTGACCAATGCGTGCCAGACAATGGCTGAGAAGGCCCTGGCTCAGGGCAATGACTACAGGCCCGTACTGAGGGTCGGTACGGCCGGTACCGAGGACGAGGCGGTGATGATAGTCCGGGACAACGGTGTGGGCATGACCCCGGAGACGATGGAGAGGATGTTCAATCCGTTCTTCACAACCAAGGAAACGGGAAGGAACACCGGCCTGAGGTTGAGTCTGGCGTACGACGTGATACGAGAGCACGGCGGCAACATTTAGGCTGAGCCTGGTCAGCACACGGAGATGAGAATAGTCCTGCCGAAACGGTCAGAGAGACAGTAGGGAGTGCTGACCTACAAAGAAGGTAGAAGTGGATGTCGGCCTGCGAATAAGCCAGAGTGGCCACAGTTCAGAGTCTGCCCTGGACCGACCCTGATCAGGCGCCGGAGTCTTGGAATGGTACTGCCCGGATTACCATCGACCTGGTGGAGGCCTGCACAACCCTGCTGGTGGTAACCAAAGTGGCAGCTCGCGGCCTCGACGCCGAGGGCATCGATCATGTCATCAACTACGATCTGCCGGACTCGGAGCAGCTCTTCACCCACCGTGTGGATCGGACCGGCCGCATGGGACGCGCTGGGGAGGCGGTTACGTTCGTCACCTCAGACGAGGAGAAACAGTGGAATGAGACCGAGCTCGGGCTGGGAGGCCGACCCGCCCTCAAACCCTGGACCGTCTCCCGACGGATAGCCAAGGCGAGCCAGGCTTGTCTGCGTGCTTCAACTATCGCCAGCGAATCTCGGCATCACCTTAGTGGCGAATGTCTCCAGGTTCTTCAGAGTTTTGCTCAATGGGATTCCCATGTGTGTGAACTCCACAAGCAGATAGTCCAGGTTGCACACCTCCTGCAGCTCCTGGATCCTCTCGACCACGTTCTCAGGGGACCCCACCAGCAGAGTGCGCGGCTCCAGGAAGTCCCAGTCGAGCTTCACGTCATCATCCAGGACCTCGTCTGGATTGGTGAACACCTGCCTGCCTCTGAAGGGATCGTTGAAGATGAAGGCGGACATGATGCCTTGCTCAGCATCCCGGCGTGCCTCCTCCATCGAAGAGGCGACATATGTGGAGCGCATGACCGCCTGATCTTCTCCCAGAGCGAATGGTCTGCCCTCCAGCTCGGTCCTGACCTGGGCGTAGAGCTCCATTCGCTGCCTGACCCTGAGAGCCGGAGGCTGCCAGTAGCATGCCTTCAGTCCAAGTTCGGCCGCAGTCGTAACAGAACGATCCGTGGAGACGGTCATCCACAGTGGAGGGTGAGGCTTCTGGTAGGGTCTCGGAGTCACTCGCAGCTTCGTCACCCTCTCTCCATCCTGCCAGTCAGGATTCGACGGATACCGGGGATGGGAGAAGACGGTGCCCTCAGCAGGGAAGCTGTAGTTAGTGCCCTTGTACGAAAAGTACTCGTTGGACCATATCTCCCTCACGATCTCCACCGTCTCCCTGAACAGCTCCCGGTTCTCCACGTCCTTGCGCGGGTCGGCGTTGGGATGAAACTGTGGGCCCTCATACGGCCAGATCCCCCTGCCGAAACCGACGTCCACGCGTCCGCCGGTCATGTTGTCCAGGATCGCAAGGTCCTCGGCGAGCCGTATCGGGTGCCACCATGGGACTATGTTGGCCATCTGCCCGATGCGAATCCTCGACGTCCGCGCCGCCAAGTCGGCTCCGAGAAGGATCGGATTGGGAATGTCGCCGACGCCGTAAGGTCCGAAGTGGTGTTCTCCGAGCCACATGGCCTCGTATCCGAGTTCTTCGGCCAGGATGGTCTGCTGTCTGAGGTTCTCGATGTGTTCCTCAGCGCTTGTGGCCTCCCCCGCAGATCCCGCCACGGTCGTGAAAGCTGCGAACCTCATGTAAGGGCCTCCCCATTATCTGACTCTTCAGCATTATTACGGTGACGGCTACTGACAGGAATCCGACCTGCGCCATGACTCTCATCGTTGAACAGTGGCAGGCACCGTTTTGCCTCTCTGAATAGGTCGTGTTACGCTTGCGCGCCACCATACTACAAGGAGCCGCGCCATGCGATCAGGCCGGAATCGGGGTCTAGTCCAGACCGTGCTGGGCCCTGTACCTCCATCGGAACTGGGTGCCACCACGACCCATGAGCACCTCTACATTGACTTCTCCTTCATGTATCGCTCGGCCCAGGACTCGCCGTCTGAGGAGTTGGCGGATGCGCCCATAGCCCTGGAAAACCTCGGGTGGATACGGCGCAACTACTACAGCAACCGCTCCAACCTTCAACTGGTGGACCTGGATACAACAATAGAAGAAATCAGGAGATACAGTGATGTCGGCGGCGGCGCGATTGTGGACGTGACCACGACGGGGATAGGACGCAACCCGGATGCGCTGGCCAGGATATCCCGTGAATCTGGTGTTCACATCATTATGGGCGCCGGTTTCTACGTGGATGCCGTCCATCCAGAAGACATGGGTGAGCGTAGCGTGGAGGACCTGGCGAGTGAGATTACCGGCGACATAGTTGACGGAGTCGACGATAGCGGTATCAAAGCGGGGGTAATAGGAGAGGTGGGTTGCACATGGCCTCTGACCCTGAACGAGCGCAGGTCGCTGCTGGCGGCGGCAATCGCACAGCAAGAGACGGGTGCGGCGATTCTGATCCATCCCGGACGGCATCGTGATGCTCCGCCGGAGGTCCTGGAACTGCTTGCGAACGGTGGAGCGGATATATCCCGGGTGATCATGGGCCATCTGGATCGGACCGTGTTCGAGTTCGGCGCGCTTCAGAGCATTGCCGAGTCAGGCTGCTACCTCGAATGGGACCTGTTTGGCAATGAGGGATCGTACTATCCTCTCGCCGAGATCGACATGCCCAGCGACGCCCAGAGGCTGGACTTCATAAAGCGCATCGCCGACTCTGGCTACCCTGACAGAATCGTCACTGGTCAGGACATTGCCACAAAACACCGCCTCGTGAGATATGGCGGGCACGGTTACGGCCACATTCTTGAGAACATCGTGCCCAAGATGCGCCGCAAGGGTTTCTCGGAAGATACGATCCGAATGATTACTGTGGACAACCCGGCCAGGATACTCGCTATCGTATAAGCCCGAATCCACCGAACGGGGTGGTGGGGGTGGCGGAACGGGAGATAAGGGACATGGAGGAGCGATTGTCCGGTAGATTTTGGACAGTTGGTGCCGGAGAGCGGTTGGCTACGGTCATGTGGAACTCCCCACCTCGGGACAGGACAAGCAGAAGACGCTCACTGGCCGGTCTGGGGCCGGTCTGGCGCGAGTTTGGGTGACGTTGGGGTAGCTGGTGGGTGAGGTTGGCGGGCCGGTTGCAGACGGCCGCTGTCAGGCTGGGAGTGGAATGGCTC
>DAOUHG010000296.1:0-4618 GCA_034428835.1 Dehalococcoidia bacterium
GTGATCGCCTTCTCACGTGCATATGCGCATCCCTCTCGATAACTTGTCTCCTCCCAGTCAGTGTCAAATCCACTCTGTTTGCTCTCTATCCATTGGTGTACGCTGAACTCTGTCATCAGTCTGGACCCGTCCGTCTGGTTTTAGGACAAGTCTAGACTGGTGGCCTCCTACTAAACTGACACAGGCTCAGCCCCGACGCTCTGATTGGAGATAAGACATCTATGTTACTATCCGTGATGAGCGGATCTGCTCTGAAGCCTACGAATGGATCGTCAGAACTGAGTTGAACCGGTATTGGCGCGTGCGAAGCCGTAGTCCGAGTTCTGCGCAAGGAGCCAACAGCATGAAGAAGATTTCTGGAATCCGACGGGCTGTGATCGCGGCAGCAGTAGCGATGCTGCTGGTTCTCGTGGTGGGCTGCACCGAAACGGTCGAGGTACCCGGTGAGACCGTGGTGGTGGAGAAAGAGGTGATCAAGGAGGTGATGGTGCCCGGTGAGACCGTCGTCAAAGAGGTCTTGAAAGAGGTCATGGTGCCTGGCGAGACCGTGGTGGTGGAAAAAGAGGTGGTCAAAGAGGTGATGGTGCCCGGTGAGACCGTGGTGGTGGAAAAAGAGGTTGTAAAGATCGTCGAGGTGCCCGTTGAGAAGCTCGTTGTCGAGAGGGTAGAGGTCGTCAAGGACATCGGGTGGACGCCGCGCGCTCCCGAACCCAATCCCAAATATGGCGGCATCGTCAGGCTAACGGCGCCCCACAGAATGGCGCACTTCGATTTCCATCAGGGAGCTGCTGCCTATGCCGGACAGACGAACATCTACAACAACCTTGTCTATTACAATCAGGCAGATGGGTTGAAAACCATCGGGCCCGACCTGGCGATGTCGTGGGACGTCGCGGATGGGGGTAATACGTATACCTTCAAGTTGAGAGACGGCGTGAAATGGCACGACGGCATGGACTTCAGCGCCGCCGACGTCGTGGCCACCTTCAACCGGATTATAAGTCCTCCGGATGGTCTGGCCATCACCGCGACAGGGCTATTCGAATCGGTCGAAAGCGTGGAGGCCATCGACCCACTCACAGTGCGATTCAACCTGAAGAATCCAACGCCGTGGTTCATCGAGCTGTTGGCCTCGGACAACTACTCCAACCCCGCAGTCATCTACCCCAAGCACTTCATGGAGGCGAACAACTTCGACCTGCGGGAGAAAGTGGCCCCCGGCACCGGCCCATTCATGCTGAACGAAATCAAGCAAGATGAGTACTGGGACCTGGACGCCAACCCCAACTACTTTGTACCCCACCTACCCTACGTGGACGGCGTCAGGCTGCTGAACGTCATCCCGTTCTGCGACAGGGGCACCGCGGTGCTCACGGGCCAGGCCGACTTCACCTGGAACACTTGCGGAGACGTCATCAAGATTGCTTTGGAGCGTCCGGACCTGGACGCGAAGTACGCGACCGGCGATCTCTACTTCATGTCCCGAAGCTGGAACATCGAGAAGAAGCCGTTTGACGACGTGAGGGTGAGAAGGGCCTTCCATCTCGCCTTCGACCGCGACGTATGGACCGACATCTACATGGCGGGCGACGGCAAGACGTACCCCCGTACCACGTGGGTGCCATACTACGATTCCCCAAACGCCCTGGCCCGCGACGTTGTGTTGGCCCGACCGGGATACCGCTCGGACAAGACTGAGGACATCGCCGAAGCCCGACGACTCATGGCCGCTGCGGGCTACGGGGACGGTGTCGAAGTTGAGTACATCATCACGACTGGTTCGAGCGCGTCGCCGTTTGCCGCGGCCATGCAGTCCATGTTGAAGGAAAACCTCAACGTAACGATCAAAATACGAGAGGTTGACAGGCACGAGGTCGGCGGCATATGCAACTCAGGGGATTTCACGTTTGGTCCCTCCGCATGCGCCATGACAGGAGTGCCCACCGTGGACATCACGCCCGCATGGAACAACAGTTTCGTCTGCGGCGCGGCGGGCAACTTCACGAGATACTGCAATGAGGCGTTCGACGACGTCGTCGCGAAGCTCAACGGAGAGCAGGACCCGGCCAAGAGGTACGAATTGTTCCGTCAGGCCGAAGACCTGCTGGACGCCGACCCCCCGATTCTCCTGATCGGCGGCGATCAGGTCGATCCCATGTGGTGGAAATACCTCAAGGGCCTGGCTCTGAAGGAGCGGGTTTGGGGACAGTGGGGACGCTTCGAGACGGCCTGGCTGGACAGATAGCTGGGTAATCCAGCTTGCAAACATACGTCATTCGCAGGCTGCTGCTGACGATACCCACCCTCTTCGGGGTGACGGTGTTCATATTCCTGATCATGCGCGTGCTGCCGGGCGACCCCCTGGCTTCCACGGGCGATGCGCAGAGGATGTTCATACTCACCGAGGAGCAGGCAGCGGCAGCCCGCAATGCACTGGGGTTGGACAGGCCTCTCCATATCCAGTACCTGGACTGGGTGGCCGACATTCTCAGGGGAGACCTGGGGTTCTCTTTCTTCCGCACCGGCGAGCCAATCCGTGAGATGCTCCAGAGGCGTGCCCCCGTCTCTGTTCAAATAGCCTTCTTCGGAGTAATCTTCTCTTGGATCATAGGCTTGCCTGTGGGCATCATCGCCGCGATGCGTCGCAACTCCGTTCTTGACTACGTCTTAAGGGGGGGGGTGACGTTGGGTATGGCCGTACCGAGCTTCTGGGTCGCTCTGACGTTGGTTATCGTCACGGTGATCTTCTTCCAGTGGAAACCACCGATCGAGGTGGCGTTCATCTGGAATGACCCGTGGAAGAGTCTCCAGCAGACGGTGCCTCCGGCGGCCGTCTTCGCGATTGGAGGCGGAGCGCTCATAGCCAGGATGAGCCGCGCCACCCTTCTGGAGGTCCTTAACGAGGACTACATACGCACCGCCAGAGCCAAAGGCCTGATGAACCGCGCCGTGCTTTGGCGGCACGCGTTCAAGAACGCCGTGCTGCCAGTCATCACATTGTCTGGACTGCAGTTGGCGGGCATTCTGTCCGGCATGGTAGCGGTGGAGAGAGCGCTGGGGATACCCGGCCTGGGATTCGCCCTGATCAACGCGATTGACCAGAGGGACTGGATGGTCATCCAGAACCTCGTTCTGCTCTTCGGCGTAATCTACGTATTCGTCAACCTGGCGGTTGACCTTACATACGCGTGGATAGACCCGCGCATTCGCTACCGATAGGCGTAGGGGAATCTCCCCACGAGATGGATAGGATGATAGAAGACCAGTCAAGCCCGGGCGATCGGGACGTTGTCACCGCGGTGGTCAGCTCCTGCAAGACCTGTGTTGGGCCGGCCGTGCGATTCTACAGGTCTTCACCCCTGGGAGCCATCGCCCTTGCTCTGCTGGCCATAGTGGTAACTATCGCTCTTTTCGCAAACCAGATCGCGCCTTACGACGCCCTGCATACGGATTTCACCATGCTGAAGGCATCGCCCACCGCAAGCCACCCGATGGGCACCGACCTTGTGGGGAGAGATGTCTTGAGCAGAATCATCGTGGGAACGAGGGTCTCCCTGCTTGTGGCATTTGTCTCGGTAGCCATGGGCGTCGGTGTCGGGTTTTTCTGGGGCGTTTCTACAGGATACATCGGTGGAAAGTTTGATCTCCTGGGCCAACGGCTGCTCGACGTGCTGCTATCCTTTCCGAGCCTGATCTTGGCGCTGCTGCTGATGGTACCGCTTGGGCGAGGGCTTGGGACCGTTGTCCTCGCCATAGCTGTGATCACTGTGCCCGGAGCGGCGAGACTGGTCAGGTCGACGGCACTATCAGTCACGCAGATGGCCTACGTGGACGGCGCCCGAGCGATCGGCGCTTCCTCTAGGCGCATCATTGTGCGCCACGTGGCGCCGCAGTGCTTCGCCCCCATGATGATAATTGCCACGATAGACCTTGGGGGCGCTATCTTTACGGAGGCGACCCTGAGCTTCTTGGGGATGGGAATACCCCCTCCGCACCCCTCTTGGGGCCGCATGATGGGCGCCGCCCTTCAGGGTATGTTCACGCCGCCCTGGTGGCTGGTCATATACCCCGGAGTAGCCGTCACCATAACGGTCCTGTGTTTCAACCTTGTCGGCGACGGTCTCCGGGATCATCTCGATCCCAGACTTAGGGGAAAGCTGGATTGAGATCCGCACAGCGAAATGCGCTCACCGGGATACGACCCTAAAGATCCGATCACCATAGACACACGCAAGAGCCTGTTTCAATTTAGCAACTAAGCGCTAAGGCTAGGAAATCCCACGCCCGTGGGGAAGGGTAGACACCAGCTCCACGTAGACGCTGGGGCATTGCTGCAGCTACACGGCCCACTCCCTGTTGTTTAGGCTGTTCGAATAACGAGAACGCAACGCCCTCGATTGGGTCGAGCGGGATTGGATTCTGTCGGCAAATAACTCTCATGACAAGTAGGACTCTAATACCTCAAGAGTGTCTCTGATGACCCTGGATGCGAGCGCATTAGGAGCCTGTGTCAGTTTGGTAGGTGGTGGGGTTGTAGAAGGCGTCGCAGTGAGGGTGCCCACGGTCGGAAGCTGTGGGGACCGCTCAACACGGGTACTGAGGCCTCAGACCGGTCGCT
>DAOUHG010000297.1:0-5130 GCA_034428835.1 Dehalococcoidia bacterium
TGATGCCCTCACGAAGGGGGCGCCACCGGCTGTCGTCGAGCTCGATGGTCTCGTTGGCGTCATAGTTGTCGCAGTAGAGAGACCAGACCCGCTCCAGGAACGTCTGAGGCTCATCATCGACGCCGAAGGTCCTTTCCCACGGATTATCCCGCTCGGAAACTTCGTGTTCTGATGAGCTAGCTAGCTTATTCTCTGTATGTTGTCTTTGTTGGTTATCTCTGTATGTAAGGTTCAGGTCAGTTTTGACCTTTTCGAACGATTCACTTCTGACCTTTTCGTTCAGGTCACTATTGACCTCTTTGGAAAGGTCAGTTTTGACCTGTACCAACAAATTCGCGTTATTGAGACTAGGGGAGGCATCGTGATCGGTGCCGCTGGTTGGTCGAGGGTCGTCCGGGAAACTGGTCTGCCGGCCGGGCGAGAGCTTCGGATCATAGATGGCGTCGACCAGCCATTTGGGAAGAGGCTCGCCGGCGGCTTCGATGAGGTCGGCGATACGAGGGAAGTCCAGGGAGTACAGCAGACCCTTATCCCTGACGCGCTTCTTCAGAAGCACACCTTCGGGTATGTTTGGAATGATGGTCCGTTTGATGGCCTGGGCGTTCCACCAGCCAAACTCCTCAGCCCACTCCTCGTATGTGCGCCAGACCCACCGCCTGCCATCCCGAAAGGTCCCGCCGGTATCAACTTCGACGAGCCAGTGGGCGAGCTGCCGGACGAACAGCCCGGCCTCGAGGCCCAGAGCGCGACTGGTGGAGACGCACAGAGCCCACTGAGGCCCGTAGAGGTCGGAGTTTGATGCCGGGGACCCGGCATGGTGACTAGATTCGCCTTGCAAGGCTGGGTCAATGGATATACCATTGCCTTGAGTCATGGAACGTACCTTCCCTGACTTGTGACCGCGTCTCCGGAAAAGACGCGGTCTTTCTCTTTCCTGATAACCCTCTGACGTCGCATGTGATGCGACAGTAATCACGGTATGTGGGAAGAGAGGAGAACTGTTGGTGCTACCCGAGTCCCACAGCCCATCGTGACATCAGTGCTCTGATTCACATGGGGGCTTAACCGCTGCCTAACACAATATCACGAAATCGTACTCTGTGCTATAATTCCGGCACTGTTGGTGCCGAGTCTTAAAGAACCGGCAAACCCCCTCGGTGACTTGTCCCGAGGGGGTCTCTTTTTGGGTGACCCATCGCTCCAAATCCGTAAAGGTCAGTTTTGACCTTTACTAACAATCCTGCCTTGCTGAGACTGCGAGGTCCGGTGACTCACCTCCGCCAGAACCGCCACCTGAACCCCCTGCCCTCTGAGGTCTCACCAGGCGCTGGCAACGCCCGCGTCAACGTGTTTACCGCAGCACTCGACTCCTGGAGTATCTTTGTCAACTCGATGTTCAGTGCGTCTCCCATGCCGATCCGTTCTCGCTGCAACTCGACGATCGCCTTCAGTCCCTCGATCGTGGCCTCTGCGGCAGCAAGGTCCGCCGACGATTCGGCACTGGGGCGTCCCACCTCGGCCATCCGGCCCATGCCGCTCTGGCCGCGCTCATGTATCTGAGCGGCGGCTTCGAGTGCCCGCCTGATCCAGTCCGGCTGGGTGAAGCCGGCCGCCAGCCGGGCCTGGGTGATCCGGTCACGTAGCGACGGAGTCACATAGACGGCCAGCCTCTCAGTAAAGTTCTCCTCTTCCTGGTCCTCGATCAAAACGTTCTGGTTCATGTAGATGCCCCCACACTTGTTTAGGCCGGCATGGCTCAAGTCCGTGTACCGTCACACGAATTGAGCCATCTTCGCTCAACGTCGGCCCAAGTCGGACCAGCTTGAGCTAAACCGGGTATCGCCTGCAGTCGCACAAGTTGGCAAGACTTGGCTCAGTTCATGCGAAGTGGACGGATTTCCGGGCTGATGTGCAGTTTGAAATCCCCCGGGAATGCCTCGGCCTGGCCGGCAAGAAACTGAGCCAATCTGTACGGAACCGGCTCAACGCCCGGCTCAACTTCGCATAATCCCTGAGCGAAGTTAGCACAGGGCCACCCGTGCATCTAGGTGAAAGGGGTGTGGACCTGGGCCAGCTGCTGGCATGGTGGCGCCACGGGCGAGTCCGTAACATCCAGTCCACCATTGACCGTCGAGCGTGTTAGATCACGATGGGTTGGACGTCCGTATGCTGGTGGCGTCAAACCCGACAGCTAGTAACGAGTGGACTGGATGTTACGCTCAGCGGCTGCAGCGGAGGAGGACCAAACCGCGCCTTCCGGGTCGTCGGCCCCTCGAAGGACCGGGATGTCGACTGCTAGACGCGGGTCGTGCCGGGCGGCAATTCCTGACCAGGAGGTTCGCATAGGGCGCGAACGCCGTCCGGCGGCCTCATTCTCTCCACGGATTTGCGGGTGCCGACCTCTGCTGAGCGAATCCCACTGTCGCGCCTGCATCTCCAGGGCGTCCGCGGCGGACTTCAAAGCTGGGGAGCCCACCAGGTCCACGAGCTGACGAGCTGCCGCGGGCGGGGGATTCACCCAGACGATCTCTGCGGGGATCTCAGGGAATGGTTACTCCGCGAAAAGCTCCGCCAGGCTGACGCTGAAGCCCCCGAGGACCAGGGACTCAGCAGTGTCTCCTTCGGTGCAGGTCTGCTCGATCTCGAGCATGCCGTCCCGGAGTTGGAGGACCGATACGATGCGGTTAGTGGGATCGATGATCCAGTACTCCCTGACACCGTGGCGGGCGTACAACTCGCGCTTGTCGTGCCAGTCCCGTCTGGATGAGGAGGGCGACAGAATCTCCACTGCCAGGTCCGGCGCTCCCTGTATATTGGCCGGAGTCCTGATGTGGTACCTCTCCTTCGAGACAAACATCACATCGGGCTGGACGACGTCGGTGTCTGTGAATAGGACATCGTATGGAGCGTGGAAGACCCGGCCGAGGTCGTTCTCGTCCACGAAGGCATTCATCCGGACGATCATCCGTAGACTTGCGGTCTGGTGGTCCTCATTAGGTGCTGCAACCAGGATCAACTCTCCGTCAAGAAGCTCGTAGCGCTCATCGCCCTCGAGGTCGGAGTAGTCCTGGTAGGTCAGCCGGGGTGTCATGCCCATGTTCCTCCTTCAGATCTGGTCACTGGATAATATCAGCGGCCTCAGCCGGCAGAAATGCAGTCCTCAGCGGCATTCTCCGCTCCTCTCTCGATGATTTCAGGACATTCGGGTGCCCTACCCATCCGGCCCGAAAACAGGGGCTCTGAGGCGGCCCTTGGGCCTCGGTCTCAGCGCGATCGGCGTGAAAACAGGCGATTTGGGCCGTCTGAGACCCGGAGGCGCATCATCCGTCCTTCGGTGTTACGGGCGAGGTTTGTGCCTTAGGCCGCTGTGTTAGAGTGAATTGCAGATTTGTGTTCAAGGTGGGCACCTATGGCCAACGAAATCAATGTTCCGAACCGGACGCTGTTTCTCGGCGACAACCTGGATTTCCTCCGAGGCATCAACTCCGACTCGGTGGACCTCATCTACCTCAATCCCCCGCGCAACACCGGCAAACTCCACAGGGGCGCACCTGGCAGCGAGGCCCGTGACGCCGAGTATGACGACAGGTGGACGAACGAACGCTGGCGCACGGAGTGGTTCCATGAACTCAAGAGACACTCCTTTGAGGTGTGGTGGGCGGTTGACACTGCCGCGGTGATCCACGATGTGGCGATGTCGGTCTACCTGACGTTCATGGCCGTTCGACTGGTGGAGCTGGAGCGCATCATGAAGCCGACGGGCAGCATCTACCTGCAGTGCAACCCGAGGGTCTCCCCGTACCTGCGCCTCATCATGGACGCGATCTTTGGGAGCGAGAACTTCATGAACGAGATCGTGTACAGGAGGCAGCGGGACCGGGCGGGGAGACGACGCTGGATCCCCGAGCACGACGGCCTGCTGTTCTACACGGGCCCGCTGAGACACAGTTGGAACCGGAGGCTGATGCCCCACGATGACGACTACTACGAACGCAACTTCCGGTACGAGGATGAGGGAGGGCGGTTTCGGACATCCCCACTGACCAAGTTGGGGTTGAGGGACGATGCCCGGGGCCAGCCCTGGCGGGGCATTGACCCCAGCGCGTACGGCAGGCACTGGAGTCCCCCGGTCGGCATCCTGGAGGAGAGGTTTCCCGACCTCGAGGACATATCCGACCACAGTCCACAGCAGAAGATGGAAATGCTCGACAGGATTGGGCTAATCCACTGGGGTCGCAGGGATGCCGAACCCAGGTACAAGACCTACACCAGCATGGTCGACGGGCAGGACATCTCGGACTTCGTGACGACCGTGCACGGTCGACTCGAGCCCATCCAGAATGAGCGCACGGGATGGCCGGGCCAGGTGCCGGTTGACCTGCTCGGTCTGATACTCGAGGTCTCGACCGAGCGGGGTGACATAGTACTCGACCCGTTCTGCGGTTCGGGCACAGCCTGTGTGGCCGCCGAGCTGATGGAGCGTCGCTGGATCGGCATCGAGCAGGACCCTGTGGCCGAATACGTGTTGAGTGGAAGGCTGCTCAACGAGGTCTACATCGACCGGGGCGACGTTTCCTGGGGGGACGGCGTCATGGAGGTGACCCGGGACGGCGAGGACCTGCTGCCGAAGGTCGAGGAGGCGCCGCCAGACAGGACCGATCCTCGCCTTGGCGAGGCGCCCGAGGACATCGCCGATGTCCTCGACGCCATGACGTTACGCCAGGGAGGCGGCATGCTGGAGTTATATCGGGCGAGGTGCGCCGAGTGCGGACGTCTGACGACCCTGTGCTCTCACTGTGACGCAGGCGTGCCGTCCGCAGAGGCTGCTCCCTCTCGGGACACATCCCAGGAGAGCGTTCGGCCCTGAGGTTTCCTGCCGTGCAGTGATAGGCTGCAACTACTAAACTAATTCCTCTACGGGCCAGGCAGAGCCCCACTCTGCGCTATTCTTCTGTGTGGTTACGGGCTATTATGCACATATTCCCTCCCAGATATTGACATAGTGCCGAATCCTGTTTATCGTTACTACTATGGCAGGATCAGCAGGCAGCAGCCCTGCGATTAGAAAAAACAGCACGGATTCCCGAGTCAAGGGAGCCTCGCCCATCCCCGCGGACGGATCCCCTCTTC
>DAOUHG010000298.1:0-57456 GCA_034428835.1 Dehalococcoidia bacterium
CGATGACCCCGACAGTCCAGTATTGAGTGGTGCTCCAGTCGACGTACCGGCTCGGAAGCCATGACGACGCGAGCGACCACGCAATCAGCGCAAATATGAACACCCAGGAGAAGTGGACCTGGATTCTTACACCGAACAGCCTGCCCAGACCGAAGGTTCCTGACACCGTATTCCTCCACCAGATTGGATGCGTGGGCATCGGCCGCACGGTCTGGATTCTGTATGATACGCAGGGAGCCTACGAGCGTCAATCGGACGCGCGACTGCGTTCGTGTTCGCGCGAGAAGGAGCGACAGTCGTCGTTTCAGACCTCAAAGTCGCCGGTTCGAGTGACACGGTCCAGAGGATCAAATCGGCGAGCGGCGGTGCGAGGGCTGTTGCAGGTGACTTATCAGATGCGAACGACGCCCAGACACATGACTGAGTCTACGGTCGAGGCCTATGGCCGGGTTGATGCTGTGCTCAACCGTAGGGAGAACAATCGCGTCAATTGCATATGCCCTGAGCAAGTCAATACGAACCTGATCGGGGCGATCACGACAACTCCGAGAATACGGGAACGGTTGGAAGAACACTACCCGCTATGTCGGTTCGCAGGCAAATTCACACCACTCAAGAACTCCTTGCAGAACTCACCTTGTCCAACATCACAGGCGGCAAGGGGAAGACCCAGCCCCTGTTCATGATGATCTCCTGGGCCAGTGCGGACGGGACCGCTACGATGATCTCCGGTTCGATGGAGAACCTGCCATCGAACCCTCCCATCGCGCTCCTGGCGTGGATTCCAGCAAACCCACCTGCGTCGACGCCATCCTCGGCATAGCTGCTTTGGGGTCCGCCAAAGACCGAGTGCCACCTGAATGAAAAGCCGTTGGTCACTAAAGGCGCAGCGCTGCTCGCTCCGCCACCAGGCGAGACCACCATACCCAGCACCTTCACGGTGTACAAGACATCGTTGAGGTCACCTTCGCCACCGCAGCTCAGCGTCCAATGAAGCCTGCGAATCAGTAAATCAGCCGAATCCTGAGCCCCTTGGAACCCATCCTCGATACGATCTTCATCGTCGTTCATCGGATAGGTGGCTCCACCAGGCGCGCCGGACAGATACACGAGACCGCTCTCATGCACAACGGCCGCCGCTATTCCCGCACCAGCCAGTGATACCACATCCTCGTCGAAGCTGCCCAGCGGAATGCCAATCTCCCGTATCCTGTCATACACATCGAAGCTGCGACGCAGCTCATCGGGCAGTAACGCCTCATCATAGAACTTACTCATGCCGTACCATCTCCCAGAATCAAGACTAGAGAATAATCAATGCACTCGCACGTATTTGTCCACACTTTGGCTGGTTGTCAGACCGAGATAGATGTCGCCTCGCGAGTCAACCCATATGCCGTGAGCGTGGCGGGGAATGTCCCAGCGCGCCAACACCTCCCCATTACCGTCCCGGATAGTGACACGCGGGGGATCTCCGTCGGCCTCCTGCTCACAGATGTAGAACAGGCCATCTGCGTCCTGCACTATGTCGTTCGGCCCGTCCATGCCGGTCCACATGGTAATGTACCCGCCATCGCCGTCGAATATCTGGATGCGTCGGTTGGTGCGGTCACACACGTAGACCTTCTCGTCCTGGTCTACCATCAGGCTGTGCGGCAGGTGAAACTCGCCAGGCGCTGAACTCCCGGGCGTCCCCCAGGACTTGATTAGCCCACCCTGGTCCGTGAACTTGTGAATCCGGCTATTCCGATAACCGTCCGAAACGTAGATGCTGCCCGAGGGTCCCTTCACCATTTCGGTGGGGTAGTTGAACGGTCCGGCGGCGCGGGGGACCATGTTTCCAGGAGACTCACAGCCCGTGTCGGAATGACAGCCACGATCTCCCAACACCATCAGAGGTCTGCCCTCCAGGGTATATGACACCGCGACCGAATCGTCTCGGTCGGTCATATATATAACATCGTCACTGATGCTCATGCCGTGCGGCGAGTTGAAGGCGCCATGCCCCCATGCGTTCAGGTAATTGCCTTCTCTGTCAAAGACCACCACAGGAGGGTCCTTCCTCTGGAAGACATAGAGCCTGTCCTGCGAGTCGGTGGCGACAGTGCTGACTACCGCGAAAGTCTCCCCATCGGGAAGCTTGGCGAAGTCCTGGGTAAGTTCATACATGAGGCTATCCGTGCCAACGGCAGTCATGAGTCATCCCCCAAAGTCAGTAACAGGTGAAACAGGCGGCGCGTCCCGAACGCCGTAGAGTGTAGCACTGGAGCCCTCACTAAGCTATCGACGGTCCTGAGTCACGGTTGCGGCAATGGAGAACTGGTCGGCAGTAAAACGGCGGATTGCCGATCAGAGAGTCACCTCGTGGGTCTGGGCCCCGTATCGGGGTACGGGTACGAGCGAGACGTCGAAACTAGCGAGCCACTTTGCACAGGCTCCTGCCTTCTTCAATCAGCCGCTGCCGAGCTCTATCCATCTGAGCTGATGACGGATCCAAGGTAGAAACAAACTTCAGATCGGGAAGAAAGCCATGCATTCCACTTGGAGTAGAGTCCACCATGAACTCGCCTGGTCCGACCTTCACGATGATTTCACCCCCATGGCATCCTAGGTAGGCTTCCTCAGTTGGGAACACGGCCAGTCTGAGCCGTAGTCGCTGAGCCGGATGGTTTGTACGCTGTCCGGTTCCTGGTCAATCCAACTAGAGCCCGACAGGCTGTCCACCGAATCGGGGACCATTAGGGTCGCAATGCTTTGCGATGCCATAAGCCAGTCCATGAATTCTTTCAATTCGTCACTGATGTCCAGTTCCTCGACCTCTGTTCTGAGAGCAGCCATCTCTTGACTGAATTCTTGCCCCTGTGTGTCCACCGTACTCCGCAGGGACGCCAGTTCCTGACTCTGTTCTTGTCCCTGCGTGTCCACTGTACTTTGCAGCGAAGCCATGTCATCGCGCATCTGCCGAATCTCGGACAACTGGACATATGAGGTAACCCCGAGACCGATCACCGCCAGAGTGAGAACGGCCATTGCAAACATGGTTACATTTGAAAGTGACACATCCACCTCCGAGAGTCTCGATATCCGTCCAAGTAAATCCATCGTAGCACGAGCTGCAGGTTAGGGCCCGAAGCATCCCCCAATTGGACAGGGCGCCAAGACCAACCTAGACGAGCAACCAGCCGGTTGCAGCCTTTCTTAGCTCTGCCCTGAAATCCGGGTGCGCTATCGCTATCAGCGCCTCGGCCCGCTCCCGGTGGTTCTTTCCGAGCAGATGCGCCACTCCGTACTCGGTCACCACTGTATCCGACCAGAAGTGCGGTACCGTGACGATCTCACCCGACTCCAGCCTGGGAACGATCCGCGAGACCGCACCGTCCAGGGCCGTCGAGTACAGCAGCGTAATCGCCCGACCTCCCTTGGAGTACAGCGCTCCCAGGTGCGTGTCCGGCTGGCCGCCGATGCCGTTATACATCTGCCCGCCGAACAGGCTCTCGGAGGCTATCTGCCCCCGGAGGTCAACCGATAGCGCATTGTTGATACCCACCTGGTGGTAGTTCTGCGAGATCACCCACGGATTAAGGATGTACTCAGGCGAGTACAGCTCGAAGATCGGATTGTCGTCGATGATCGCCAGGTCCTCGTCGTTTGAGCCGCTCCACGCCGTGGCGACGGCGCGTCCTCTGTGTATGGTCTTGCGAGACCCATTGATGACACCCGCGCCAACCAGTCCGGCTACTCCCGGCACTGTCAGCTCAGAGTGCAGCCCGAGGTCCACCTTGTCGTCGAACACACCGAGCCTCGGCATGTACGAAGACGGTGTACCCACGCCAATCTGTATCGTCGAGCCGTCCGGGACAAGCCCCTTCAAGTTCTCGGCAATGGCCCTCGTCTCCGGTGAAGGATCGTCGATTCCCAGCTGTCTCTTCAGCCTCTTCAGATCGATGGTGGCGAAGTGGGGGGCAGACGGAGCGAGCCTGTTCGGACTCACCTGCTCAATGATCCCCTCCAACTCTGTTCTGCGATCGTCGGGCAGGTCTGAGACGGCCTTCATGAGGTATTCCCGGCTCAGGCTCGACGGCTCCACCTCGACAAGCCTGTCGATGCCGTCGAGAGGCATGAAGTTGTCCCCATAGGTGCGGATCAGCGACGGATTCACCTCGGCAGCGACCTTGCGGGCGCGCTGGGCGAAGCCGCGCTTGTACCATGAATTCGGGCCGAATGTTATCTGACCCTGCCTGTTCGGCGGAGCGACGGTTACAAGCGTTACGTCCACCGGCTTGGACTCAGCGGGCCTCTCATCCACGCCCTTGAAGGTCAGCGAGAACGCGAGGGGCGAATAGGGTGCCTGGCCAGCATTCTCATATGGCCTCCCGAAGGGCCCTATGAAGTTCTCGACATCCACGTTCCAGCCCGCATCCAGGAACGGGGCAAGGTCGAACTGCGGCACAGCGACCGTAAGGGTGGCTCCCCTGACCTCATGTGCGCGCGCGGCAAGCGCCTTCATCAAGCTCATCGGCTGTTCGGAAAGAGGAACGACCACACGGTCGCCGTCTTCGACTATCGAGACGGCCTCCTCAGGCGTTCCAAGCTTGCTTCTGTAGTCGTCCTACCAGGTCATTTGATGGACTCAGAGTACGGGTCTGGGGCTAGAGGCCCGGCTTCTGCCAGCCGCCGAGCGCGGATTCCAGCAACCCGGCGAGCGCCAGCGATACGTCCTCACGCCATGGACGCGCGATCACCTGGACGCCTATCGGCAGACCGTCAGGGGACGTGCCGCCACGGACTACTGTTCCGGGCCATCCGGTGAGGTTGTACGGACCGGTGTAGAAGGCGTTGCGGCTGCTGTCCGCGAATGTCTCGCCGTGGGTCGGCGCGGGCATGGCCGCGGTCGGGCAGATGATGACATCGTAGCTCTGGATGAATCCGAGCATGTCACTCCTGTACTGGTCCAGCTCCTCCAGCGCCTGGGTGAACTCATCTGCGGGAATCGCCACGGCATCAGCGAAGCGCGATCTCAGAAACGGCGACTTCTCCGTGGTGCCCGCCTTGTCCAGCAACCGCTGAGTCCAGGCGCGGCCATCGCCGCCTCCGATCCTGCCGGTCAGCTCGTGAACTCGGCTCAGCGGCTCAGGCGTGTCCTCTTCGACCGAGGCGACAACGTCGGAGACCACCTTGATTGCGGATTCCACCGCGTCTATCGTCTCCTGTGTCGGCGCTCTGAACCCGTCCACGCCCGTGTAGAACGCGACTCTCAGCGTGTCGAGATCCACGTCCGCGGGATCCCCAAGCGGCATCGGGACGATTGCAGGGTCCTCCCAGTCCGGCCCCGAGATGATCGGTAGCGTTAGTACGAGGTCCTCGACGTATCGAGCCATCGGGCCGTTCTGCGTGTAGGCGTCAGTTGCGCCCATCCCGTAGGGGACGATGTGTCCGGTCCGAGGTACGCGCCCGGAGTTCGGCTTGATCCCGGCGATCCCGTTGAAGTGCGCGGGAAGCCGGATGCTTCCGCCAGTATCGCTGCCCATGTCGAACGGCGATCCGCCTGAGGCGATGATTGCGCCCGCTCCACCGCTGGACCCGCCGGGTGTTCGGTCGAGTCCGTAGGGGTTGTTGGTACGGCCATAGACCAGGTTGTCGGTCTCGCCGGCGAGGGTCAGCTCCGGTGTGTTGGTCTTGCCGAGCAGGATCGCGCCCGCTCCCCGCAGCCGGGCCGCGACAGTCGAGTCCCGCTCCGGCACGAAGGTACGGCGCCCTAGCGTCCCGCCGGTTGTGACCACGCCCTCGGTATCCAGCGAGTCTTTCAGCGTCATCGGAACGCCGTGCAGTGCGCCTTTCGACTCTCCCCGCGCGAGCGCGGCGTCGGCCTCGCGGGCCTCCTCCAGCGCACGGTCTGCGCAAAGGCGTACAACGGCGTTCAGTCTGTCGTTTACTTCTTCGATACGGTCCAGGTGCGCCTGTACGACCTCGACCGCCGATACTTCCCTGTCCCGAATTGCCTGCGCAATGAACTTAGCGGATGAGTAGATGATGTCAGCCATCACTGTCCCTCGACTGGGTGGAATCAGGCCCCAAAGCCATGCGAGGCCTGTGACGGCTAACGTATCACAAGTCGAGGGCTCGCGCTAAATGCCCGGTCTGACGTAGCCCCCGAGTCCCGACTCCAACACCGCGGCGAGTGCGAGTGCGACGTCCTCCCGCCAGGGGCGGGCAATGACCTGCACACCGATCGGCAGTCCTTCAGGGGAAGTGCCGCATCTGACGACCGCCCCGGGCCAGCCTGTGAGGTTGTAGGGATGAGTGTAGAAGGCGTTGCGATTCTCGTCCTTGGAAGTCTCCCCATGCGTTGGCGCGGGCATAGCGGCGGTCGCGCAGATTATGGCGTCGTAGCTCCGAATGAAACCCAACATATCGCTGCGGTACTGGTCCAACTCCTCCAGCGCCTCGGTGAACTCTCCGGTGGAGATGGGAACCGCTTCCTCGCGCATCGACTGAATGTACGGCGCGAACTGAGTCGTGCCGGCCCTGTCCAGTACCCTGAGCATCGAGGCTCGTCCATCGCCGTCGCCGATCCGGTCGTTAAGCTCAAGAACGCGGCTCAGCGGTTCAGGTGTGTCTTCCTCGACAGCGGCAACCACGTCCGAGACGACCCTGACAGCGGCGTTCACTGCATCCACGGTCTCCTGCGTCGGGGCCTTGTATCCCGGTGCGCTGGTGTAGAACGCGACCCGCAGGTTTCCGAGATCGACGTCAGCGGGATCGCCCAGGGGCATCGGGATGATGGCGGGATCTTCCCAGTCCGGCCCTGAGATGATGGGCAGAGTGAGGACGAGGTCCTCGACGTAGCGCGCCATCGGCCCGTTCTGGGTGTAGGCGTCCTCAGCGCCGGCGGCGTATGGAATGATGTGACCGGTGCGTGGCACACGCCCGGAGTTGGGCTTAATTCCGGCAATCCCGCTGAAGTGTGCGGGCAGACGGATGCTGCCGCCGGTGTCGCTGCCTATGTCGAACGGCGAGCCGCCGGCAGCGACGATCGCACCGGCGCCTCCGCTTGAGCCTCCCGGCGTGCGGTCGAGTCCGTAGGGATTGTTGGTGCGTCCATAGACCAGGTTGTCGGTCTCGCCTGAGAAGGTAATCTCAGGGGTGTTGCTCTTGCCAAGCAGGATCGCGCCCGCTCCGCGCAGCCGTGCCGCGACGGTCGAGTCCCGTTCAGGAACGAACGTCCGACGTCCGAGAGTGCCGCCGGTTGTCACCACGCCCTCTGTGTCCAGAGAGTCCTTCAGCGTCATCGGAACACCGTGCAGCGGACCCTTCGACTCTCCCCGTGCCAGGGCAGTATCGGCCTCGCGGGCCTCGTCCAGGGCGCGCTCAGCGCACAGCCGCACGACAGCGTTCAGCCTGTCATTGACCTCTTCAATGCGGTCCAGGTGCGCCTGCACAACTTCGACCGCCGATACGTCCCTGTCCCGGATTGCCTGCGCAATGGACTTCGCGGATGAGTAAATGATGTCGGACATAGCACGCCCCTCGACAGAGTTGAATTCAGGCCCCACACGGTGAGTAGCCTGTGACGGCTAACGTATCACAAGTCGAGAGCTTGCTCTAAAGGCCCGGTCTGACGTAGCCGCCGAGGGCATTCTCCAATACCGTAGCGAGGGCGACCGCAACATCCTCACGCCAGGGGCGGCACATCACCTGCACGCTGATGGGCAAGCCCTCGGAAGACGTGCCGACTCGCACAACGGAGCCGGGCCAACCCGTGGTGTTGAACACGCTAGTGTAGAAGTTGGCCGGGCTCGCCTCAGACGTCAGTGACTCTCCGTGAGGCAGCGCTGGCCAGGGACGTACCGGACTCAGGATCGCGTCGTAGTTCTCCATAAACGAGAGCATCTGGCTGCGGAAGGCGTCCATGTGCTCCAGCAATGCAGTGTACTCGGCCGTCGAAATCGGCTCGGCCTGCATGAACCGATTCAGTCGCGGGTGGACCTGCTCGGTACCGGCCTTGTCCACGAGCCTGCGCACGCCTGCTCCTCCGTCTGCCGTTAGGATACTGGTGATGTTGGCGTCGATGTTTTCAGTGATGGCGGCTGGCAGATCCTCGACGACCTCAGCGCCGGAGTCGGCTATCGCGGCGGCGGCCGACCTGACCGACGCCTCGACCTCAGCGGTCGGGGAGACAGTGCCGTTGTCTGTATAGAACGCGACTCTTAGGCCGGCGATGTTGACGGACGCGGGGTCGCCGAGAGGCACGGGATGTATGAAAGGGTCGATCCCATCGGGACCAGCGATGATCGGGAACGCAAGCCAAAGGTCTTCGACAAAGCGCGCCATCGGGCCAATGGTCGTGAGAGAGTCCATGCCGCCGAGTCCCCAGGGGACTATGTGGCCCGTGCGCGGGACACGACCGGAGGTGGGCTTGAGACCCGCCAGGCCGCAGAACGCCGACGGGACGCGGATGCTGCCGCCGGTGTCGGTGCCGAGGTCCATCGCCGAGCCGCCGGCAGCGATGATCGCTCCGGCCCCGCCGCTGCTTCCTCCGGGAGTCCGGCCAACGTCGTACGGGTTGTTGGTCTGGCCATAGACCAGGTTGTCAGTCTCGAACGAGAGCGTTAGCTCCGGCGTGTTGGTCTTTCCGAGCACGATAGCGCCAGCGGCTCGCATCCGCGCGACAGCAGTCGCGTCCGCCTCCGGTACGAAGTCCTTCCGACCCATCGTACCACCTGTCGAGACTATGCCCTCGGTGTCGTGTGAGTCCTTGATGGTGATTGGCACGCCATGCAGCGGACCCAGCGACTCGCCACGCGCCAGTGCAGCGTCGGCGGCGCGGGCCTCGTCCATCGCTCGCTCAGAGGCGAGTTGCACAACCGCGTTGAGCTTGGGGTTGACCTCATCGATGCGCCGCAAATGCGCCTCGACCGTCTCGGCAGCAGAGACTTCTCTCCCGCGTATGGCCTGGGCAATTGATGCTGCGGATGAAAAAAGTAGATCGTCAGTAGCAGACACAGTGAGGTCTCCTTTACACGATATCCAGCGCCATCATGTCCTGGAAGGACTCGCGCCTGCGAATGACACGCGCCTCACCCTCGCAGGCAACCACGATAGCGGGCCTGCCGTTGAGGTTGTAGTTGCTCGCCATCGACGGAGCGTATGCCCCGGACGACGGGATAGCGATAACGTCTCCGGACTCCAGGATTGGCATCTTGATGTCGTTAACGAGGATGTCTCCTGACTCGCAGTACTTGCCCGCGAGTGTGACGACCTCAGAGGCGGTATCGGACATTCGCGAAGCCACTACCGCTTCGTATTCAGAGCCGTAGAGCGCGGGCCTGATATTGTCCCCCATCCCGCCGTCGAGCGAGACGTACTTTCGTACTGTCGGAATGTCCTTGATCGCTCCCACGGTGTAGAGCGCGACCCCTGCCCTGCCGACTATCGAACGTCCCGGCTCAATGATGAGCGTCGGCTCGCCAAATCCGAGATCGGCGCACCGCTGCTTGAACATCGACGTAATGGCCTCGGCGTATTCGTCGATCGAGGGGGGAAGCTGGTCCATCACGTAGCCGATGGCGAATCCGCCTCCCGGACTGAACTCGCGCATGTTCAGCCCCTCCTTGATGAACGGGGCGAGGTAGCTCAGCACTCTGTCAATGGCGACCGGGTACGGCTCAAGCTCGAAGATCGGCGACCCCAGGTGAAAGTGCAGCCCAATCAGGTCGAGGTTGGAGGCTTCAAGAGCCTGCCGGATTGCGTTCGTCGAATCGCCCGCCTCTATGGAGAACCCGAACTTGCTGTCCAGGATGCCGGTGGTCGTCGCGACGTGCGTGTGCGGATCGACGCTGGGCGACAGTCTGAGCAGGATATCCTGCATGACGCCGCGTGCCTTTGCGAGATCGTTGAGCAGTCGGAGCTCGTAGAAGCTGTCCACCACGACCCTGCCGCAGCCTACGTCGAGGGCGTATTGCAGCTCGTCCGGCGTCTTGTTGTTGCCGTGGAAATAGACCCTGCCCAGGTCGACACTCGCGGCGACCGCCACCGCCAGCTCACCGCCGGAGACGACATCGAGTCCGAGACCCTCTTCATCCATGACCCTGGCGATACCGGCGTTCACGAACGCCTTGGAGGCATACAGCACCTGGCTATCAGCGTATCGATTCCTGAAGCTATCGACGAAATCGCGGCACATGCCGCGCAGGGTAACCTCGTCGAAGACCAGCAGCGGCGTACCGAATTCACCGGCCAGATCGACCGCGTCGCACCCGCCGATGGTCAGGTGGTCCTGCGGGTTGACGTCGGCGGTGAACGGGAATAGGGGTCTGTTGTCAAAGGGCATCTTGAATGGCGCTCCCAGGTAAGTAGCAGGCGTTACAGCGGCGTCCGCATCGAAACTGGACGATCAATACGGACAGTATCGCACACCGCGCCTACACGATGACACACGGTTCGGGCGTGGGAATAGTGGTAGCATGTACTTCAAGAGTTCAGGCTGGATAACTGTCGGCAGTGATCCAGGAGACCGCGCGACATGACCGGACAGACACACGCCAGTACGCCGACTCTGAGAAGAATCAGGGCCAGTAATCTGCTGTCTTTCGGCCCCGAGGGCATCGACCTCGAGATGTCTAACCTTAACGTCCTTATTGGGCCGAACGGGTCAGGCAAAACGAACCTATTCGAGATCATCAGGCTGCTGCAAGCCGCTCCGAGCGATCTCTCCGAGCCAGTCCGCACCGGAGGCGGCATAAGCGACTGGATTTGGAGAGGGCAGCCGAAGTCGTCAGCAAAGGTCGAGGCTATCGTCCATAACCCAGGTGGGTATCAGCCCCTACGGCATGTGATCGAATTCAGAGAGTCAGGGCGCCGGTTCACCCTCGAAGATGAGCGGATAGAGAACGAGAGTCCGTATGATGGACAGTTCGACACGTATTTCTATTACAGATACGGGCGCGGACATCCAGTATTGAACACAGTTGGAGACAATAGAAGGTATCTTCAGAGGGACGACGTCGAGCCGGACAGGTCCATCCTGTCACAACGGAAAGACCCCGACCAGTACCCGGAACTAAGTTACCTGGGGGACTTCTACGAGGGCATCAACCTGTACGGCTCCTGGGAGTTCGGGCGAGACTCTAGTCTTCGGGACTCGCAAAGCAGCGGCCTCCGTCCGAGTCCCCTAGCTGAAGATCTTTCGAACTTCGGGATGTTCCTCAATCGCCTAGCTCTGTTTCCCAACTCCAAGGCTCGTCTGTCTGAAAACCTCGCTGGCCTATACGAAGGTATCACTGACTATGCTCTCCACTTCGATCCGAGCACAGTCCAGATTCGCTTTACCGAGGGCGATTTCTCGATACCGGCGTCCCGAATTTCAGATGGCAGTCTTAGGTATCTATTTCTGTTGGCCGTTCTGCTGGACCCAGAACCACCTAAGTTACTGGGAATTGAGGAGCCTGAGTTAGGTCTTCACCCGGACATGATTCCTAAGCTCGCGGACCTGTTGATCGACGCATCGAGCCGGTGCCAACTCCTCGTTACGACGCATTCCGATATTCTGGTTGACGCGCTGTCCGAGCGACCGGAATCGGTGATCGTGTGCGAGAAGCACGAAGGCCAGACCAGCATGAGGCGTCTCGACCGAGCTGATCTGACCCGTTGGCTCAAGCGGTATGGACTGGGTCAGCTATGGACCAAGGGGAAGCTGGGCGGCGTGCGGTGGTGAAGGCGGAGATCTACGCTGAGGGTGGTGGGCCGCCCGGTAGAATCACAAACATCCGATGCCGTGAGGAGTTTCGCAAATTGCTCGAAAACTGTGGACTGGACGGCAGTAAGTTCAATGTTATTGCCTGCGGGGGAGGCGGAGACGCTTGGAACGACTTCCAAGACGCACATACGGACGCTAATGGGACGTACTACGTCGCGCTGTTGATTGATAGCGAGGGTGCGGTAGCAGACATTGAGGCCCCATGGGAACACTTGGAGCACTGCCATAGCTGGGCCAGACCACCGAACGCCCAAGACGATCAAGTATTGCTGATGACCAGATGCATGGAGACTTGGATAACGGCAGATCGCGGGGCCTTGCTCGAGTTCTTCGGTTCGAGACTCCGAATCTGCGAACTTCCCGAACTGGACAGACTGGAGGACATTGGCCCGGGTAGACTGAATGATGTGCTTCAGTCCGCAACTCGGTTCTGCATAGAACCTTTCAGAAAGGGCCGGTCTTCATTCACGATGCTCGGTAGACTTGATCCGAACGTTCTGGAAGAGCATCTGCCGAGCTTCAGTCGGGTACGTCGAATCCTGACCAAGAAGCTGGGATAAGCTATCGTGGTCGCCGGCAATGTGAACATGTGCGGCCTTAGTCACACCTGAATCACCATATCCGTCCACGCCGATGCGATCTGGTGTGAGGTATGGCGATGGTCTCATTCCTCACCAAAGCCCCCCGTTCGCGTCGGACGCTGCTCTTCGGATCGACCAGTTCTTCGCGCTGCTCGTGCCGCTTCTGCCTCTCATAAGTGTGACGTGACACACACCTTATAGGATGTGTGTCACGTCACAGTGTCACGGAAGCGGTATCACGGAGAAACAGGGTGTCTCGCACGTGTCCCAAAGTGTCATGGAATATCCCGGACGGACAACGTGACAGGACACATTCTATAGGAATGTGTCCTGTCACGTTGTCCCTGTCTCTCGGTTCTAACACAATCTCAAGATACAAGATGGAGGCTTCGACAAGATCAGAGCGAACGGTTTGAGAGTGCTCTGCGACTCCCTGTTGGGAGAAGGCGATTGCCCTGGACACGGAGACCGTCCCAAGTTTGTATGCGGTCCCTTCATGAGCCACCCCTCCACCTCTGGATGCCGGCCTTCGCCGGTATGACGATTTGGCAGTGCCTGCCGATCCGAGCCAGGCTCCTGGACGGGGAGAGAGTTTGACGCAGTCCCGATCGGTTGTTAGCATGAGTCATGTGCTCTGGGGGAGCCACCGAGTCCGCTCAAGGGCCGAGCCCACCCCTATCTTGGACCGATAACGACATACACTCTTTTCCGCCCGATCAAGCGGACACCGGGCGACAGGAAAGGAGTGCCTATGCCCTCTCCCTCTCTACCTTCGCGCCCGAACCTTGAGCAGCTCAAGAACCGGGCCAAAGACCTTCTGAGAGCGTACCGAGAACGCCAGCCCGACGCACTTACGCGTCTGCGGGAATCGCTGCGCCGTTACTCTCACTTGTCCGACGACGACCTGATCGAGTTATCCCTGTCTCTACGCGACGCTCAGCGCGTCATCGCTGTCGAGCACGGATTCGCCAACTGGTCGTCCATGCGCAACTACGTAGAACGAAAGGAGCGGGCCATCATGATTGAAATGACCGTCGATCAAGTCAGAGTGAACATCCCCAGTAATCAGCGTGTGGTAGTGCTTAAAGGGAAAGAAATAGACAGGTATCTGCCGATCTGGGTAGGTCAGTCCGAGGGGGACGCGATAGCCCTGACGCTCCGGGGTCAGAACCCAGCCCGTCCGATGACGCACGATCTGATGGACTCGATGATCCGCGGCCTGGGCGCTACCGTGGCGAGGGTTGAGGTGAGAGAGATGAGCGATGACACCTTCATTGCATACGTGGCCTTGCGGACCGACAGCGGCGCCATCGAATTCGACTCCAGGCCAAGTGACGCCATCGCGCTGGCAGTGCGCAGTGGTGCACCCGTCCTTGCGGCAGCGGAAGTGCTGGACAGTTCGGGGATCGACTTCGATCCGGAGACTGGGGAGCCGACCTCAAAGAGTAGGGTATGGCCGGAAATCTCAATCATGGCCGCCGAAGTCGCGGGGCCCCATAATCCGCCACACGGATAAGTCGGGATGACCCAGCCTTGACCGAACACCAAATGCGTCCACGCCGATGCGATCTGGTGTAAGGTACGGCGATGCTTTCATTCCTAACCAAAGCCCCCAGGTCACGTCGGACGCTGCTCTTCGGATCGACCATGCACGTGTGGAGCGACCTGTTCTTCGCGCTGTTCGTGCCGCTTCTGCCTCTCATAAAGGAAGACATGGGCCTGTCATTCACGCAGGTGGGTCTGTTGCGCTCTGTCTTCAGCGGGGCTTCAGCCATTCTCCAGGTGCCGGCCGGTCTGCTTGCGGAGTCGGCCGGCGAATTCTGGATGCTGATTCTCGGAAACGTGTGGGTGTCGGCGGGACTGGTCGCAATGGCCCTATCCCAAGTCTTCGTGATCCTCGTGATCACGTCGGGCATTGGAGGTCTTGGAGGCGGCACCCAGCACCCGCTCGCATCGAGCATGGTGTCACGGGCCTATGACGACAGCGGCCGCGCCACCGCCGTTGGCACTGTCAACTTCGCCGGTGACCTCGGAAAGATGCTCGCGCCGCTCGTGGCGGGACTGTGCGCGGTTAGGTTCGGCTGGCGTGAGACCTTTTTAATCGTCGGCGTGTCCGGGCTGGTCTTCATGATCGCCTCCATGTTCACACGCCGGACCATAGACATCGGCAAGCCGGATGCCCGTTCGTCGGAATCCGCCGAGTCCCGATCTGACGACGACTCCGGGGCACGTCTTGGCGGCTTCATAACCCTGAGCGGAGTCGGAGTGCTCGACTCTGCCGTGCGGACCTCCGCGCTGGTCTTCCTGCCGTTCGTATTGGACGCGAAGGACATGGGGCCAGGCCAGATCAGCGCGATGCTCTTCCTGCTGTTCGGGGGCGGTGCAATCGGCAAGTTCGTGTGCGGCTGGCTCGGCGACCGCACGGACACGATCACCCTGATCTGGGCGACGAAGGGGTTGACAGCGCTGCTGTTGGTCGCGTCACTCGTAACACCAGCGCTTTTGATGGCTCCGCTGATGGTGCTCATCGGCATAGGTCTCAACGGCACGTCGTCAGTGCTGTACGCCACTGTCGCTGACCTGGTGCCGGCGACTCGGCGCGCACGGTTCTACGGCTTCTTCTACACCACCAACGAGATCGGCACCGTTGCCGCGCCTCTGGCTTATGGACTCGTGGCCGACATTTTCAGTCTAAGCACGACGATGATAGTCATGGGCGTCGCAACGGCTGCCATACTGCCCGCCAGTCTCACCCTGCGTCGCCACCTCCGAGACGTCAGTTTCTGATAGCCTTGTCCGCGAAATTTCGCGCCGGTCATTGTTGCCATTCATGACCAATATGCCGCATCCTAGTAACCGACCTGCTTCGAGGATGACCGAGCCACAATGAGCTTAGAAGAAGACCTCTCCCACCTCTCTCCAGCGCACGACTCGGCTTTGACCATAGGCGTGTTCGACGGGGTGCATCGAGGACACCGGCACCTCATAGGCGCTCTGGTAGAGGAAGCGCGAGCTTCCGGGTTACTGGCGGGCGTCGTTACCTTCAAGAACCACCCTGTCACCGTCCTCAGACCCGGCACACGGGTACGGTTCCTGACCGACGTAACCGAGAGGACTCGCCTTCTCAAGGGCCTGGGCGTCGATTTCGTAGCTGCGATCGAGTTCGATCTAGCTCTGGCACGGCTGCCCTCCCGGGAATTCCTGCGTGTACTTTATCGTGATCTGCGAATGCGAAAGCTGGTGGTAGGGCCGGACTTCGCAATGGGCCGCAACCGTGACGGTAGCGTGGAGACTCTGCCGGGATTGGCCTCGGACATCGGTTTCGAATTCAAGTCTGTTGATCTGATCACCGACCCGTCCGGCCTTGTGAAGAGCACAGCGATCAGGAAACAGATCGCCGACGGGCAAGTCTCCGGGGTGGCGCATCTGCTCGGACGCAACTTCTCGGTGCATGGGACCGTCGTTCAAGGACAGAAACGCGGACGCGAGCTGGGCTTCCCGACCGCCAACCTGGATGTGGACTCCAATCTCATCATCCCGTGCGACGGCATCTACGCGACCTTGGCTCACCTGGAGTCCGGCTCGTACATGGCCGCCACAAGCATAGGCCTTCGCCCAACCTTCGACGACGGGGAAAGCCGTACCATCGAGGCGTTCCTGCTGGACTTCTCAGAAGACATCTACGGTCAGAAGCTCCGCCTGGAGTTCGTACAGCGCCTGCGTGGGGAGGAGAAGTACGATACGGTCGAGGCTCTTCTGGTGCAGATAGACAAGGACGTCCAACAAACAAGGGCAGCGCTGTCTCAGGGCGATACGCTCATCAAGGATTCGAAATGACACTTACCGATGAACAGAGGCACAGAGTCCTGAGGCGGGGAGTGGCCCGCATCATCCCGGAGGACGAATTCGTCGAACGACTGGACGAAGGCCGTCCGCTGAGACTCAAGATGGGGTTCGACCCCAGCGCACCTGACATCCACCTGGGACACGCCGTCGGCCTGCGCAAGCTGCGACAGCTCCAGGACCTCGGCCATACCGTCGTAATCATCGTGGGCGACTGGACCGCGCAGATAGGCGACCCGTCTGGCAGGTCGGCGACGCGGCCAATGCTGACACACGAGCAGGTCGTACAGAACGCGGAGACCTACCTCGCGCAGTTCTTCAAGATCGTCGACCGAGACCGCGCCGAGGTCAGGTGGCAGAGCGACTGGTTCGGACCGTTCAGCCTGGCGGACGTCATCAGGCTCACCAGCAAGTTCACCGTGGCGCAGCTCCTCCAGCGCGACGACTTCGCGAACCGCTTCCAGGCGAACCAGCCGATCGCGATCACCGAGCTGCTCTACCCGCTGCTCCAGGCTTACGACTCTGTCGCGATCGAGTCCGACGTCGAATTCGGCGGCACCGACCAGATGTTCAACCTGCTGGTGGGACGAGACCTCCAGGAGATGGAGGGACAGCGACCCCAGCAGTGCTTCCTCATGCCCATGCTCCCAGGCACCGACGGCGTCCAGAAGATGAGCAAGAGCCTCGGCAACTACATCGGCATAGACGAGCCCGCGAGGGAGATCTTCGGCAAGACAATGTCTCTGCCAGACAACCTGCTCCCACTCTTCTACGAGTACCTCACGGACGTGCCCGATAGCGATCTCGCCGAAATCGCTCAGGTCGTCGAATCTGGGTCGGCCAACCCAATGGACATCAAGAAGCGGCTGGCACATGATCTGGTCACGCAGTTCCACGGATCGGCCGCAGCCCGGGACGCGCAGGGCTTCTTCGAGCGGACGGTGCAGTCGGGAGAGACACCTGACGACATACCCACCCTGGAAGTGTCCGCTGGAGACGCGAACGCACGGCGTCTGAGCGACCTCATCGTCGAGGCCCGGTTTGCCGCAAGCTCCGGCGAGGCGAGACGGCTGATCAACCAGGGCGCAGTGAGGCTGGATGATCGCCAGATCACTCAGAACGTCCCAGCTTCGTCGCTCGTCAGCGGGATACTACGGATCGGTCGCCGACGCTTCGTGAGACTCCAGATCGAAGTGTCCTGAAAATAGCTTTCCTGATGTCGGTCTTGTGTAGGCGCTCCTGAAATTTCGCCCGTTTTGTGCCGGAAAGTAGTTGTTACTTTTCTTAGACTAATCTTATAATTACGTCAACGTGGCCCCCAGACACCTTGCACTCACAAGAACGTGTGAGCGTCCTGGATCCAACCGACACAGTCTGCCGAAATGCGGCCGATCCGATGAGCTTGGCGGTGACCAAATCCGCCCTGAGGCCCGTCGAAATAGAACGGAAGGACTCTTCCATGCAAGCCTACTGCCTAAAGTGCCGTGCCCACACGGACATCAACGACGCCGAGCAGGTGACCCTCAAGAATGGTCGTCCGGCAACCCGGGGCAAGTGCGCGGTGTGCACAGCCACCGTGTTCAGGATCGGTAGGGCAACCTAGGGCTAGCTAGCTCAAATAGCGCGAACATCGCGCCACAGCCAGTGGTGAGCTGCACCATCTCGACTACCCGACACATCCCGCATGGCAAGACTCAAGATAGAGTTGATGCTCGATCTCATGGATTGAGCATTTTCCGGTAACGAACACGCCCTGCTGGACAACCTCGCCACGGTCGAAACCGGATCTTGGACAAAAGTCCCGAAAGGCGGAAAGCGGCCGATCCGGGAGATCACCCTGCACGTCGGCCTGTTCAAGTACATGTACGCCAACCACGGCTTCATGGATGGCAGCCTGGACTGCGCTGACGAGCCCGCAACGCCCGCGCTGGAGCGGCTGGCCACGGTCAACGCCGCAGTGGAGTGGCTTCCTGAAGCGCACAGCTACCTCGTCGGCTGTATTCGCGACCTGTCCGACGACTGCGAGTTGGAAGTCCCACGCAAGGCGCACTGGGGAGGCCTTGTCCCCACGTATCACATCATCGTGACCATGCCGGAGCGTGTTCTGCACCACGCGGGCGAGATCAATCGTACGTACGCACGCGCTCCTGCAGGACGACGATGCGTGGTTCGTGCCTGATCCTCCCTCTGTCTGAATTGACTGTCACACACGACACTGTTAATCTCGCGCTGAGGGCCTGAACACGGCAAGACAAGACGGGTACGTCCCCGCCGGCTGTCAGGCATACACAGCATCTCATCGCGGAGGTTTTCAGTATGTGGAACCAGTTCAACACGGGCGCCTACGAGGGCATGATCGCCGAGACGATCACGATTAGCGGCTACAATGGCGACCGGACCAACGCGTACTTCGCCCGACCTCTCGGGTCAGGCCCATATCCCTCGATTGTGTTGATTCATCACCTTCCAGGCTGGGACGAGCTCTATCGCGAGTTCGCCCGACGGTTCGCCCACCAAGGGTACGTGGTCTGCTCGCCGGACCTGTTCGCCAGATTCGGCCAGGGGTCGCCCGACGACATCGCGTCAGCTGCCCGTGCGCAGGGTGGCGTATCGGACGACAGCGTTCTGGCCGACGCAGAAGGCGCGGCCGCGTTCCTGAACTCCCTGCCGTACACAAACGGCAAGGTCGGAATCATCGGAAGCTGCTCAGGCGGACGCCACTCCTACATGGTGGCCTGCCGGTCCAACTCTTTCGACGCCGTGGTCGATCTGTGGGGAGGTCGGGTGGTCATGGCCCCCGACACGCTGACCCCTCAGCAGCCGGTCGCTCCGATCGACATGACGGCAGACCTGTCGATCCCGATTCTGGGCATCTTCGGCAACGACGACGCGTCTCCCTCGCCGGAAGAGGTCGACCAGCACGAAGAGGCGCTGAAGGCCAACGGCAAGGACTACGACTTCCACCGCTACGACGGCGCCGGACACGGCTTCTGGTACCACGACCGCGCGATCTATCGTCCGGAGCAGACCATGGACTCGTTTGCGAAGGTGCTCGACTTCTTCGGGAGCAAGCTGGGGTAGGAAGGTAATGAACACCCACCAGTTTCGGAAACTTCAGGAACGGGCGGCGCGCGGCAAATACAAGCGTCTCTTTATGACGCTCCTGGTCCGCGTAAGCGACGAGTGGCAGACAACCATCGGTGAGGTCGAAATGCTACTCAAGGTCAACTTGCCCGAGTCCGCCCGTCTTTACTCAGCTTGGTGGGACAACGACAACAGCCACAGCCACGCACTAGCTTGGATCGCTGCCGGATGGGAGACTACGGATGTGGATATTGCGTCCGGGACGCTTGTGTTCACGCGCAAGGCTCGGGTGGATCGCTCGCTGTTCGATCTCAACGTCGTACTCCCTGTGCATCATGCCAAGCTGCTGCTGAAGGACGCCACTTTCAGCCGCGAGGAAATATACGAGGACAGGATATAGCCGCACGATGTTCGTTGACACCAATGTACTCGTGCGCGCTCGGATTGATGGCGCACCCAACCACGAAATCGCGCAAGCAAGACTGGATTTCGGACTAGACTCAGGGGAAGTAAGCATCAGTCGCCAGATCATACGCGAGTGCCTTGCGGTCGTAACGCGCCCACAGGCTTGGTCTCCCCCGTTGTCTATGACGGATGCGCTGGATGACGTGCTGTGGATGTTGAACACCTTCCAGATACTCAGCGATGGATCCGCAGTGACAAACAGGCTCATCACGCTGTGCAGGGAAGTACCAGTCGGAGGACGACAGATTCACGACGCTAACATAGTGGCGACCATGCTTGCGCACGGAGAGCGCAGGTTGTTGACGTTCAATGCGTCGGACTTCCGTCGCTACGGCAGCCGTATTGAGTTGGTGGAAGGATAAAGCCGAAAACCTGGTGGTGGTAATCCTATACAGGCTTCCTCGGCGGCGGGGTCAACACCGTCAGTATGGCCGCGAACGTCATGAGGGCCACGCCCGCCCACCAGGCAGGGTCGTACGATCCCGTGATGTCTCGTACGTATCCGGCTGCCGGTGCGCCGAGCCCTCCGACGACCAGGTTGATCGGATTGACTATCCCTCTGATGCTGCCAACGCTGTCACGCCCGAAGTAGTCGGCCCAGATGAAGTTCTGTAGGAACATCATCCCGCCGATCCCCAGTCCGAACACCGCCATCGAGACGAACATGATGGGCACATTGATTGCCCAGATAGTCATTACGCTGGCGCTGGCGAGCATCATGAAGCCGAGGCCGCCGAGATACCTTGCAGGGACCCGCCTGACCAGCATTCCGAACACGAACGTAGAGACCCCGGCGCACACCGCATCAAAGGCCGTGGCAAACGAGATCAGCGTCGGGTCAAGCCCGCGATCCATGAACGCCGCGATTCTGTGCAGCGCCACCGTGCCGCTCGCAAGCTGCACAGCGCTGAACACTATGACCAGCCGCCACAGCGTCGAGGATCGGACCGCGTCGTGGACCGTCCACGACTCCTCGGATGCCGAGCGTTCGGCCAAGGATGCGCCAGTGCCTCCATCTGCGGCGTCATCGCTTGAAGTAGGCCCTCCGTCTGGAACCAGGCCCAAATCCTCGGGTTGACGACGGACGAAGATCGCGGCCAGCGGCACGATGACCGACACGCCGATAATGGCGAGAATGATCCACGCCACCCGCCATCCGACCGTGTCGATGAGTATCTGGGTCAACGGGACGAACAGGACCGCGCCGACCGGAATGCCGAGCGACGTGAACGCTATGGCTCGGCCCCTGTCACGAACGAACCACTTGAGCACCGGGACGGACGTTATCAGCGCTCCCGGGCCGCTCATGCCCACAAAGCCGATGACCGAGAACAGCGCGATAATGTGCCATGCGTGCTGCATATTGGCGAGGCCGATCATTGCAAGTCCGGTTGCCAGCGCTGCGAACGGAAGCATGACACGCGAACCAAAACGGTCCAGGAGCGGACCCACGAGCGGGCTGGACAGCGCGCCCGCGCCCTGGCGAGCCGTCTGCGCCCAGCCGAACACAGCCCGTCCGATGCCCAGCTCGTCTCCCATCGGCTTGATGAACAGACCGAAGTTGAGTGACCCCATCGCCATGCTGACGGCGCCGGACGCGCCCATGACGGCAACGATCACCCAGCCATAGAAAACCCTGGGGTCTTCCCCCGTGCTCGGCTGAGCGTCGGCGCTCAACCGAGGGGGCTTTCAGAGTGGGGAAGTTGCGTGACTTCTAACCTCTTCCTATGAAGGGCATCTGGGTCGCCATCACGCTCATGAACTGGACGTTAGCGTCCAGTGGCAGGTTGGAGATGTACACGATCGCATCCGCGACGTGCTGCACGTTCATGGTAGGTTCGACCATCACCTCGCCGTGCGCCTGCGGGACGCCCGTGTGCATCCGCTGGGTCATGGGGGTCTCGGCGTTGCCGACGTCTACCTGGCTGCACGCGATGTTGTACTTTCGTCCATCCAGCGACGTTGCGCGCGTCATTCCGGTCACAGCGTGCTTCGTGGCCGTGTACGGGATAGAGTTCGGTCTCGGCACGTACGCGGACAGCGAGCCGTTGTTGATGATTCGGCCGCCCATCGGGTCCTGGTTCTTCATGATATGGAACGCCTGCTGAGTGCAGAGGAACGTGCCCGTCAGGTTGGCGTTGACGACGGTCATCCACTGGTCGTACGTCAGGTCCTCCAGCAGCAATGCCGGCGCGCCGGTGCCCGCGTTGTTGAACAGCACGTCCAGCCGGCCGAAGGCATCCTTGGTCTGGGCGAACAGGTCGTTGACCGATTCCGGCTCTCCGACATCCGTAGAAACGACGATCGTCCTGGAGCCGTCTTCATCCGCCTCGGCCACCGTCTCCTCCAGGGGCCCGACGCGTCGTCCTGCCAGCGCGACCGAATAGCCGTCCGCCAACAGCGCCAGGGCCGACGCCTTGCCTATACCCGTGCCCGCTCCCGTAACTACCGCAACCCTGCCATTTGAACTCATAGCGCTGATCTCCTGATGTCAGTGTGGTTGGCCCTATTCTACGTCAACCGCACACACGAACCAACCGCCCCTCTCACCCCTCTCTATCCGTCCGTATTCTGAGCACCGTGCCGACGATGGTCAGCGACAGCGGCGCGAAGCAGACGATGGTCAGTGCGAGTCGCAGGTCGTCGGTGCGGTCCTGGAGTATTCCCGTCATGAGCGGACCCAGGAACGTGCCGAGCGACCCCAGCGTCATAACCAGCGACATACCGACCGCCACCTCTCTCGGCCTGATTCCGGGGATATAGAACGGCACCGAGCTCAGGATTGGCCAGAATCCCCATCCGACCCCGTTCAGAGCGGAGACAATCAGGAGCATAGGGATCGAGTCAATCCGGATCATCACGAGGTACGTCACCACCATTAGCAATCCGAGAAGCTGGAGGACGTTCTTCCTGCGACCCACTCCGATCGACATGACCGCGAAGCTGAGCAAGATTCCAGCTATCCCGCCTACGAGTATGCCCAGACCCAGTATCGCCCCTGACCAGTTCAGCGACACGTCGCCCGTCGTGAGCATCATCGTCGGGTAGAAGTTCAGGAACGCCGCCCAGCCCATGGTCGCGCCGGTGAAACCGAGTCCGGCTATCCACAGGTCTCTGTGCTTCAGCACACGCCTGAGCAGCTCGACCTCTCCACCACGGCGCGTGATCTCTGCGTCCGGCTTCCGCTCCTGTCCGATTACCAACCACAGCGCGATAAGCGCCACGATTGCGACTGCAAACGCCAGCAGCACCGTGCGCCAGCTATCTCCCACCCCGGAAAGGATGAACGGGGTCGCGGCGAATCCGCCTCCGACGATAATCCCAAACAGCGCGTTGTACACGCTGTTGACGACGATGAACTCCCTGGGGGCAAACCACTGGTGCATCAGCAACGCACGCGCCGGCTCTCGCGCCATTGTCGTAATCCCGAACCCCAGGCGGCCGACGAGCAGGACGATGAACGTTGGGGACCACGCCTGTACTGACATCAGTAGCGCTCCCGCTGCGAGAGTCGCTGTCGTCAGGGTCTTCGGTCTGAACTGGGAGGTCCACCAGCTCAGCGGAAGCGCGAGGAAAAGGTTGCCGACAAAGGCAGAAGATCCCAGGAATCCCTGTTGGGTGGGACTGAGGTCCAAATCGGCGCTGATAGATGGCAGCAGAACGCCCACCGCTATCGCCATCATGAACGCGGCGACGCTCGCGACAAGCAGCAGTCCCAGGATCGTCCACCTGTGTCCGAGCAAGCCCGGACGGTGCGTCATTCGCGCTCTCAAGTCCGCTCCTGGAATATCTGCTTTCAAGGCTAGAAGAGATAGGGCCAATCCCACGTCACACTGTTGACGCCGTGCCCGGGGAATAGCTGCGATTTTCTCGAATCCTTATAACACGGTACAATTGGAGCGGTCCGCCGACAAGCGGCTGGCAGCATCAAAAACCTCACACATAGGAGCGATAAATGGACTTGGAGCTTCAGGGCAAGAGGGCCCTCATCACGGGCGGAAGCAAGGGAATCGGCAAGGCGATCGCGCTGGAGCTGGCGCGTGAGGGCGTGGACGTGGCTATTGCCGCACGCTCAAAGGACGCACTGGATACGACCGCCGCCGAAATCGCGGCCGAGACAGGCCGAAAAGTCATCGGCATCCCCACCGATACGACCAGCTGGGACGACGTCCAGAACATGGTCGACACCACCGTTAGAGAGCTCGGAGGCGTCGACATCCTGGTAAACAGCGCTGCCATGGTCGGCGGCCAGATACGGGGCGCCCTGGAGGAGGCACAGGAGAAGGACCTCATCGAGGACCTCGACACTAAGGTCGTGGGTTACTTCAGGTGCATAAAGGCGGTCGCGCCTCACATGAAGGCACAGAAGTGGGGCCGCGTCATCAGCATCGGAGGTGTATCGGCCAGGCAGTCGACCATATATGGTCTGAGAAACGCCGCAGTCGTCCACCTGACCAAGACGCTCTCCGATCAGCTCGGAGGCGACGGCATCACGCTGAACGTCGTCCATCCCGGACTCACGCTGTCTGAGGTCATCGAAGACCGCCTCAACGCGCAGGCCGAGAGTCAGGGCGTCTCCCGTGACGAGGTCAACGCCTCAGTCTCACAGAACGTCGCCATAGGCCGCCCAATCGATCCGCAGGAGCTCGCCTGGCTAACGGCTTACCTCGCCTCGCCCAAGGCTGAGTGCATTACCGGGGAGGCCATAGCCGCAGGCGGCGGCGCCAAGGGAGGCGTGCACCAGTAATTGCCGACACATTTGGGGCTGTCGTAGTCTGGACGCCGGTTTCGGCCTCAGTCCGACTTGTACAAGGGTGAGCAGAGATTTATATGTATAACTTCAACTGCATCATTCAAGAGGGTGTCATACTCGACGATCTCAGGCCGACTCTGGTGTCCGGGCTGGCCCGAATCACCACGTCCATCCTTGGCGGGTCGCCGGACGACGTTGACGTCGAGTTCACGGTGATCCCGCACGGATTCGGTTTCAGAGGCGGCGAGCTATCGACCACGTCCCTGGTGAGAGGACACATCCCACCGGGATGCGAGCAGGAGACCCGTGTCCAACTCATGCAGGAGATATGCGACATGTGGTGCGAGGCCACCGGATGCTCCGTCGATGAGCTGGTGGTATCGGCCCGAGATCGCGAGTAAACAGACTCAGAAGGGGGAGACCGGCAGCTAGGCCGGTCTCCCCCTTTTTTGTTGTCTTAGACGCTAGAGCCTAAAGTTCGGTCTGTACCTCTTCGAGCGTCCTGTCGAGCGCCTGGACCACGAAGTCAACTTCGTCCTTCGTGATCGTGAGCGGCGGGGCGACCGAGATGATGTCGCCGGCGCGACCGAGAAGGCCGTTCTTGTCCATGATGCGCGACAGCTTGGCACTGAGTTGCGCCTCCTGAGGGTAGCGCTCCTTGGTGTCGCGGTCCTGGACGATCTCAACGGCCGCCAGCATACCCATGCCACCGCGGACATCGCCCACTATGGGGTGCTCGTACAGTGTCTGTAGCTGCTCGTACAGGTAGTCGCCCATCTCGGCGGAGTTCTCGACCACTCCCTCGTTCTCCATGATCTCCAGGTTGGCCAGCCCCGCGGCGCAAGACGCCGGGTTGCCGCCAAACGTGATCAGGTGCTTGAGCATGTTCTCTTGTCCGAGGAAGTTGTCGGCAATCTTCTTGCTCGCGACGGCGGCGCCTATGGGGAGGTAGCCGCTGGTAAGCGCCTTGGCCACCGTGAAGATGTCGGGCTGGATGCCCCAGTGCTCGGTGGCGAACATCTTGCCGGTGCGGCCAAACCCGGTTATCACCTCGTCGCAGATCATTACCACGCCGTACTTGTCGCAGATCTCGCGGATGCGCGGCCAGTAGCCCGGATCAGGGATTTGAATGCCGTTGGCGGCGGAGACAGGCTCACCGATGAAGGCGGCGACCATGTTCGGACCCTCATGCAGAATGGTCCTCTCCAGCTCTTCGGCGCACTCCATGTCCGAGTGAGGTCCGCGATAGCTGTTCGGGTTGCCGATGTGGATGTTGCCCGGCACCAGCGGGCCATAGTCGCCTGGCCCGGAGGTAGCGGCTCCGCCCAGGGCCATGCACGCGTGAGTAGCTCCGTGATAGGAGCCACGTCTGCTGATGACCTTCCAGCGGTTCGTCTCGCCGTTGTTCTTGTGATATGCCTTGGCGATCTTCAGGGCCGTCTCCACGGCCTCCGATCCGCCGCTCGTGAAGTAGACTCTGGACTCCTTGTCGGGCGACAGGCTCGCGACCTTCGCGGCGAGCTTGATGGTCGCGGGGCTGACTGTCCCTCCCGGAGAGTAGCTTACATCTTGCATCTGCTCGAAGACCGCTTCCGCGATCTCCTTCCGCCCATGGCCTATGTTCTTGAGCCACATCCCGGACAGGGTATCGACCCAGCGGTTGCCCTGGCCGTCTTCGACCCAGACTCCCTCAGCCTTCGAGATCAGCTTGATGCCGGTCTCATCCGACAAGTCCGCTATCGGCCTAGAGTGGGGCCAGAAGTGGGTCTCACCTAGTTGTTTAAGTTCTTCGATCTCTTCGCCAGTCAATCTCGCCTCATGCGCGACCATCCGCTCTCTCCTTGTGTTCTGTTGCCGGTCCGAGTGAATCAGAATTCCCGTGCCGTTGCACGCTTATAGCAGTTGCCATACTAACACATGGCGGCAAGCCACAACACACGGCATGTCAGACGGAGCCTGTCACAGATAGTAGGCGGCTCGACAGGCTCAGGACGAACGGTCAGTCGGGGCGAACTCCCATCGCCACTCGATGTCGTTCCTGACCACGCGGAATGCGTCGTTGCCCTTGAGAAGGAACAGCGCGTATTCGACCACGTCCGTAGCGCACACGTTACAGTAGCCGTATCTCCCGACCAACCTTCTGTGAATCGACTCGCGCCTGCGCCGCCAGTCGGCGATTCGGCCTGCCGATCGGGGCTGATCCAGCTCGTTACGCAGCGCCTTACGATCCGGCAGCAGACGCCTCTCGATCGCCGCCTGCATTCGAAGCTCGGTGGTGTAGTCGAATGGGACGTGTCGTGATACCAAGTCTTCGAAGAAGTCATGAATCTCTTGGCGGAATGCGGTCTTGCCTCGCTCGGAGATTCCTACGGGCCTCTCCATTTCCCGCATGTTCCGCTCGCTCTCGCGCGAGACGCGATTCTGCGATCCCACAGCTATGGCCGACGATATCTCGGCCAAGTAATTCTCCAACACATTGGCGGACGTCTCTTCGAAGCGCTCGTCGAAAGCCTTCTGCACGTCCTGGATCGCCCGATTGTTGTAGTCCTCCACCGCCTCCCGCACGTACTCTATGTACTTCTCAGACTCCTCTTGCGTCACGCTCACGTTCTCGGTTCGGCCCTGCCAGATGCTGTCGAGCGCGTCGAGCGGACTGATGCACGTCACATCTGGCAGTGTGGCCCGCGCGCTCAGCCTGTTAATCACCGATCTCGGCGAGATGCCGCTCATTCCCTCTTCCGGATGCGACCGCCGTTCATTCTGAACGTCCTCTCGGGAGAAATTCTCGACCTCCTGTCCGTCATATGCCCGCAGCTTGTCTATCACAGACACTGCCTGCTTCGTTGGCGGAAAGAGCCTCGACATTACGGCGAATGTGCTGATGGCGGGAAGCGTGAGGGGCGGAACATGTATCTTGTCCAGCCCGCTGCTGACAAGGAGCTTCCGATAGATACGCTCTTCGTCCCGCACTCGCAGGTTGTATGGAACGTACACCCGCATGATGCGATCCCTCAGCGCCTCAGAGGATGGATCGGCTAAGAATGTCTTGAAGTCGCCTTCGTTCGAGTGCCCAATTACGACCTCGTCTGCATAGACCGAACCGAACCGGTCCATCTTTATGAGCTGCTCTTGGGCTAGGCCCAGCAGAGTCGTGAGCAGGTGAGGCTCGGCCTTGAAGATCTCGACGAACTCCATCAAGCCCCGATTGGCGACATTCAGCTCTCCGTCGAGGCGGAACGCCTTGCCAGCCACCTCGAGTCTGTCGCCCTCGAGCTGGCTGGTATCCACGCTGCCCACCAGGAGCGATGCGTCGATGGGGTTGGACGTGGCGACATAGTAGCCGATGCCGATCGCCTCCTGCTCCGAGAAAACCACTCGTGTTACAGGCACATCCGAGATCCTGCCGCGGTACTCGGTACGGACCATGTACCTGCACCTGGGACAGAGGTCCCCCTCGACGTAGATGCCATACTCGTTCTGCAGCTTGGGCCGCAGGTTGTGGGGTATAAGGTGCAGGGGTTCCTCCTGCATAGGACAGTTCTTGATCGCGAACACGGCGCCCTCGTCCGTTCGGGTGAACTGCTCCAGCGCCTCCTTGATGAGCGCGACGATCGTGGACTTTCCACTGGCGGGCGGCCCGAGGAGCAGCATGATTCGCTTGCGTATCTCCAACCTGCGGGACGACGAGGCAAAGTACTCCACGATGCTCTCGATAGTCTCATCCTGACCGTACACCTTGTCATCGAACAGCTTGTACTTCGGGTTGCCACTCTCCGTAGATACATCTACGCCATGTGCCAGTATCGCGTCGTACACCAGGTGATGGGACAGGCGAGTGATGAAGGGATTTTCGCTCACCATGCGGAGGTAGTCCGCGAACGTGCCCTCCCAGTCGAACCGTCCGACCTCGCGCTCGGCCTCTCTCAAGAACTCTTCTGTTGGCAGCCTCTTAGCAGCGGTCATACTCGGCTCCCAGTTACGATACGTAGATAACACCAGCAAGTTTGCGTTGCGTTCCCGCAACTACACGACCAGTAATGGCTATTGGCCGAAGCACGTTTTTTCTGTGGACTATGCGGAGATTACCGTCGTAATCATCGCCATGCCGATTCCCGCGATAACGATCGATTCCAAAAGCATCGCCCATCCCGATACAGACCTGAGACCAGGAAACGGGATTGCCATGGAAAAGAACAACAACGCGCCCACAACACTAAGAAGGGCCCCTGACACCACAAATGGAACCATCAGGGCGGACTCCTCAGTGTTTATCCACACTTGAAGGAAGAACAGCAACGCTATGATGCTGAGGGCGGTGAGCAGAATGCCGTAGAAGCCTATCGCGCGCTCATCCAAGTCCCAGAAGCCCTGTGCGGCGATGGCCGCCATGTACACGGCCCAGGAAATCATCAGGGAGCGCAAGACCGTCGTTTCACCCTCCTTGAGCGCGTCGTTGGCGCTCAACGTGCCGAGGAACTGAGGCTCGAATGCGAAGAGCGAGACTACCAAGGCCACGGCAAGGCCAGCCATCAGAATGCCCACCGTTCGCCCGTCCGCGTAGAGACCGAGCTGATACCAAGAATGAGTGAAGATTGCCGTACCGATTAGAATGAGAGAAATGCCTTCCATGCCAACCTCCTTGGACAGCGAGAGGGTACAGATCGAAGAATACGAAAGCGTCCGCCGCTGACAGCGCGGCGATCGCTTCACAGGCCAAATGGACGGTATCTCAGTCGTCGTACTGCGTGGTCTCGCTATCTGCTCCCGTCAGAGAGATATGCGTGAAGTCCTGGCTGTCCGCCGCGCCGTGCCAATGCTTTTCCCCAGCAGGGATGAAGGCAGTGTCGCCGGTAGATATACTGACCTCTTCGGACTCCGACGCTACGATTCCCTCTCCCTTTGTGACATACAGGATCTGGTCCGAAGTGTGGGAGTGGAACTTGTTCTTCGCGCCGTCGTAGAAATTGACGAGACTGAAGTTGAAGTTGGCGCTCTTGCCTCCGGCAACCAGAGGCTGCCGAGACACTGGCCCTCCGTAGAAGAGAGGGGCATTGGTTGCGTCGTCCTCAGGTACCGATCCGTTCTTGATGACTTCCATTTGTTGCAATGTCCTCCTTGCCCGACGTTGATTGCTGTCGGAGCGATCTTGGTATGCTAATTTATGGGTCAAGGCCCAGCCTTGCCTCGCTTGCCGCTTCTGGCGCGAAGACTGGCGGCCTCGCGCAGGTAGATCCGTTTCAGTTCGTGGGGCGCCTTGTCGGTGTTCACGAGAATCATCACACGGATGCATCTCTCCTGCCCACCTGGGACCTCCATTTCGTGACCGCACATCATCGCCACTTCCGTCCAGCCCAGGTCTACCCGGGCGGCGACGGCGGGAAACTCTGCGTCGAGGTCCCTGGTGGTGCTGAACGTGACGGCGGCGATATCGTCGGCGCTCACGTCGTTCGCCTCGACCAGTTCCTGTAACAGCTCACTCGTCGCCTCGAGAATGGCGTCCCTGGTGTTGCTGTCCGCAGTCGTCGCGCCGCGCAGTCCTCTGACAGTGGTCATCTAATTGGCGCCCTTGCCGTCGATTCCCCTGAGCGCGTGGATGAACTCGCGCGCTGCTTCCACCTTGCCATCCGGCGGAGCCCTGTCCACCGCGTCCAGCAACGCGCTCCCCACCGCCGCGCCTTCCGCATACGTTCCGATCTCCACCAGATGTTCCGGTCTGGACACGCCGAAACCGACCAGTATTGGCAGATCGGTGTGTTGCCGGATGCGCTCGACGAGTCCTGAAGTCGCGTGTGAAAGCGAACTCCTTGCAGATGTCACTCCGGTGAGGCTCACGCAGTATATAAACCCACCTGCGGCTTTGCAAGCATCCTCGATCCGCTCGTCGGAGCTGGTCGGCGCCAGCATCGGGATCAGGTGGATGCCACGATCTGCGGCCATCTCCCCGAACTGCGCCGCCTCCTCAGTAGGCAGGTCCGGCACGATCATTCCGTCGAGACCGGCAGCTGCCGCGTCGTCTAGAAATCTCTCCGGACCATAGCTGAGATATGGGTTGTAGTACCCCATGAAGATCAGCGGCGACTCCACCCCCTGCGCTCGCAGACGACGAACAACGTCGAGGCACTCCCTGACCGTGACCCCGTTCCGCAATGCGCGATAACTTGTCATCTGAACGGTAGGGCCGTCCGCCAGCGGATCGCTAAAGGGAACGCCCAGCTCAAGCATGTCGCCGCCGGACTCCAGGATTGTCCGGGCGAGCGCCTCCGAGGTGGGCACGTCGGGGAAACCGATCGTGATGAACGGCGCCAGCGCGGTCCTTCCTGACTCTCTGAGCTCGCCGAGAACGGCGTCGATTCGATTTGGCATCTCGGTCACCTCGTCTCTTTTTAAGGTCGTTCACACAAAGTCAAGGAACATCACAGCCGCCAGATTCTGACAGGCATGGGCCGCGATCGGCACCCAGAGGGTCTTCGTCTTATGGTATGCCCACCCGAACAGGAGGCCCGCAACAAAGATCGGTATGAAGACCTTCACGTCGGCGTGAGCGACGGAAAACACCGCTGCGCTCACGATAAGTCCGGTCAACACGCCGAATCTGGCGGCCAGCCCCGCGAATAGAAACCCTCTGAAGAATGTCTCCTCAACGAACGGTATCAACACCGCGACGACAACGATAGTCAGCACCCTGAGCACACCCTCGCCGAACATCTCAGACGGCAAATGCTCGGGTACCAACGCCTCCACCCCAATAGACTTGACTGCCAGTTCGTAGAGAGCGGTGAATCCCAGACTGGCGAGCAGTATGACTGGAATCAGCAATAGAGCGGCGACGCTCATGGGCGCTCGGACCCCTATAGCGGCCCACCCGCCGCTGGCGTACCTTTTCACTGCGAGCCGCCAGACGACATAGACGATCAACACCTCGGAGGCAGCGGCCGCGAGCACCTCGACAGGGCCGAGGTCCTGGCGGCCCGTCATAGCCACCACAAGCCCGATCAGTAACAGTGCGGCTGAGGTGGAAATAATCGCGACGACCGATCCTAGTACGATGTCCCGTATTCGCCAGCGGACATCGTAGAACCCATGTTCGGTCAAAGCGGTTTATCCTGCGTGCGAGTCAGATCGCGCCTGCGGCTCGGAGCTAGCTGTTTAGCCAGTCGACGTCACCTTCAAGGTCTGCGGGATGCGACTTGGAAGCGAAGACCTCGTACTTGCCTTTCTCGGCCTCCAGGTTGCCGTCGTCACCGTGGCCAGGGTAGAAGTCGTTGATCTGGTCCAGCACGAACAGCCTCGTACTGACGCTCTCTATCAACTGCGCCAGCGCCTCGGGGCTGCGCGACCTGCCCGGCCCGTTTGGAAACAGCGTATCGCCGGTGAACAGGTGCGGACCAAACGAGAAGCAGGTTGAGCCGTCTGTGTGCCCCGGCGTGAAGATCGCCGTCAGTGTGATCGAGCCGGCAGTTATCTCGTCGCCGTCTTCGATACGCAGTTCGGGCGCGTCTGGCAGCCCGTCGGCGTCCGCCGCGCCAATCCCGACCGGAGCGCCAATGGCGCCCTTGACCTCCGGCAGACCCTCAATATGATCGAAGTGATTGTGGGTGATGAGTATAGCCTTTACGTCAGTCTGCTGTGCGGCCTCGATCAGTGCGCCCGGATCGGGTGGCGCGTCTATTATGATGCTCCCGTTCGTTTGCGGGCATACCAAAAGGTAAGCGTTGTTCCCGTAAGGTCCGCACTGGATTTTCTGAATGGTGATAGTCTCGTCCTGAAAGTGAGCTGCCATCTGTTCCTCCTGCATTCTCCCGAACTGTACAGCCCAGGTTCGAGAGTGATTATAGCAACGGCATATGGGCCGTCAACCAGACCTGGACGCCTGGTATACAATGCGGCAGGCTCGTATGGGCGCAGATGCGACAGGCGCCTGAGAGCAGTGTGCTCTCTATATATAACGGGCAGACTTGCGAGAGGTGCTGTCGATGGGACAGTTTGGGCTAAACGTCAAGACAGACCAGGGCGGGAAGCGCGTGGAGCTGGAATGCGAACACCAGAACGGCCTGCTCTACGTGGTACCGGCTGAGTCAAGTTGGGTCTGCTCACCTGAGGTGATGCACGCGCACGCGATGGCAGGCTTCTTCAGACAACTCACCGAGCTGAACGATGAGCGCGTGTACGAGCTGATGCAACGCTGGGGCCTGTACTACCGACCCAGACCGCTCGCTACGGACGAGAACGGCGAGTAAACGGTCCGCGACCAGACATGAGGGCAACTAGAGGGGTTCCCGCCTAGTAGTCATCGTTCATGTCTTCGCCGGGCGAGTTTATGATCCGGTGTATGACAGGGCTGAACGCCTCGTCATCGCCGGGCTCGGTGTCGTCGTTAGACCAGTCTTTGACGGCGACCTTCTCGGCAACCGGGATCTCCATCTCGTCGTCTCCGGCGTCGTACGCCACGGCCTGGCTTGGCAGGTATCCACCGTACACGGCGCTGCCCCGCAATGGGAACGAGACCACCCCCATCTGGGACGGACTCTTGTAGGTCTCGCGGATGATGATGTCCAGCCTCTGGTCCCCGGCGCTGGTTACGGTAGCCTCGTAGCGGTTGCCGCCCTTGATCAGCCTCGCTATTCTGCTGCCGACCCTTGGCTCCACCTGACCTATATATGCGCCTGACTCATCAGTCACAGTCAACGCTCTGCCAGTCACGCTAAGTTGGACGAGGTCGCCGGGCGTTAACTCGAGCAACACGTTGGTCGGGGCCGGCTTAGTCAATGTGGTGACACCAGCCTTGCCGCTCTCTTCAATGAACGCGTGTACGCTGCGGCTCGCGCGTTTTGTGACCCGCGGAGAGGCGTCGTCAGCGAGCTTCGTCAGCCTGGCAAAGTTCTTTTTCGCAATTGAATTATTGCGCGACCGCTGCAGCACCGTCTCAAAGGCAGCTTTGGCCTCACGGTTGCGCCCCAATTCGCTGAGGGCCTTGCCCAAACGGTTGTAGGCTTCAAGATCATCTGGGAACTCCCGGACGATAGTCCGGTTAACTGACGCCGCCTGCTCCCATTTTCCGTGCATGGCGAGGGCTACGGCCCTCTTGCCCAGATCCTTGCGGTACTTGTCTCTGTCTTCAAATCCGCGCCCATTCATTTCACTCGCCTCTGGAAAGGTTAGAGAATACTAGCTGATAGATCGGAGCCGATACAAGGTATTATTTGGTTTATTAAAACGTTCTAATCCTGAGTAAAGTCAGTTTCCACATTGCCTCGGCGATTATCCTGACCGACATCTTCGATACCCCGCGAGTTCGCTCCATGAACGTGATTGGGTGCTCAACCACGTCCAGGCCACTTGTCTGGCAGTAGTGGGCGACCTCCGCCTGGAAGCCGAAGCCGATGCACCTGATCCTCGATAGGTCCAGAGACCGCAGCGCGCCCGCCCGATATACCTTGAAACCCGAAGTCACATCCATGACCCTCACTCCCGTGACGGCCCGAATGAGATGGTTGCCAAAGCCGCTCAGCATCCGGCGCTTCGCGCTCCACTCTTGATCCAGGCCTCCGCCTGTCGTGTACCTGGAGCCGACCGCAACGTCGAACCGGCTGAGTTTCCCCAGCATCCGTGGAATCTCCTCCGGCACATGGGAGAGATCGGCGTCCATCTGCACCACGTAGTCCACTTCTTCTGAGAGCGCCCTCGCGAAGCCCGTCGTGTACGCGGTCCCAAGTCCCTGTTTACCGCTCCTGGATATGACCTCGATTCTGTTCTCGTACTCGTCCGACAGTTTGCGGGCAACCTCGGCAGTTCCGTCAGGTGAGCTATCGTCCACGATGTAGAGGCGAATGTCCTCCAGGTCGAGCCCAAACAGCCGGCTGGCCAGCTCGGGAAGGTTGTCAGCCTCGTTGTATGTGGGGACGACAACCGCCACGCGACCGACCGGCCCACCTTCTCCCTGATGCTCATGTGTAATGTGACTCATACAGGTTGAAATCCGATGTTGGCTTCCGCGGACGTCATCCATACCTCCGCGTGACGTCCCTCAGCCTGATGACGATCGTATCCTTGAGCATGTCAATCGTATCCACCCCGGGGCGGACCTTACTGACGGACTGATGATACCAATCAATCGGCATCTCCTCGATGCTGAAACCTCTCTTCACCCCGAGAAACAGAATCTCTACGTCGAACCCCATTCCCCTCGTCCGCTGGAGGCTGAAGAGTTCCTCCGCCGCCGCAGCCCTGAAACACTTGAACCCGCACTGGGTGTCCTGGAATCCGCTCACGGCCAGCAGGCGAACGACCCTGTTGAAAACACGCCCCATCAGGTGCCGATAAACTGGCTCGTCAAACCTGCGAGCGCCCGCCACTTCACGGGAGCCGATCACGATGTCGAGACCAGCCTCCATTCTTTCTATGAACTCTCCAATCCAGTGGACCGGCATAGCGAGGTCGGCATCGCACATGAACCGGTAGGCGCCACGTGCCGCCAGCATTCCGGACCGCACCGCCCAGCCCTTACCCGCATGGCGTATCCGGATCAGCCTCGTGTTGAACCTGTCGGCGGCCCATTGACCCACAAGGTCCGCCGTGTCGTCCACGCTGCCGTCATCCACTACGACGACTTCCGAAATGTACTCCTGCTCACCAAGGTAACGCGCGAGCTCATCCAGTGTGGCGATGATGCGAGCAGACTCATTGAACGCAGGGATGACGACGGAGAGCAGGGGTTGGTCGGATTCGCCCACTCGTGACCAGGCCGCTATCCCACATCCAGATCGAACGCGGTGTGCAGCGCTCGGGAGGCGGGGCCGACTGCGTCCTCGGACACAAGGCACGTGATCCTGATCTCGGACGTGGTTATCATCTCTATGTTGATCCCCTCGTCAGCAAGGGTTCGGAACATCGTACTCGCGTATCCGGGGGCGTCCTGCATTCCGGTCCCGACGACGCTGACCTTCGCCAGACCGAGCGCTGTTACGAGGCCCGTGCTGCCGAGGTCCTCGGCCACCCGCCGAACAACCTCTGACGCCCTGCTGAGGTCGTCTCTCTTGACTGTGAACGTCAGGTCCGTCGTTCCGCCGACGCTCGCGTTCTGGACGATTACGTCAACACTGATCCCGACGTCAGCGAGAGGCTCGAACAGACTCGCCGCAATCCCTGGACGGTCTTTGACGCCCTGGAGAGTGATCTTCGCGACATTCGTATCGGTCGCTATTCCAGAGACGCGGTTCCGCATCTCGCCCACGTTCTTGTTCATGTCCGCATCACCATGTATCAACGTACCCGACACGTCAGAAAAACTGGAGGCCACGAGAATCGGCGTGTCGTACACCATGCCCAGCTCTATCGACCGAGGGTTCATCTTGGCGCCGTAGCTCGCGAGCTCCAGCATCTCTTCAAAGCTGATCTCATCCAGTTTCGCGGCCTTTGGCACCAGCCTGGGGTCCGCAGTGTAGATACCCTCCACGTCGGTGTAGACCTCACACCGGACTGCTCCCAGTCCGGCCGCGAGCGCGATTGCCGTCAGGTCGGACGCCCCCCTGCCCAGGGTGGTCGTGTCCATGCCGGGAGTGATCCCCTGGAATCCGGCTACAACCACGATCATGCCGTCGTCCAGCTCATCCATAATGCGCTGCGGCTCCAGGCTCGAGATCTTTGCCATGCCATACTGGCTGTCCGTCCGAATGCCGGCCTGCGCACCACTGAGGCTGATCGCAGGGTAGCCGAGCGAGTTCAGTCTCATCGCGACCAGCGCGCACGATCTCAGCTCACCGGTCGAAAGAAGAACGTCCAACTCCCGCAGGTCAGGACTGTCGGACACCTGGCCCGCAAGCTCGATCAGATCGTCGGTAGTGTCCCCCATGGCGCTGACGACGGCCACGACCCTGTTGCCGTCTTCTTTGGCACGGGCGATGCGCGCGGAGACATTCTTTATCTTGTCTGCGTCAGCGAGAGAGCTCCCGCCGTACTTCTGAACAACCAGCGCCATAATCCAGTTCAGCCCATCCGTGGAGATTTGCCCCGAAGACTCGACTGTAATGGTTTAGCGCGCGCAGTCTGCCATTGTCAAATGCGATAGCGTTCCGGACGGACTCACGAGAAGCTCGGCTCAGGGCTAGAACACGTCATCCAGGTCTATGGTCAACCCTCCGAGGGTGGACGAGCTGAAAGACTGCCCCTCGCTGTACACGCCTACAAGCTCGAAGTCGTCCCCCCGCAGCAGCATGACCCATACGATACCGGCGTCGGGGTCCACTATCCATAACTCTTTCACGCCATGCCTGGCATATAGCTGGCGCTTGTAGGTCCAGTCGCGGTTCGCCGTCGAGGGAGACAGGATTTCGACTATCAGGTCGGGCGCGCCCTGTATGTTGGCGTGCGTGATGATGTCCGCACGCTCCTGGGAAACGAACAGCAGATCGGGCTGCACAACCTCGGTATCGGACAGAATAACGTCGAAGGGCGCGACGTATATCCTCCCCAAGCCTCTATCCTCTACAGCCAGCAGCTGCCGAGTCAGCAAAAGGCTGGTTCTCTGGTGAGGTTCATTGAGCGAAGCTACCAGGACGAGTTCTCCATCGTGAAGCTCGTAACGCTCGTCGCCGGGAAGTTCAAGGTAGTCGACGTATGTGAGCTTGGTGGATACCATGTTCTTCCTCCAGGCCGGTTACGACCTTGAGCATAACTTATACCAATTATGAGTGATCCGGCCATATTCCCACTGGCCAGACTCTCTGGATTCCCGCTTTCACGGGAATGACGAGTGCAACGCTGTGCCATGTGATTTGAGGCGTAGTCAGAACGAATTGGTATTATAGATCGTATTCTTTCTTCCACACGCTATCGTGATTTAACGTGAACTTTGCGTAGTTATACTCATCCAGAATCTTGGCAAGGCTATGAGAACAGTTAGGACTCCGCAACAAATCTATTGGATCATGAGTAATTCCCTTTACCTGTTCGATGGCAAGATGAGCAAGTCTTTGCATTCGTGGCAGGAAGTAGTCAGCATATCCCCCGCCTTCCCTCTTCCAGTGGGATTTCTTGTTTGCATTATCCTCTCTGAGACCATACCCACCTCTAATAGCCCTATCCCACATGACAAACAGTTCAGGGTTTATGGTATGCAATATCTTGGAAGCTGCGGTGGATTCATAATTTCTGGGACCATATCTAGCTATGGCATCGAAAGTATAAATTATCAGTTGGCTTACGTCCCCGTCGCCGAATTCAGCATCAAGTATGGTTGTATTCCTCAGCACGGCCAAATGCGGCAGCACACTTTGCAGCGTACGTAGTAAGTCTGGCCTAAGGTCGCGACCTTTGTCTTCCATTTGGATACGAGCACGCCACTTCTCGTTGAGGAACACCCTGAGCTTTTCAATTTCCAGTATTTCTAACCTGTCTGGACAATCCCACTTGAGCTGATCCTTATCATCAAGATACTGGGTATAACCGTTATCATATTCCGATGTAACGCCGTCATGATATATCTCACATCCGAGCCGGATTGCTTCGTGTAACATGCACATAGCCCTCAATTAGTTTAAGTAGTTTAAGCCGACTTCATCCCACCACATGCGTCCCCAGCGTGGTGGGCCGTGTGATACGCACCTCACCATCCAGGCCGGACTTCACGGCGGCATCGGCCATCTCGTACCCGATGGTGAACTCTTTCTCCGTAGCCAGGGCGAGTACGGTCGAGCCCGCACCGGACAGAAAAGCTCCAAGAGCGCCTGCGCCCCTTGCGGCGCGGATGATGTTGTTCATCGGAAAGAATATGGTCTGCCGCGCTGGCTGATGGAGACGGTCGTCGGTGGCGATGTCCAGCCGGTCCAGTTCTCCGGTCGCCATAGCGCTGACGAGAAGCGCCGCTCTGCCGATATTGAACACGGCGTCCGACCTCGACACCTCGCTCTTCAACAGTCCTCGCGCCTCTTCTGTCGGCATGGGCACATTCGGAACGTAGAGTACCGCGGACAGCTCATCCGGGACCGGCACCGGCGCGCTGACAACCCTGTCGTCATGGCTGACCGCAATCTGCATCCCGCCGTAGATGGCGGGCGCGACGTTGTCCGGGTGGCCCTCTACGGACGCTGCTATCTGTAGCAGATCGTCCTGCTCAAGCTGTCCGCCGCACAGCTCATTACCAAGTATCAGCCCGGACACCAATGCGGCAGAGCTAGATCCGAGACCGCGCGTCGCGGGAATGTCGTTGTGGCACCGCACCGATAGTGGCGGCATCGACCTGCCGCACTCCTCGAACACCCGCGTGATGCTCTGAAAGACAAGGTTGGACTCGTCCCAGGGGAGCTCGTCCTCACCCTCTCCGGAGATCTCGAACCCAGACTGGCCGACCTCGACGGTGACGGTGTTCCAGATGTCCAGCGCAATTCCCAGACAGTCAAACCCCGGCCCCATGTTCGCCGAGGTCGCAGGGGCCTTTACGGTGACTTCACTCTCGTGAGCAGCTTCCAAACTATAACCCGCTCCACTCTTGGAGGTCGATTCGGCGTCCAATGATTCGCTCTACCTGACGAACCATCATGCGGACCTGCGGCACAGAATACTCAGAGTTCGATGGGACCGTGAGTCGATGATTCTCAAGCACCATGAACTGATGTCGGGAACCAGAGAGAGGACCGTCAAATCCCAGATTGCGAAGTTTGCTGACGAAAGCCCTTCGGCTACACGGCGTCCACCGGTTCACGTTTTGGCTCCATGTTAAGGTCGACTCCGCCGACTACCGGCAGCGGATGCCCAAGTTTGAGCCCTACCAGTATCCAGTCCTCTAGCGTTGCCCTCAGCTCCGTTTCGCACTCCCTTAGCGTGCTGCCGAACGCCAATACTCCGGAACATGGCAGGATACTCCCGCCAAATGTCCCATCGTCGAGCTTGTCATACTCAGCCTGCTCCATGGCCTGCTCGATGTAGTCGCTCAATATGCGTCCTGCATACACTGGCATCTCCTTATTATTTCAAAGATGTGCCGTCACTCTTCCAGCCGGGCGAGGTACTGACCTGCGACATCCAGCCCGACCATGCCGCTGTAGGCGCGTGTGAGTCGGTCGGTCACGGGGCCGGGGACCGAGCCGTCAGCTATGGGCGACCCATTGAACGACGACACCGGGCATATGCAGAAACTTGTCGATGTGACGAACGCCTCATCGGCAGTGTAGGCATCGTATAGGTCGATGTCCGTCTCCCGGACTTCGATTCCCAACTCCTGGGCCAGCTCGATCGCAACGCCACGACTGATCCCGGAGAGTATGAACTGCTCTCGCGAAGTCATTACGACTCCGTCTTTGACGATGAATATGTTGCTTCCAGGCCCCTCCGAGAGGTTGCCGTTTGTGTCAAGCAGAATTGGCCAGGCGTTGGGGTTCTGCGACTCGACTTCGAGACTGGCCTGAACCAGGTTGACGTAGTTGTGCACCTTCGCGCGGGGACTCTGAGACTCAGGCGGCGTCCGTCGGACCGACGGCACGACCACCGGCAGGCCATCGCGATAGTAGGCAGCCCTGGCCTTGAAAGGCAGAGGGACACACTCAATGATGATGGACGGCTTGACCTCACCGTCCACCGTGACGCCGCGGGTAGCGCGCTGCGTCACCCAGTAGTCGTCATCAGCTTCGATGAGCGGAAGATTCGCATCGAGGACCTCCATCGTCAGACGGGCGAAGTCCCGTTTCGTCAGACCCGGATCGATGCGCATGTACTTCAATGAGTTGAAGAAGCGATCGAGATGTTCGTCCAGCCGGAAGATGCGGCCGCCGAACGTCCTGGTCGTGTCGAACACGGCGTCACCCTGCAGGAAGCCTCTGTCTCTGATCGAGATCACAGCCTCACTCTCCGGTACGATCTGGCCATTTACGTAAGCGACTCTCTCTGTTGCCATGTTCTGCTCCTTTGTCTAGCGCGACTCCCTGAACCTGTATCCCACGTTCCATATGGTCTCGATGAAGTTGTTGTCTGCGTCTTCTATCTTGCTCCTGAGACGGCGGATGTGCACATCTACCGTTCTCGTACCTCCGAAGTACTCGTACCCCCAGATCTGGTTGAGCAGAGCGTCCCTGGAAAACACTCTTCCGGGGTTCTCCGCCAACAGCTTGAGCAGCTCGTACTCCTTGAATCTCAGACCGATGCGCTTGCCCTTAATGGTGACCTCGTAGCTGGAGGTGTCGATCTGAAGGTCTCCCGCTCGAATGATGTGACTGTCTTCGTCGACCTGCTGGCCAACTCTCATCGCACGTAGCGCTCGAATAACCAGTTCATCCGGGTCCGGTGGGCTGACGATGAAATCGGTCAACCGGAGGCTCGTATCCAAGCTCGGAACACGGCCGCGCGGTACCAGCGCGATGGTGTGAACCTCAGACTTCTCGCAAGCCTGGAGGAAGCGCGTGATCTCCATCGAAGTCATGTAACCGGTGTCGATCAGTACCAGCTGCGGGCCGTCCCCGGCGCCTTCGCCGAGCGCGGCGAGGTCTTCGTCCGATGACATCAGAACGCAGCTCATGCCCTGACGCCGCAGCAACGCTACCAATTCGTGCTCCTCACTCGCACTTTGAGCACGCGATCGATCAAGGGCCATCCAGGCTCCTTCTGTCCCACACGACACCGTGCGAAGGGAAGACTCTACGGTGGACAAGTATATCAGAGTATCCCACCGGGTTCTGTCGGAGGCGTCTTCCCTGTTTGGTTGGCTAGAACAGGTTGGTCAGCCGCGAGCGGAGTAACATGTGCACGCACGATAGAGAGCAATACAGCTCCCAATAGTACGAACATGACCGACGACGGGCTCCACCCGCCCACGACAAGGCCGTGCCTGCGGCGGGCGGGTGCTCAGTATCCGTCAGAACCATAATTAAGATGCTCAGACCGACCGATAGCACGGCCATGATGTCAACAGTGAGATGAGAGCCGGCAATCACGTCGCCAAAACTGGGTACGAGATAAAGCATGGCGAGCCCCGAACCGACGGCAGACGCTACAACATGCCCTCCTATGACACGTCTAGGCCTGGATGCGGCGCTATGCGGGGTTACGAAGACGATAAAGGCCGAGGATGCAACGGCCGCGACGATCGCGACCCGCAGAACCACGTCCATGACCAGCAGAATCAGCAGAAGCGCCAGTATGGACAGCGCACACTGGAAAAGGTAGTTCTTCCAGTGACGGCGAAATCTCCTGTCGACCAGTCGGCCCTAAAACAAAAGGCTACGCACCGACCGCCGTCTATTGAGCTTACTCACCATAAGAGGAACGGTATTCTCTCACTCCCCTGGGAAATCTGCCATAGGCAGACCGGATGGAGCCTGTACCAGTTTAGCAGGCATACCCTGGGAGCGCGGGCGTCTCGCCCGTATTCGCCTGCACGGCGCATTCAGACTCGCCCCGCTCATGTTCAGCGTCCGACTGAACTGATACACAATCGACCGGATGATTCGCGTTGACCTGAGACGCGCGCGCCGCTACAATTCTTACTCGCGCGGCCCCGTGGTGTAGTGGCTTAACATACTGCCCTGTCAAGGCAGAGATCGCCGGTTCGAATCCGGTCGGGGTCGCCAGCCTCCCCCTCGCCTCGCCACACCTTCTCATGCAGATACGTGCGCTCACACAACCAGCCCCTGCGTGACCGACCAGGGAGAAGCGCCGTCCTGTATGCCCCCACGGACCGGCCCCCGGCCCACCCCGACGTACTCGAGGCCGAGCCTGTTCATTTCGGCCGGGTCCAGGGCGTTCCGGCCATCGAACACCAGTCGCGGAGGAATCATGCACCTGGCCACAATCCGCCAGTCTGACTGAACGATCGAGTCCCACTCCGTCAGCAGCACCAGCGCCTGCGTCCGGTTCGCCGCTTCCTCCACACCCTCCACCAGCCGGACCGATGACGGCAGATTCGGACGCGCCGACTCCATTGCCTCCGGGTCGAACGCCTGGACCTCGGCTCCCTCGTCCACCAGCGCACGGATCAGGTCGAGCGACGGTGCGTCCCGGACGTCGTCGGTGCCGGGCTTGAACGCCAGGCCGAGTATGCCGACTCTCAGACCGTCAATCGCGCCGCCGAACCTCTGGCGCAGCGCGTGCAGCGGCAGAAGACGCTGCCTGTTGTTCGTATTGATTACCGACCTCAGTAGGTCGACGCTCGCACCACTTGTTAGCGCGAGATGGTCGAGCGCGCGGACGTCCTTTGGAAAGCAGGACCCCCCATAGCCGACTCCGGCGTGAATCCTCGCCCCTGTCCTCGAGTCCATCGCCATGCCCTCGCTAACCTCGTCAATCGAGGCTCCTACGTTGTCGCACAGGGAGGCGATCTCGTTGATGAACGATATCCGGGTGGCGAGGAACGCGTTGCTCGCGTACTTGATCATCTCCGCGCTGGTGATGTCGGTGACCATACAGGGCGCATCAATGCCTGCGTACATGCGCTTGACCGTATCGACTGAGCCGGTGTCGTCCGGCTCGACTCCGATGACGATCCGGTCCGGCTTCTCCCAGTCATCGACCGCACGACCCTCGCGCAGGAACTCCGGGTTGGAGGCGTACCTGATGGGTGTACCTCTGAGCTCGCTCTCCAGCAGCCTCCTGCCGGTCCCGGGAGGTACCGTGCTCTTCATCACGACTGTAGGGGCAGGTTTCAAACCTGCCCCTACCCCTACCGCCATCGATCTGACCCAGCTCACCGCGGCCCGGACCTGGTGCAAGTCAGCCCCGCCTCCAAGTGTCGGGGGCGTGCCGGTGGCAATGAGGGCAACGTCGCCAAGGGCCTGCCCCGCACTTGATGCGGGGTCCTCGGCAACGTCGTCACGGTGAAGAAACCGAAGCGTCCCGGCCCTCAGTGCGGCCTCTATTCGATCTTCAAGACCGGGTTCGTACAGTGGCACACTGCCCGCGCCCAGCAAATCGGTGCGACTCCTGTCGATGTCGATTCCCAACACGTCGTGGCCTGCCCCCGCAAGCGCGGCGGCGGCAACCGTGCCAACGTATCCAAGCCCGACCACGGTTATCTTCAAGGGTGTCCCCCTCCTGTAGATTCTTGTCTATCAGTTACCCTCGCTGCCAGTCAAACGTGGGGCGCGAATCAACGGTACGGGCTCGCCCAGTGCAACCAGTCAACGCCGCCCTGTGCTATCCTACCCCGAACTCACCAGTACACGACACGTGCAACAAGAATGTTCGTCGTAGGCACAGCAGGACACGTCGATCACGGCAAGTCAACTCTCGTCGAGGCGCTCACCGGAATAGACCCGGACCGGCTCGCCGAGGAGAAGGAGCGGGGTCTCACGATAGACCTCGGCTTCGCTTGGCTTCAACTGCCTTCGGGCAACGAGGTCAGCATCGTCGATGTCCCCGGACACGAGCGCTTCGTGAACAACATGCTGGCCGGCATCGGCGGTATCGACATCGCCCTGCTGGTCGTGGCCGCTGACGAGTCTGTCATGCCGCAGACGCGCGAGCATCTCGCGATTCTGGACCTACTTCAGATACCGCGCGGACTGGTGGCCCTCACCAAGAAGGACCTCGTTGACGACGAGTGGATAGAGCTCGTGATGGCCGACGTAGAAGGCGCCCTCGAAGGAACGGCCCTGGAGGGCGCACAGATCATGCCGGTGTCGGCCCACACTGGAGAGGGACTGCCGGAGTTGATAACCGCCATCTCGTCCATGATCGAGGACATTCCAGCAAAGCGCGACCTCGCCCGGCCCAGGCTGCCCATAGACCGTGCATTCACACTGACAGGCTTTGGGACCATCGTCACGGGCACCCTGATCGACGGCCATCTCCAGACCGGTCAGGACGTCGAGCTGACCGTCGCGGGACAGCGCACCCGCGTACGTGGACTCCAGACACACCGCAACAAGGTCGATCGCGCAGAGCCAGGTACACGTGTAGCTGCCAATCTCATCGGAGTGTCCCAGGATGAAGTGTGGCGTGGGGAGGTACTTACCAACCCGGGTTGGCTCAGGCCCACGACCGCGTTCGACGTTCACCTGCGCGTCCTGGAAGACGCGCCAAATCAGCTGCGTCACAACATGTACGTGACTGTCCACACGGGCTCCAGCGAGTCCGTCGCGCGCCTGCGCCTTTTCGAGGACGACCGCGCCCAACCTGGCGATACGATATGGGCCCAGCTGAAAGTGGACTCGCCCATTGCCGTCGCCAAGGGCGACTACTTTGTCATCCGATCCAACATGACTACCCTGGGCGGCGGTAACATCGTTGACACTCACGCGCCGCGCCCCAGGCGTCGTCACGTTCCAACCATCGAGCGCCTGGAGATCATGGAACGGGGCTCGGACCGCGATGTGCTTCTGAAGACCATCGAAGGCATCGAGCCTGCCGAGTTTCGAGCCGTGGTCAACCGTGCCAACCTCAACGAAGACACCGCCCGTACAGAGTTTCAGGCGATGATCGCCGAGAACCAGGTGGTCATCCTCGGTAGCGGCACGATCACGCAGGCCACGAGGTTCTACACCGCTGGCGGATGGCGAGCGCTGGAAGACCGAACACGTGCCGCACTCGAAGACTACCACCGCCAGTTCCCACTGCGCTTGGCCGCACCGAAAGAGGAGCTAAGGTCGAGGCTGCACCTCACTCCGCAGGTCTTCAACGATGTTCTCAGCCTATTGAACGAGGCGGGCGTCACCGCCGAGCAGGGATCTACCGTCAGACTGACCGACCACTCTCCCAAGCTCGGCGACTCCCAAATGAAGTCCGCGGACGAGTACCTGCGCAAGTTGGATTCCGACCCCTTCTCGCCTCCAACGGACTTTCAGATTGATCCAGAGGTCGTCAATCTGCTGGACGCCGAGGGACACGTGGTGAAGGTCAGCGAATTCGTGGTCTTTTCGGCATCAGCCTATCAGCAGATGGTTGATAGCATAACCAGGCATCTTGCCGAGAACGGCGAAATAACCGTGGCCGACGTGCGCGACCTTTTAGGTACAAGCCGCAAGTACGCGCTCGCGCTGATGGACCACCTCGACCACGTGAGGGTCACACGGCGCGTCGGCGATGTCCGCGTGCTCAGAGCCCGCCCCGCACGCGATGCGGGGTGAGGGCCATCTCATGGCATCCGACAGCGTCGAAAACTCTGAATACCGTCTGCTCCTGATCATCGAGTCTCGCGCGCTCCCAGTGTCTTACGTCTCGCGCACGCTCAGGGTCATTCAGGCCGCCGTCAGAGAGGTCGCCAGGGGAGTTGGAGGCGGCGATGCGATGTTCGAAGGCCAGCCCCAGCCCGCGCTGCTGCTGGACGTCTCAGTACCCAGCGACTCGGAGATCGAATTCAGCCTGTATTTCGCCGACCCAGCCGACGACACGCCCATGCCTGAGCTTTCGACCCAGGCGTTCAAGCCGTTCATGGAAGAGTTCGGTAAGGTGCTCAAACAGATGCCCCAGCGAGGCCTGTGGGGCCGGATGGCCCGGCAGTCGGGATCGCACCGCTTCCAGACCGAAGCCGCCCGCAGACTGGATGAGCTGCGCGTCGAGCTGCGTCACTTCAGGAAGGCCGTCCTAATGCACCGGTCCCGGTCGATCACGTTCGACGGTGATCAGATGGAGATCGAGTAGCAGGCGTACTCGCCTCACCGCAGGGGTAGCACCTCGAGCACCGGGCTGTTGACCAGGTTCATCGGCCTGCGACCGTCAAGCACGGCTGCCACCTCGACTCCGTACCGCCTCGGCCGCAGCTCCATCGAGAGTTCCGAGTAGTGAGCGGCGTGCGGCGTGAGCACTGTGTTGCTCATACTCAGGAGCGGATTGTCGGTGTCCGGCGGCTCCTGCTCCAGCACGTCCAGTCCCGCGCCAAGTATCCAGCCCTCCTGAAGCGCCTTGATCAGCGCGGACTCGTCCACCACAGGCCCGCGGGACGTGTTTATGAGGATGGCCGTCGGCTTCATCTTCCGCAGCGCCTCTTCGTCTATCAGGTGGTGTGTGCCCTCGTCCAACGGTGTGTGTACGGAGATATAGTCCGACCGCTCCAGCAGCTCGTCGAACGATACTGACGTAGCTCCCACGGCCTCGAACGCTTCGTCTGAGATGAACGGGTCGTATGCGATGAGATCTACCTCGAACGCCTTGATTCGCCGCGCGAACGCGCTGCCGATCCGACCTAGGCCGACTACCCCAGCCGTCTCGGTGTGCAGCGGACCAACTGGCGCCGATATCCTCGGCGTCCACCGGCCCTCCCGAACGCTTGCCTCCTGTTCCAGCAACTTCCGGTTCGCCGCCAGGAGTAGCATCATCGCCTGGTTGGCAACCTCGCGCGTCCAGAGATCGGGTACGTTGATTACCGCAATGCCGCAGTCAGTCGCTGCCGGAACGTCTATGCAGTCGAACCCTACGCCCGTCCTCAGGACAGCCTTGCAGTTCTCTAGGGACGACAACACGCGTCGCGTGATAGGCGACTCGGTAACTATCAGCGCGTCGGCGTCCTTCGTCTGCTCGATGATCTCATCTTCCGACTCGAGCCTCTCCAACGGGATCAGCCGTGCGCCCACCTTCTCCAACTCCTCGACTGTGTCATCGTGATCCCCGGCCCCTAGCGAATAAACTGTGAATCTTGCGTCTGAAGTCATAGGTAGCTTTCTCCCCGAAATCTAGTCCGGGAAATTGTAGCACGCTACTTCCGCAGTTAAGTAAATGGGCGCCTACGCTTCTCGCACTCTTACCCGCCGGACAACCGCGCCCCGTAGTGCTCAAGCCGCTCGGCAACGTCGTCCCTGGCCTCCAGTCCCTGTTCCAGCTTCGGCAACTGCGACGGGTGCACCGCCACCAGGAACAGGTGCGGGGGTATCTCTGTATAGAGCCTCATACCGATGCAACCCAGGGACAGGGCCGTCTTCTGATTCTCGTAGGCTATCGGGAGCACCCCACACGCTGGCCGCGTGAACACCGCGCCCTGTGGATTGTTGCGCCACATGATCTTCCCGACGATCTCCTGGACCACCCCCATCTGGGGCAGCGTCGCCCACATTAGCGCCAGGTCAGGCTCCACGGGCATCTTCCATAGCGGACCATAGACCACGCCCCCGCCCGACCGTTGGAATCGGGCCGTCTGCGCGATCTCCTCAGTGGTCCCGACCTCGACCTCGCACAGTTCGGTCAGCAGCACGGCGAGATCGTCCTCGCGTCCCTCTGACGAACTGAATCCAGAAACCACTCCACCGATTCCGCATCCGTCATGCTGTTCGGTCGATGCGTAGAACACTCGCAGTTCAGCTAAACGCCACAGCGAGCAGAAGGACGGAGGCTCCCTGTACAGGGGAGCCACACCCTCTGGCTTCTCCTCCACGAACGCAATGGCCACAGGCGGTATCTCTATCATCAGCCGGTCGGCCAGAAGCTGAGCTAGGTTCAAGGTGTCCACGATTTGGCACACACTCCACGATCTGGGAAAGTCTACCCAGCCAGTCTGGGAAGCTAGCCCCAAGGCTCGACCCCAGAATTAGCACGCTGCCTGAGAGATTGCAAATCGCGCGCCAAGACTACTTCAATTCTTTCGTGCGCCTTGATATGATTCGCTCACCAGTCTCGGAGGTGGATGCTCAGTGAAGTTGGAGACTATTACCGTATCGCCGGGTGAGCAGCGTGTGCTGCTCATGTTCGACCCTGATGACAGGACGGCGGACGACAACCAGGTACAGTCTTACCTGACCAGCAATGGCCTCGAGCCAAGGCGCATATACCGGGAGACCAGGGACGAGTCCGAGTATGAGGTGCACTACTTCGGCTACTGCTACATCGAATCGCATCTGGACAGCCTTACAAGGTTGGCGAGTGGGGACTAGGACAACCTAGCCGGTTCCGGACGTCAATCATCCAAAGCTGCGGACACGTCACTTTCCGCAGTAGGATTTGATTTGACACCTGAAACGGGGTTGTGATAGGCTTGTAGCAAGTCGCCATATGCGCTTCTCTTTACTCGTCAATTCCCCGCAACTCCGAAACCTTACTACCCGCCCGCCCAATTCTTCCCCGTTTGTTCGACGCTGTACCCCGTCGTAACGTATTCTCAGTCCATCTCTTGTTAGTCGTCGCTTTTGTATTTGCATTTTAGGAGTGTGAGAGCGCATGACCTCGACCGCATTGCAGGTTAGAAACAATCAGAACGGCGCCATTCCGAAAAGGTCCTACTCGCGAATCCCTGCCATAATCAACGTTCCGAACCTGATCCAGGTCCAGCTAGATTCCTTTGAGCACTTCAAAACTGAAGGGCTTGGGGAGCTGTTCAGCGAAATATCGCCCATAGAGGACTTCCCCAGCAGCCGATTCGAGCTGACCCTGGGAGACCACTACTTCGAGGAGCCGAAGCTCTTGGAAGAGGAGTGTCGCGAGCGCGAGTCCACCTATGCGGCGGCGCTATACGTGACGGTCAAGCTGACCATCAAGGCCTCCGGTCCGGGACAGGGCGAGATCAAGGAGCAGACGCTCTTCATCGGTGACATCCCGATGATGACGTCCACAGGCACGTTCATCATCAACGGCGCCGAGCGCGTTGTGGTGAGCCAGTTGGTGCGTTCGCCTGGCGTCTACTTCACCACCGTCTCCGACCCCAATACCGGACGACCTCTGGCGGCCGCCAAACTGATCCCGTACAGGGGGGCCTGGATGGAGTTCGAGACGTCCAACCGCGACGTCATCTCCGTCAAGGTGGACCGCAAGCGCAAGACCCCGGTCAGCACGCTTCTGCGCTGCCTCAGCTACTACTATGGCCAGCCCGAAGATGCCGACAGGCGCAAACTCTTCGAGTCCAACGAGGGGTTGCTCTCGCTGTTCGAGGACGTTGATACCCACGACGAACACAGCTTCATGCAGACGACGATAGACAAAGACACTGGAGCGTCCAGCCCTGAAGAGGCGCTGATGGAGTTCTACCGTCGGCTCCGACCCGGCGAGCCACCGAACGTGGAAAACGCGAAAAACCTGCTCGACAGCCTGTTCTTCAACGCCCGGCGCTACGACCTCGGCAGGGTGGGACGCTACAAGCTAAACAGCAAGCTCCACCCCGAAAACGAGGAAGACTACAAGGAGCTGACCCTCTCGCCGGACGACATTGTCGCCCTGCTCAGACGGATGATCCAAATCAATAACCGAGTTATCCTTCCGGATGATATCGACCATCTCGGCAACCGTCGGGTGCGCGCGGTGGGCGAGCTGATCCAGAACCAGGTTCGGGTCGGTCTGCTCAGGATGGAGCGCGTCATCAAAGAGCGCATGACAACACAGATGGACCCGGCGACCACCACGCCGGCAGCTCTCATCAACATCAGACCGGTCGTGGCATCGGTTCGAGAGTTCTTCGGCGGCTCCCAGCTCTCGCAGTTCATGGACCAGACAAACCCGCTGGCCGAGCTTACCCACAAGCGCAGGCTGTCGGCGCTCGGTCCCGGGGGACTGTCCAGGGAGCGCGCGGGATTCGATGTCCGCGACGTTCACCACTCTCACTACGGCCGAATATGTCCTATCGAGACGCCGGAGGGCCCGAACATCGGACTGCTCGGCTCGCTGGCCACGTACGCTCGCACCAACGAGTACGGCTTCATTGAGACACCCTACAGGAAGGTCCATACCGAGATCCTCAACACCGATCGCCGCCTCGATGGCCGCACGTTGACAGAGGATGTCGTGGCCGACGACGGGACCACAATCCTCAAGAGCGGCGGCACACCCACCAGGAGCAACGGCAGGCTTACCAAGATCAGTACTCTCTCAGAGAGAATGATACAAGTGGGGCCGTTCGTCTCCGATGATCCCGGAGACATCGTGTATCTGACCGCAGACAAAGAGGAAACCGTCCGTATAGCCCAGGCCAACGCTGCGCTGGACGAGCAAGGGCAGTTCACTGAGAACCGAGTAGAAACCCGCATGGGTGAACACGTTGGCCTCATGGAGCCCCCGGACAGCGTCGAATACATGGATGTCGCTCCGATACAGTTGGTCAGCGTGTCGACCGCCCTGATCCCGTTCCTCGAACACGACGACGCCAACCGCGCCCTGATGGGCTCGAACATGCAGAGGCAGGCTGTACCACTGCTCAGACCCGAGCCTCCGCTGGTCGGTACAGGCATGGAGGAGCGTGTAGCCAAAGACAGCGGACAGGTGGTCCTCTCCAATGTCGATGGCGTGGTCACCAACGTTAGCGGCGACCGTATCATTGTCACGGGCGCCGACGGCGAGATACGAGTGTTCCCCCTGAGAAAGTTCATGCGCTCCAACCAGGGCACATGTATCAACCAGCGGCCCATTGTAGATATGGGCGACGTGGTCAAAGTTGGGGACGTGCTGGCCGACAGCTCTTCCACCGGCCGTGGAGAGCTCGCCCTCGGTCAGAACATACTGGTCGCCTTCATGAGTTGGGAAGGCTACAACTTCGAGGATGCGATCATTATCAGCCGCAAACTGTTGGAGGATGACAAGTTCACATCGATCCACATCGAAAAGCACGAGGTGGAGAGCAGGGACACCAAGCTCGGCCCTGAGGAGATCACCAGAGACATTCCCAACGTCGGCGAAGAAAGCCTCCGAAATCTCGATGAAGAGGGCATTATCCGCGTGGGTGCCGAGATCGGCCCCGGAGATATCCTCGTTGGCAAGATTACGCCGAAGGGGGAGACCGAGCTCAGCGCAGAAGAGAAGCTATTGCGCGCGATCTTCGGCGAGAAGGCCCGCGACGTCAAGGATACGTCACTGCGCGTACCGCACGGACAGCGCGGCAAGATCATTGAAGTTCGCGTACTTAGCCGAGACAACAAGGACGAGCTACCTCCGGGTGTCAACAAACTGGTCAGGCTCTGGGTAGCCCAGACACGCAAGATCACCGAGGGCGACAAGATGGCTGGTAGGCACGGCAACAAGGGAGTGGTGGCGCGCATACTGCCCGAAGAGGACATGCCATACCTCCCTGACGGCACGCCTGTGGACATCATCCTGACTCCGCTCGGCGTTCCATCTCGTATGAACCTGGGCCAGGTGCTTGAGACGCACCTCGGCTGGGCCGCCGACCGGCTCGGTTTCCGGGCCATAACCCCTGTCTTCGACGGGGCGCCCGATACGGCAATCGAGGACTCGCTCGGACAGGCATGGATTGTCGAACAGTCTGGAGCCGTAGATCCCAGGGTGCTTCATAAGTCCGTCGAGCGCGACATCGACCATGATCGCGTGCACGAATGGCTGGCCGAAAGAGGCTACGAATACGACTCGCTGTTCGGCGAGGGCGCCGAGTTGGGCGCGGCGCGCAGAGCCAGCATTGAGATATGGCTAAAGGAAGCTCGTGGCATGGACAGCTCAACCCTCACTGAACAGGAGCTGTTGGACGAGGTCGCGCGGCTCAACCGCGACGAACAGGTCGCAGCGCCGATCATCGGCAAGACCACACTCCACGATGGTAGGACCGGAGAGCCGTTCGACCAGCCCATCACTGTCGGGCAGATATACATGATGAAGCTGATCCACTTGGTCGAAGACAAGATACACGCCCGCTCGACCGGCCCATACTCGCTTATCACCCAGCAGCCGCTGGGCGGTAAGGCACAGTTCGGAGGCCAGCGATTCGGCGAGATGGAGGTCTGGGCGCTCGAGGCTTACTCGGCCGCGTACAACCTCCAGGAGATGCTCACAGTCAAGTCCGACGACGTGGTCGGAAGGGTTAAGACCTACGAGGCTATCGTCAAGGGAGAAGACGTAATCCAGCCGGGTATCCCTGAGTCCTTCCATGTTCTGATGAAGGAGCTCCAGAGCCTCGGGTTGTCAGTCGAACTGCTGTACGAAGAGCCGGAGACTATGGGACTCGGCGATTTCGATGACGGCTTCGGGGATGACCTCGTGGACACACTTCCCACGTTCGGCTTGATCGGAGGGCTGGGGAACGACGAGTCCGATCCCGTGCCTGTAACCGTGGGTATCGGCGGTAACGTAATCGAGTCTGAAGCTCACTCGGAGGGTGTCGCAGTCGAGTCCACGAAACCAGTCGCTGAAGAGGCCGAAGCCCCGGCAGACGACGACTGAACTCTAAATCGATAGCTTTTAACCGGACGAGTCCTGACTGGAATTCGGCTGAAATCCGAAAGTCGGCAACTCTGAAGTAGTGGAGAGCGATTATGGCCCTTGGCGGCAACGATTTCAACGCAATCCGAATATCCCTGGCCACGCCTGAGCAGATCAAGATCTGGTCCTACGGCGAGGTTACTAAGCCGGAAACGATCAATTACAGGACGCTGCGTCCCGAAAAGGACGGACTGTTCTGCGAGCGCATCTTCGGCCCGACTAAGGACTGGGAGTGCTACTGCGGCAAGTACAAGAAGATCCGCTACAAGGGCGTCATCTGTGACCGCTGCGGCGTTGAGGTCGCACGCGCGAAGGTGAGGCGTGAGCGGATGGGACACATCGCTCTGGCCGCCCCTATCGCCCACATCTGGTTCTCCAAGGGAACCCCAAGTCGGTTGGGTCTCCTGCTGGACCTGTCTCCCAGGAATCTGGACAGAGTACTGTACTTCGCTCAATACCTGGTCACCAGCGTGGACGATGAATTCCGCACAGCGCGCATCGACCAGATTCAGGAGGAGCTCGACCAGGCCCTTGAGAAGATCGAGACTGAGGGTGAACAACGACTCGCGGAACTACAGGCTCAGCTCGATGCCCTCGGAGAGCGCCCGGAACCGACCGAAGAAGATGACGATGACGAGCCAGCGGATACTCCCTGGCTTACGCTCGAAGCAGAGATCCACAAGCTGACTCTCCAGATTGACGAGGACAAGGCCGAATTCGAGAGTGAACTTACCGATCAGATGGACGAGATCGAAAGCATCAGGGCTGGCGATCTGCTCACTGAGAGTCGATATCGAGACCTTCGCGACCGCTACGTCGGAATTTTTCAGGCAGGTATGGGAGCGGAGTCGGTGCTCGAGAGGCTCAACAGCCTCGATCTCGACGACCTTCGCGACGAGTTGCAGGCGGAAATGCAGTCCACCTCCGGCCAGCGAAGAAAGAAGGCCATCAAGCGGATGAGAGTGGTCGAGGCGTTCCGCAAGAGCGGTAACAGGCCAGAGTCCATGGTTCTCACAACGCTTCCAGTACTGCCTCCGGAGCTGCGTCCGATGGTCCAGCTCGACGGCGGCAGATTCGCGACAAGCGACCTGAACGATCTTTACCGCAGGGTCATCAATCGCAACAACCGTCTCAAGCGGCTTATAGAGCTTGCCGCTCCCGAGATCATAGTCCGCAACGAGAAGCGGATGCTCCAGGAGGCAGTTGACGCACTGGTGGACAACGGCCGTCGTGGCCGGGCCGTGGCGGGCAGCCACAACCATCGCCTCAAGTCGCTGTCGGACCTGCTCAGAGGCAAGCAGGGCAGGTTCAGGCAAAACCTGCTCGGAAAGCGCGTGGACTACTCGGGCCGCTCCGTCATTATCGCGGGGCCAGACCTCAAGCTACACCAGTGCGGCCTACCCAGGAGAATGGCGCTCGAGCTCTTCAAGCCGTTCGTCATGAACCGCCTGGTTATGAAGGGGTACGCGCACAACATCAAGAGTGCCAAGCGCATGGCCGAACGCATACGACCGGAGGTCTGGGACATCCTGGAGGAGGTCGTCGCCGACAGGCCGGTACTTCTCAACCGCGCACCTACGCTGCACAGGCTCGGCATTCAGGCCTTCGAGCCTGTACTCATCGACGGCAGCGCCATCCAGCTCCACCCTCTTGTCTGCACAGCCTTCAACGCTGACTTCGACGGCGACCAGATGGCAGTACATGTGCCGCTGTCACGCGAGGCGGTGATGGAAGCGCGCAAGATGATGCTGAGCACGTTCAATATGCTCTCCCCCAGCTCCGGGGAGCCGATAGTCGCGCCGACGCTGGACATAGTGCTCGGCACGTACTACATGACGATTATCGACGCGCGAGCGCGCGGTGCGTCGCGACTCTTCAGCAGCCGCGACGACGCCCGTCTCGCGCACGAACTGGGCTCCATCGAGTTGCGCGCACCCATCAAGGTCATGATGGACGGCCAGCAGGTGGATACCACCGTTGGGCGGATCATATTCAACGACACTCTGCCAGCGGAGATGGGGTTCCGCAACGACGAGATCGAGAAGAGCAAACTCAAGGAGATCGTCGGCGAAGTCTATGCCACCCTCGGCAACGAGGGTACCGCAGAAGTCCTCGACCAGATCAAGGATCTGGGCTTCAAGTACGCCACCAAGTCAGGAATCACCATCGCCATCAGCGACATCGCCGTGCCAGAAGAGAAGGACGAAATCGTCAAAGATGCCGAAGATACCGTTAGCAGGCTCGAAGAGCAGTACCTGGACGGTCTCATAACCGACGAGGAACGCTACCAGAATACCGTCGCCATCTGGACCAAGGCCAACGACAACCTGACCGAAGTCATTCAGAGGAACCTCCGCGACTACGGTGGAATCTATCTGATGGCCAACTCAGGGGCAAAGGGCAACATAGCGCAGATCAAGCAGATGGCCGGTATGCGCGGGCTGATGTCCAACCCACGGGGACGCATCATCGACCGCCCGATCAAGGCCAACTTCCGCGAGGGACTCAGTGTTCTGGAGTACTTCATATCGACTCACGGCGCGCGCAAGGGTCTCGCGGATACGGCGCTAAGAACCGCCGACTCCGGCTATCTCACCAGGCGACTGATCGACGTCTCTCAGGAGATTATAATCCTCCACGACGACTGCGAAACTCCGAACGGGGTCTGGATAAACAGGGTTTCGCAGGAGGAAGGGACCGCGCCGTTCGCGGAGCAGGTCAGGACCCGCTACCTCTCGATGCCCGTCGCGGATCTCGAAACCGGCGAAATCATCCTGGACAGGAACGCCCCCATAGACGACGACGTAATCAGAAGGCTCGAGGAATCTAGCGTCGAGGCCGTGTTCATACGCTCGCCGATGACCTGCGAGGCTCCGCGCGGCATCTGCCAGAGGTGCTACGGCATGTCCCTGGCTACAATGAGACCTTCCATGATAGGCGAGGCCGTCGGAATCATCGCGGCCCAGAGCATCGGTGAACCGGGTACCCAGCTGACGATGCGCACCTTCCACACCGGCGGTGTCGCAGGACAGGACATCACCAGCGGTCTTCCCAGAGTCGAAGAATTATTCGAAGCGCGCACTCCGAAAGGCCAGGCAGTGCTGTCCGAGATCGACGGCGTCGTCGAAGTGTCCGAACTCACCGAAGGGCGCAGTATCCGCGTGACCAGCTCTGAAGAGTATGCTGACGAGTACATTCTGCCCGAGGGCTTCACGGCTGTCGTTGAGAATGGCTCCATTGTAGGACTCGGAGAGGTGCTCGCCGAGCCGGACGGGACCACGGAGATGGAAACCGATGAGATCGCCCTGATGTCCAGCGACGTCATGGCCCGCGTGTCTGGCATTGTGTCCGTCGAGGACAACGTCCTGACCATCGCCTGGACAGACGAGGATCAGAGAGAGTACGTCATACCCGCTGCGTCACGCATTGCAGTCAAGTCGGACGATAGTGTGACAGCAGGACAGGCGCTTACCTTCGGTCCCAAGAACCCACAGCAGATACTACTGATACAGGGCAGGGACGCCGTCCAGCGCTACCTCATTGACGAGGTGCAGAAAGTCTATCGCTCCCAGGGCGTGCCGATTCACAACAAACACGTCGAGCTGATTATCTCCCAGATGCTGCGTAAGGTGCAGATCGACGACCCTGGCGACACCGACCTCCTTCCGGGCGAGTACGTGGACAGGCAGAAGTACGAAGAGGTGAACGCGGAGGTCCTCGCCGAGGGTGGAGAGCCCGCGACCGCCACGCCTGTTCTGCTCGGCATCACCAGGGCATCGCTCAACATGGACAGCTTCCTCGCATCGGCCTCCTTCCAGGAGACCACGAGGGTGCTGACCGAGTCCGCCGTCAATGGCCAGGTAGATCACCTGCGCGGCCTGAAGGAGAATGTCATCATCGGGCGGCTGATCCCGGCAAGGCTCAACCTGACCGAGGATGGAGTGCGTGGACTCAGCATCGAGGAGGCCAACGCGCCTACAAGGGGAATGGGCATCATGACAACCGGTGCCGCTCAACAGGAGCCAATACTGGTTGGACGCGACACGGGCTTCGATGTGGACTTCGGAGACGGGCGTATAGAGCATGAACCCATCGTCATCGACAAACTCGCGGTAGAAATCCCATCGGACGACGACGACTAGCCCGCGACATCAGGGCTGACCACACAACCCCGGGGCGGACCTCTTATGGAAGTCCGCCCCTGACATTTTCCCCCTATTGGCAGTGAACAGGCCCACCTGCAGGGCAACAGCCCCCTCTCCCTCAGAGCTGACAGGGGCAGGTAGATATAACTTTCAGACTTGAACCTCAATCAACTGACCCCCATCTCCCTCAGGGAGAGGGTTGGAGCCTGCCCCGTACTTGATACGGGGGTGAGGGTGGAAAGTACGAACACTTACCCTGCTCAGCTCCCTCAGGCAGAGGGCTGTGGAGAGGGAGCTTAGCACCGCTTCACTCGCGCGAAGTCCAATAACGAAGAGACCCTGGACAGGCACCGGCATTTCTTGACCGCCTGTGGTGTCCTTGCTAGACTTGAGTCCTGCTAAAGCACCATGCGGGCGGTTAGCTCAGAGGCCTAGAGCGCTGCGTTGACATCGCAGAGGTCACCGGTTCAAATCCAGTACCGCCCACCACTTTCCCGCATTTTCCCCATCGTTCGTACCACTGTCCCAGCTGACACTCGTCTGTAGACGGTGTCGCACTCACCCTACTTAATGCCGGCCGTGCGCCACACTCGGTTAGACTGCGGAACATGGGACGACTCATGTCATGTCGAGACGGTCCGGTTCGACTTGCAGACATCACTTGCTACCGCTGGATTCCACAATAAATGCGACGGACGCACTATTGGCGAATCAACATCGTCGCCATATAGTCTGTAAATGGCTTGATAACCTTCTGGCCAGGGCTGGCGTTATACCATACGAACAGTCCATCCGCCC
>DAOUHG010000299.1:0-4408 GCA_034428835.1 Dehalococcoidia bacterium
GACTGGGAGCCGCTCACCAAAGGGCTACCCCAGAAGAACGCATACCTTCACGTCATGCGGGAGGGTATGGCCACGGACAGTCTCGACCCCTGCGGCATCTACATCGGGACCAGCTCTGGCCAGATTTTCTACAGTCGCGACGACGGAGACTCGTGGGAGCTGATGATCGAGTACCTCCCGCCGATCAATTCGATAGAGGTGGCTATGGCGAAGTAGCTGTCGTGGGTCTCAGAGGGTGTTTACAATGGTGGTTCTTCAATGCCTCCTCTCCCTTGAGGGAGAGGACTGAGGTGAGGGTGTTAAAACGATTCCCCCTCATCCTAATCTTCTCCCGCCAGGGGAGAAGGGACTTTGAAAATACCCTCTCACGTCCTGCCGAACTCGCGCTCCAGATGCCCCGAGCTCATGTGGATCATCGTCGGACGTCCGTGCGGGCACGTGTGCGGCTGGGCGCACGCCTCCAGTTGACGGACCAGCTCCTGCATCTCTTCGTGACTCATCACCTTGCCGGCGCGGATTGCCCCGTGACAGGCGATCGAGTAGGCGGCCCGCTCCTCCCACGTCTCGAATCCGCCTCCCTCTTCCATGAGGTCGAGCACGTCGGTCAGCGCGGTCTTGTGGGCCACATTGATCAGGAGCGCCGGAACGGCCCTGACGACCACCGAGGTCCCTCCGAACTGTTCGAGCACGAATCCCATTCCAGATATAACCTCGGACTGTGTGGTGACCAGCTCGAATGCAACGTCGTCCAGCTCGACGACTAACGGCTCCAACAGGCTCTGGACATCTGGTGACCCCTCGGCGGCGTGTGCCGCCACGCGCTCGAACATCACCCGCTCGTGCGCCGCGTGCTGGTCGATTAGATACATGCCGTCCGGTCCCTCGGCGACAACGTAGGTGTTCTGTACCTGCCCGATCACACGCAGGATGGGAAGCGCGTCTCGCGGCGTCGGGGGTGGCGGCGGAGCCTGATCGACCTGCGGCGGGTCTATGAGGTTGTGGTATCTCTCGATCGCGTCCCTGGGAGGAGGCGCGCCGCTTCGCGGGCCGGCAGATGTGAATGGATCGGTCGGCCAGAACGCCGACGGGCTCGGCGTCTGCGCCCGATGCCTGTCGTAGTACGCCGGCTGGCTGACGGCCCGGTGGCTCACCTCGGGAATCGGAGTGTGCTCAGCGAGCGTTCTGCGAACGGCCCGCTGCACCGTGCTGAACACGCTATTCTCCCGCCTGAACCTGATCTCGGCCTTTGCGGGATGCGCGTTTACGTCCACTTCCTGGAACGGCACGCTGACGCTGACCACCGCGACCGGGTATCTACGCTCGGCCATGAAGCCGTGATACGCTTGCTCTATGGCGTACGAGAGCGACCTGTTTCGCACCCACCGCCTGTTGGCGAACAGGCTGATGTAGCTGCGGTTGGCCCGATCCAGTGAAGGCGGACCAACTAGCCCGCTGACAGATGTGCCCGCGTCTTCCGAGTCCTCCGGCGTCACCTCCAGCATCGATTCCGCGACCTGGCGACCGTGCACTGCGGACACGGCGTCCCTGAGCTCGCCGCTCCCCGGACTGGAGAACGACCGGCCACGCTCCGGACTCAGCTCGAACCCGACTTCGGGGTACGCCATCGCGTAGTGGGCGACGACCCTGTGGATTCGTGTCTGCTCTGCATTGGCCGAGCTCAGGAATCTGCGACGCGCGGGCAGGTTGCGGAACAGGTGTCTGACGGTGATCGTCGTGCCGAAAGGCGCACCGGCCGGTCCGAGAGACACTACCTCTCCGTCTTCGATCTCTATGCTGGTGCCGCTGTCAGAGTCCGGCGTCCGTGTGCGCAACTCAACGCGGGCGACCGAGGCGATGCTTGGCAGCGCCTCGCCACGAAATCCGAGCGTGGACACGGCGTCCAGGTCTTCGGCCATCTCCAGCTTGCTGGTGGCGAATCGCTTGAATGCGAGTTCCACCTGGTCGGCTGGGATGCCGGACCCGTCGTCGGTGATGCGAATATACTCGATGCCGCCGCCGCGAATCTCGATGCGCATTCGGGACGCACCGGCGTCCAACGCGTTTTCCACCAGCTCTTTTACGGCCGAGGCGGGACGCTCGATCACCTCCCCAGCCGCAATCTTTGACGAAACTTCAGGTCTGAGGAGCTGGATGGGCATGAGTTAGTCGGGGCTTTTGGCCGATCGTTTGCTGCGCGCGGCCCTGTATCCCACCCTGTCGGACCCGCCCGTGGCCACGAAGTCGTTGACAATCGCGTATATGTGGTCCATCTCATCGTCCGAAGCTGACCGGAAGAAGTACGGTTTGGCAAGCACGCCGCCAAAGGTATCCACGATCTCCGGGTAGTCGTCGATAACGAAGTCCGGCCAGTGCGGCACCTTCAGCAGCTCCAGGCCGTTGACGTAGTCGTAGATCGGCTTCTTGTAGATGCCCGACACCAGGTCCTGGAGCTCATGCCGTTCCACGTCTGAGTTACGCAGGCCGACTCCTGACCAGATGAACACCTTATGCCCGTCATCTACCAGACGCTCGAAAGTCTGCCTGGTCCCCGGCCGTAGACTGCCGTCCACGGCCAGTATCGTGTAGTCAACGTCGAAGAATATCTTGAGGCTCAAGCTGGGTACTTTCCTGGTCTATCTGCTGACAGCCCAGGAGATGCCATTGAGCACCATCTGCTGGAACTCCGGTGTCTCGAAGCTGAGCCCATTATGTCCGAGCAGCGTCACGAACACCTTCCCGCTGCCGTAGCCCCGCGTCCATCCGAGCGGGAACGTTCCATCCGGCATGTGTACCGCGTCCTGTCCGCCCCAGGCGTAGGTGCCGTCTTCAGACGTGCCGTACATGAAGGTGTTGTTGCCTTCCTGGTAGTCGATGCCCATGTACAGCTCGTCGTTGGTCTCGAAGTCGGATATCCCCTTCACGCCGGCGTGCTCGGGTTGGGTCACGTTGACAGTGAACTTGCCGTAGGGTGGGTGGAAGCTGGTGCCCATGACCCATCCGCCGCCGGTGATCTCCTGGTACTCCTGCCAGGTCTCCGGGACACAGCCTGAAATGTGAATGCAGATGAAACCCTTGCCTGATTTGATGAAGCTCTTCATCCCGGCCTGCTCGTCATCGGACAGTGTCATTTCGCCGGCGCGCAGGGTGTTGAACACCAGCGCGTCGTAGCCGCTCATGCGGTCGGCGTTGCTGAGTACGGACGCGTCTTCGGTCACCGTTATCGTATGTCCCGCCTGGATCAGGAACCTGGTTAAAACAGGTGTGGACTCTTCATAGGGATGTCTTCCGCCGGAAAGTACGAGTAGCTCCATGTGTATTCTCCTTACTTGTAGATATGTGGATGAGGGCCGGTAGGGGCAGGGTTCAAACCTGCCCCTACTCACGAGAAGGGGAGAGGCTCATCGAAAGGCTCACCTTTCTTCTCCGCCTCAAGCCTGCGATTGTTCCATTCCTTGACTTCGGCCATGACTTCCTTTCGCACTTCAGCCTTGCGCTTCTCTCTGAGGGGAGTGAGCCATTTGTCGGTAAGGTAACGTGCAGTAACCACTATGAAACCTCCCAGTGTATCCAGGACAGTTACGATCAGTATGGCGAAGAGCGGGATAAGGGGCGCGGCCATGCCGGTCTTGCCCCCAACCGCGATTGCGGTCTCCAGCAGGCTCTGGTGATTCCCATAAGATACTTCATACCATGCCACCATCGCCGTCCAGCCGGCTGTCATTATTAGTATAAGACCAACACTCCAAGGCAACCAGCCTCGGGCGACGCTCAGCGGCGACTCACGTCTGGAGTTCACGCTGCGATTGCCTAGACTTGATATCGCCAGACCTCGCCTTCAGGCGGTTCGTCCGTCAAAGTGAATTGTGGCAGCGTGAGACCGTCTTCGAGGTCCATGAACACGACCTTGACACGCTTGCCTATCGCCACGTTCTCTTCGGACTCTGCGTTCATGCCGGCGTCGACGAGATTGGCGGTGATTCTGAGACCGTCCCCTGGGTCGGGATGTCCGCGCTGCTCGTCTAGCTCGACGAGCACGATAGGGTACGGCACCCAGTCCCTGAATCCGGGCAGCACGCTGTGAGCTATGATCTGGTAGCTGTAGATTGTCCCGCTGCCGCTGACCTCATGCCACTCGGAACTCATCGAAGAGCACCACGGACACGCGGCTCCGGGCTCGCCTCGCAGCAGACCGCACTCCAGGCACTTCTTCACGACGAGTCGATGCTCCTGGGCAGCTTGGAAGTAGCCCGCGTACTCGGAGTCCTGGTCCTGGATGACTAGGGGCAGCTCACGATAGTTGTAAACGGCCACTTGGTTACCTCCCAGAAAATTGCGTTAGTCCTATCCTGTCCTTGTCGGGGAGGCTCTCACTCCTCACTCCTCTCCACTCACTCCGAGAAAATTGCAC
>DAOUHG010000300.1:0-3741 GCA_034428835.1 Dehalococcoidia bacterium
CTTAAGTTTAGTCCTGCACGTCCTGCTACGGTTATCAGGATACGTACGCAGGTCCACTGAAATCTTATAGGTAATCCTACGAGCAAAGGAGGCGCAGCGTCAAACTAGTTAAGGTAGTGTGCTGGAACATTGATAGACAGATTGAGCCATGGCACTGGCTCGTTAAGATGGCAAAGAAGGGCAAGGCCGACGTAGCGATCCTACAGGGAGCGGGGCATCCACCGGGAGACCTGATAGGGGATCTCGAAGTTAACGACAAGATGTTCCGGCACCCGATGGCGTCTGATCGGTTGCCGCTGGTCGTAGTGCTGTCCGATAACGTCACGGTCAATACGTACCGGAAGGTGCCCCCGCTCCAACGTCTACCGGCGGACGCGAATGGCGTAAGCAACATCGGCACCATCGCTGTCGCCAAGGTGGAGCCGGTGGGCAAGCCAGACGAGGCGTTCATTCGCAGTATCGATGTACGCACGCTGGCTGTACTCCCACGCAATCGCCCCTGGAGACTGGAGCGTATCGGCCAACTCAGTCCACCGGTTCATTTCCGATCTGGCCACATTCATCGGCAACATCAAGCCGGAGATACATCGCATTCTGGCTGCTGGCGATCTAAGTATGATCTACGGAGCAATTGGCAAGAGCATCTCGGTGCCAGAGTGGGAACACGCGGTCTGGGGTCGTATGCAAGCGCTAGGCTTGGAGTTCATGGGGCCCCAACAGCCTCACGGAACGCACCTTCACCAGGAATAAGGATGGTCGACGTGCCGCCCGATTCGAAGAACGTCCCGACGTTCGACACCAACAAACAGAGGGGAAGCCGAAAGAGCCAACCGCCAGACAGACTATGCGTTCACTTCCAGACTATTCTACAAGCAGACAACGACAGGATCGCTGAATGGGATAGACGAATGGGATCATAGTGATCACTGCCGCGTGACTATTACCGTCTCGTGAGCGGTGCAATAAGCTGCTATCTTGTGAGATTCGTTTCGTTACAAAATCTGGCGATCGGGAGTCTGACGATTCACAAAGCCGATCACCAATAATACGCGGTCTTCGAAAGATGCTATAGCCAACCGTTAGGAGCAGAATGTGAAACAGAGACATGTCTAGGGCTGTCTTCAAATGCCACAAGAAGCACTCGTCTTCGTCCGTATGTCATAAGATTGATAGGCAGCTGTCGCCGGCAACGGAGCAGTCTATGGCCGAGACGTTTGAACCGAAACTGGGCATGGGCGGAAGCCCCTGTCCAGACAGTCTGCCCGGCTATAGCGGACCACACTACGCCCTCCTCCGCGACGTTAGCGATGCTCGCGTAATGTGCACTGACTGTGGAAGCGTCTTTGCCCGGGTAAGCAGCTAAAGCCCATAACCGTAATTCCGTAACCCCAGTGGAAGTGTTCGAATGAAACGTCCACGTAACGCGAACAGCGACGATTAATCAGGGTTAACGACGCACAGTACGGCTGGCATCTCGTTAGCGCTCGCGTAGACGAGCGACAGTGCTCCTGCGCGGTCTACTCATCGACTTCGATATCCCGAAAGTGGCAGCTACCATCTGGATCCCGTACGATCTGAACAACTACGGGCCGATTGACCATCGGTCCGATTACATCATCGACCGCCTCGCCTACTTGGTCGATTTTGATACGCATCGTTCCCTCCGAGATTTCAATCCAGTCTCGATCGAGATGCAGTGCGCGCAGGATTCCTCGAATCTGTTCCGTTGTTGATTCTTCCTCCGATTCCGCACACAAAGACGATCGGCGCGCGCGAATGGCTGAAGTGACGACAGCTCTCGTAGTTGGATCAAGGGTGATCGTCGTGTTCTCAGTCGTGGATCGAATGTCCAGTTGATTGAATCCCTTCCCGGTCGGCGCCAAGCTACGTGTCAGCCTGAGAAATGTTTCTCGATAGTCGGCATCTTGTACCACGTCAGGCAATGTATCGTCGGGAGATTCTATGCTGGCTTTGAGGATATCAAGAAACTTGTCGGCAATTTCCTTTGGACGAGGATCGGTGGCCTCGAACATATCCAGTTCAGGTTGCTGGGGTTCCTGGACGGCAACCGCGAACTGATAGCTGCCCGGCACTGCTTGGAAGAGCCACGGCCGGCATGATTCCTGAATCTCCTTGGCCGGGGCACCTCGCTTACGATGGCGAAGTCCCTTCATCAACTCCGTCGTTCGATAGAACAGAGACTGGACCGTCTTGACCTTATCGACAATCAGATCCAGCGGTGCACCTCCTTCGACTACTTCACCACCCTTTACGGTGACCATTACCTGTCCGCGGGCGAAGTGGACACCCGCCTGTTCGCGCACCTTCTCGCTCCAGATACATTGGAGCAGGCTGCGTAGCTGATCACCCGCGAAACCGGGTAGGTATTCGGATCCTAGCATGCGGTAGGACATGGCCTCGGCGTCATCAAGACGAGCCGCCTTGAAGTACAGCGACACCACGCTCACAGCGGATATTCCATACGTGCGGACCTTCGACGGATCCAGAAAATGAAGCGCTTGCTTCTCGGCCTCGGCGGCCTTTGCGTAGAGTTCCCGTGCCCGACTGCGCTCGTGTCGATGGTAGGCGACCTCAGCATCAGCTGCGTGCTTCTCACTCTGGCGGTGGTGTTCAAGCCACGTCATGCTTTTCTACGGCTGATAACAGGATCACACGAGATCGGAATCCGGTGACTCCGGCCATCGCCGGAAGATTGCTATCACCTGACCTGACTTGGCTAATTTTTTCGTTTAGTCTTCGGGAAATCAATCCTAAATCGCCGCGATCTACGCCCGACACTTCAAGGCGTACACAGTCTTCAAGGTCCTCGATTGTTTCCCCAGCCGGGGCGACATAGTAATCTGCACCGGTTCTGGTTTCAGCTCGATGAACAGCGACAAGACCATCTGACAACTCCACTGCCGCCAAAGTGCATGCACATGCGCCGGCTTCAGTCGTATCGATTTCATTCTTCCACGCACCTCTCGTTCGCTCGTCGGTCTGTTCCCATTCCGCGACCGCTTTCATCTGGCCTCCTGACTTGTCAATCGTAAAATCGACGGGCGATTTGTGGTGACGGTCGAGACACACGCGTGCCCCTTCGAGCAGACAGTCTGCGATAGCTTGGGTGAGACCTCGGTGACGATCAGCCATCCCTTGAATTGGAAGTACCTCTTTTTGCATACTCGCGTACCATTGTTGCATTACGACCGGAGAGTCGTCAATCTCGCAGTGACAAGCCCCTCTGGCGCATTTGCCGCCAGCCTGCTTCGAGCGTGCAGAACCTGGGGTCAAATTCGCTACCTGTCCGAGCGTTCGACGCCTACGACCTGTGGCGACGCTGATCCTGTGGACCGTGCTTGCCTGCCAAGAGCGGAAGTGGGCGGCGTCCGGGCGGTGACGTCCAACGAGCTCACGACTCGCTCTGAGCGAGTAACACACGATCCCGTCTGGTTCGACGATGCGCCCGGCCACCTGCGGCTGGCCGACCTGAAATCAGGACGGCTGATCGCCCGCCAGCGTGACGCGATGCATCACGCGCCGGAAGCCGTGGTAGTCGTTGATCGGCAGGTGCTGGGTGCAGCGGTTGTCCCAGATCGCCAGGGAGCCGGGCCGCCAGCGGTAGCGGCAGGTGAACTCCGGCTGCACCTGGTGCTGAAACAGGAACTCGAGCAGCGGCCGGCGCTCCGCTTCGCTCCAGCCCTTGAAGTGCGAGGTGTGCCCGCAGTTGACGTACAGCGC
>DAOUHG010000301.1:0-4728 GCA_034428835.1 Dehalococcoidia bacterium
ACCGTGTCGTTCGTGTCGGTATCAAAGACCGGGATCAACATACCCTGGACCGGCTCCGCTGGCTGCGGAAGCAGATCCTTAACGGCGGCGTCATCTTTACCGCTGGATGCGGCAATTTTGACAATACCCGGAATGTCGCCTGTCCCCAACGCGGTCCTATAGGCGTCCTGGCCGCCCTCAATGAGGAGCTCGCCATTCTGCGCGTTCTTCTGCACGGCAATCTGAATCAACCCCGTAAAGGTACGGTCTTCCTCTATGAGGCTCGCATCCTGCACCAGTGTGCGGGCTAGCTCCATCTCGATGGAAGTGCTGGGGCTAAGTGCCGCCAATCCATCGGTCGGAAGCTCACCTTCAACCGCCAAGGAGGTGGCAATCTTCTGGGCCACCAACTGAAGCGCCCTGGTCTGCATGGTCTGGTTGTAGGTGAGGTAGTACACCTTCACGGGCTCCGTCTGACCTATGCGCCACGACCGACGGGATGCCTGACGCACCCTGTTGGCCTGATAGTCCGGCTCCAACCAGATGATGGTCGGGAACCATCTGAGGTCATGCCCCATCTCGACGTTGCCCGGGTGTGTAATCAGCACTTCCATGCCTTCATGGAGCCGGTCTTCAATCCAGTCAATCCGCTTGTCAGCGTCAACCGTGTTGGACCGGAGTATGTGTGCGTTGTGCCCAGCGTCTTCGAGCATGTCACGCACGCGGGCGGTGATGTCTCGTGTCCGCGTGTGGGTGGCGTACACCAGAACCCTACGGCCTTGGGCGGTCTCCTCAGCAATGAGGTCCAGAAGCTTTTGCTCCTTAGGATACACCCAGTCCTCACGCATCGTCTGCATTCGGAATATCTCTTCATCTTGAAGATTCGTCACCACGCTGGCGTTTGGGTTCGTGCAGCCATCCGGATAGGACAGCAGCGCCTGCAGATAGGTCGCCATCATCTTGGCGCCCTCGGAGGCATTACGAGCCATCATGGTCTTGATCGCCTGTTTGAGGCTCACCTGCAAGTGCTTATAGGCCTGTCTTTGAGACATGCCCTCTTCATTTCCATTCTCCCTGTCATCGAGGTCAACTGGGATGTTGTACTCGGTGAACGGCGGGAGTCCTTCCACGACATCCTCTAGTCGCATGAAGATGCTGTTAGGCAGCAACATGGGCAGAGCGGTTGGCATGATGCCAGGAACCTCATCGCGGTTCCACTTATCGACGACCCTTTGCGGCTCGTGGGTGCGGTTTCGTCCTCTCTGCGGCTGATCACTGTACCTGTAGGCAATCTCCTTCTTGTAGAAGCCGTGGTCCTTTATCCACCTGGCCTTCTCGTGGTAGCCGTAGTGCTTGCGAATTCGCGAACTGAAGCGCCACAAGGTGTAGAAGAGATTACTCGACTTTCCGTTCATTAGCGTGCCCGTTAGGCCAAGCGACAGCGGAACTATGTTCGCTAGCCGGCCGGCAGATTCTCCCTGGGCGCTGTCCTCACCACTATAAGTGTGGAGCTCGTCTGCAATCAGGAATTCTACCCATCCAGGCATGTGCTTCGCTATGTACTGGCAGAGAGGCAGCCTCAGAATCCCGGGAGCGGAGAGTCCGGCAGTGCCGTATCCACCTTGCTTCCGAGGCGTGAGATGCATCGCCAGCTCGTTCTCGATCACGATGTCCTCAACAAGGTGCGCTACAGGCCTCTCCAGGTCGGAGAGCTTCTGATCACGCGCGTATTCCCTGGAGAAGTCGGCGTCGTATTCGGCCATGAGCATTTTGCGGGCAGAACGCTCACGAACTTCTATTTGCCTACTCTTGGCCTGCCACAAGGGAGCTCCGCACACCTCTGGCTTGTATTTGCGGATCTCGTACTGGACTGTTACGTGGTTCGTGAACACCCCGACCTCGGTGATTTTGACATCTTCGTGGTTGAGCATCGGAATCAGGCGTCTGATCTGGGCCTCGGTGACCACGAGATCTCCATCACCATAGCTACGACCAAAGTCGAACCTCGACAGCGTCTTTGCCCGCACCAAAGACGTGTAGTCCTCTGAACGCACGAGGTTGTCGCAGCTGCGACGACCTTTGGCAAGCCAGGTCCACGTCTGCGGCTGTCCCTTAGCATTCACGATGGGCTGAAGGCACTCGGGGCAGCACGCCACTTTTTGCGGTCGAAGTCCCAAGAGATCCTCTTCGTCGCCGGCGTAACGGTGCGCCTCTATCCGTGTGCTGCCTACGGGATAACTGCCTTCGTCGTCCGTCTCGTAATCAGGCATCTGCTTTTTCGAAGCAAATCGCCAGACCGCGGCGGGCAGATGATAGAAATCCAGCTTCGAAGAACTGGATGGCAGGATGATGAATGTAGGCTTCTCAGGGTCCGCGATGCGCCGGATCTGCTCGAGCTGAACAGTCGGATGCTTGTAGTCCGTGATGTTGGGAACGCCCTTGGGCGGCTTCTTCCCGATAACGAACGCTTGGGCGCCCGGTATGGTGTCGACTATCTCTCGATACCACTTCCAGACAATCCCGATGGGGCACTCGACGGCGACTACCTTCTTGGCGAGCATGTGGACGACGGCGCAAGCGATGTACGTCTTCCCCAACCCAGGTTCACCATTCATGATGACCCTGCTCTCGTGTGAGAATGCGTCGACTATCGACTCGATAGACAGCCTCTGGCCTATGCCGGAGAGAGGCTGGCGGAGAAGCTCTTGGTACCTGTGCTCCATCTGCCCGAACTTCTCCGGAGAGAAGTGAGGAGACAGGTATTCGGCCATGTGGCCCGCAAGTTCTGCCCTCCACTTCTGGATGAAGGGTGAAAGCTCGACACTTGTGTCCCACTGCCAGGAGTCCATATTTAGGCTGACTGTTCTCGCGTCCAGCTTCTCCAATCGTGTCTCGGTAGACTCCGCATAGTTGTGAGACACATCTTCCTTCTTCTTCGCCGTTCCCCTGAACAGCTGCCTCTCAAGGGGCTGTCCGTCGTCATCGATCTTCTCGAGGTATAACCCTCGCTCGCTCGTGCTACCGCTCGACACGATCCAGCCGATGTGACCCATTGTGAGGGGATTCTGCGGCATGAACCCGTCATCCGTGTTGTCCAACCCGACTACACTGTCCCACACGGTCCCCTGGAGGATGTCCGTGCTCTCGGCCTCGGTTATGGCGAGATTCCTATCGATTAGGTATGACCTGAACGTCGGAAGCTTTTCCGGACCTTCACCCACGGGGCGGACGAAATCGGTTGCGCTTGCATATCCCGTCTGCAACTCGGTGAGTGACGTGTCGCGAGCAAACTCGGTGATCTCTTCGACACGCTGGTTCAAGTCGTAGAACTTGCGAACAGACTTCGTGCCCATGACCAATACGAGGTTGTTTTCGTCCGTGTAATCCCTATCAGGTAGGGCGAAGAACTGTAGGTTCTGGTAGTACATTGCCAGCAGCGTGCTGTTCTCAGGCAATGTTGAGCGAGGCGTGATGAAAATCAACGTGCCATCGTTCCTGATATGCCTTGTCGCGCTTGCAAGCATCTGGTCTTCACCTCTGTTAAAGAGAGAAGATATGCTCGGGGCGGGAGCTATGACGCCGAAGCAGAAATGCTCCTCTTCAACCATGCAGACGCTAAGAGGCTTCGCGAGGGCGCTGTTCAGGTATCTGCGGTCAGTGCTGCTGACGCCTGTGCCAAATGACTTTACCGGTACCTGGAACTCGTCTTCGCTGTAGTCGAGGAAGTCCCCGTTCATCTTTTCCTGGAACAGCGACATCCACTGGCGCGCAGCCTTGCCGCCGATTCCCGTAGACACGTCCGGGAACAGCACCTGTATCGGGCTCTCCATGTCCTCCGGGTCGATGTCCTCAAGCTCAAGACGCTTAACGGACTGCTCAACCCAGTGCTCAATGATGTCCTTCCGCTCTTCCTTGAGGCCCTCGTGCTGCTCCCTGCGCATCTCAAGCATGTTCTGCCTGATGACTGCGGCGGCCTCGTCAATCGATTCTGCCCTGTTCATCTCTGTAGTCATTTGTTTGTCCTTTCGGGCGCTATTGCGCCTCATAATGTTTGTTTTTCAAAAAAGAGGGTCCTGACATCTTGATGCCAGGACCCTGTGATGTAGTTGTGGGCTAAATTTGCCTGAACTGCAGTGCCTGCTGGGTTTCTGCTATGCGGCCAAGTGGAAAGGCACGCTCTCATCAGAACTTGACAGGTTGTCCAGTAAACCTGCGCTCCCCATTTCCGAGATGAGCTCCATCACCTCGGATTCGTCAGGCTCGCAGAGGTAAGCTGCCTTTATCGTGCCCTTGCTCCAAACGTGCAGGGATTTCACACCCATGTTGTCCGCCTTGCAGTACTCCCAAAGACGGGAAGACCACAGACTGCTGATTGGGATGGTAAGCCGTTTGATCAAGAAGCTGTGCCACAGTCGGGCGACGTCGTCCTCAGAGTACGAAGCCGGCTGGATGAGAACAAACCTTGACTTCTCCAGCTCCTCTTTCTTCTGTGCATCCTCCCTCGCCCTGTCAGTGGTATGCCTCTTGGGCTTCACGGACTGGCGGGGCACTATATAGTCGTAGTCGTTGTCGATCTTCACAACCTTGTGAATCACGCTCGTCTGTATCGCGCCACTGGGCAGGCGATTAGGATGCACCTCTACTGTCTTCTTGCTCTGCGGCTTGGCGAATGAGAGCCTCGGCGAGATCGCAAAGGCCACCCTCTCACTGGACATCAGGGCGTTCGGCGCAGCCTTGATGTGTGCTGGG
>DAOUHG010000302.1:0-15281 GCA_034428835.1 Dehalococcoidia bacterium
GAACTCCCGCCGTTGGAAGTACGGGATCCTCGACAGGGGCCACAGGGGAGAGGCGAACACTGTGACTGAACTGGCCCGCGCCTTTCCGGTGGACGCTTCGCTTTCCAGGATTGTGGAGTCATCGATGAAGAGGTAGGAATTGGATAATGACTCGAACTGTGGAGGCCTGGCTCCTGCCGGGAGCCGGGCCTCCTACGGACACCGCTCCGGTGCGCCCGACTCTCACATCGAAGACGCATCAGGAACCACCGCCAGCATATTCTACTCCTCCCGCGTTCGACCCAACAAGCGGATTCGATGCGGGTGTTTCCCCTCTTTGGGCGGAATTGCCGTGGTGAGGGCACCCTGCGCTCCACTCATCGCGCTCTGGGTCCCGCTCCTCCAGGAGCCGACACTCCGCCCCTACACCCGCCTTCCAGGCGCGGCTGTGCCCACTCTCCCGTCGCTGCGCCGCTCATGCCGTCCGACGACAGGCGCCAACTCCACCAATGAAGGAGAAATGAAATGAATATGCTCGCAGCCAACCATCGTTCGAAGATCAAGCTGATACGTTTGGCTACAGCTCTGACTCTCCTCATAGTCGCGTCGGCTGTGGCCGTCTGGCTCTCCTCGGACACAGCTTCCGCGCAGACCCAAAGCGAGACGGACACGTCCCCCACGGTATCGGACACGTCGGCGCTGCGGACCCACACCGTCGAGGTCGGCGAGTCGTTCAGCGTCACGCTGCCAGCGGCCGACGAGGGCAGCGGCAACGGCGGCCCTTACAACTACAACGTCTGGCACCAGGGACAGGCGGCCAGCTTCATCAACGGGATTGACGGCATCAGCTTCGACCCGAATGCGCAGACGCTTTCTGGAACGCCGCAACAGGCCGGGCTGTACAAGATGAGCTACGTCATCCACGACGGCGACGGCAACCGGAACCGCGAAGACGCCTACCGCAATCGCGACGGTCTGCGCATTGAGGTGACCGAGCCAGCGCCGGAACCGACACCAGAGCCGACACCAGAACCCACGCCGGAGCCGACGCCAGAACCCACGCCGCCCTACTTCCCGGCGGCCGTAACCAGTTACGACTTCACACAGGGCCAGGACATCGGCTCGGTGATTCTGCCCGAGGCGGCGGGCGGCGACGGCGGCTTCACCTACGCTCTGTCTCCCGCTCTGCCGGATGGCTTGGCCTTCGATGCCGCCGGCCGCGCCCTCACTGGCACGCCGGCGGCCAGCGCGCTCGGCGAACACTCAATGACCTACACCGCCACCGACGCCGAGGGCGCGCAGGCCGAGCTGTCGTTCACGATAACGGCGACGGCGACGGCGACGGGCGAGAGCTCCAACGGGCCAATCAGCATTTCGGGACCAACTGGGCCACTGACCAATTTGAACAAGTTCGAGGTAATCGTCACCGTCGGCGATTCCAGTGGGGTCAGTTGCACGGACAGGTGGAGCAACGCCACCCGCATCCGCAGTGATACGGCGACCTTCGACGTCCAAACATTTACCTTCGACGTCACTCCCGTAAGGCCGACCGACGACCCGGCGACCTTCGCCGTCACCGTCACCGTGAACTGCGGAGCGCACAGCAACGCCGACTGGTCGGTGCAGGTGGATCTGGGCGCCAACCAGCCGCCGGTCATCGGGTCGACGACGCTTAACGTTAATATTAAGCGGGGGACATGGCAATCCCGGCTCGTCACGGTAACCGATCCGGAAAACGACCCGGTGACGGTGACAGTGACCGGCCTGCCGCCGAATCTGGCCTACAACTCGAGCGAGAAGAGGGTCCAGGGAGTCGTGGCCCTCGACGCGGAGATGAAAGACTACACGGTGACGATCACGGCGAGCGACGGCGTGAATCCGCCGGTGACCTCCACCTACACTATGCGCGTGGAAGCGAGACCGACCAGCGGGATACCAGTCATCCTGACGCCGGATGACCAGACCTATTATCAGGGCCAGACGATTCCGGAGCTGGCAGTCAATGTGCAAGATGTGGGAGACAATGGGAGAATAAGCATCGTCGGTCTGCCGCCAGGTCTGGCTCAAAATCTCGATGCGTTCCTTGGAACTGTGGCCGCCGACGCGGAGGTGAAGGACTATACGGTGACGATCACGGTGATTGACGGCGCTTTCAACTATGTGACGGACACCTTCACCATCACCGTACTGCCGCCGCCGCCGACTGTGACCCGCAAGCCCTTCGAGGGGGAGTCGGCCCCGGGCCTGGATGTGAGCTGGACCCGCCCCAATGCCAATGGGGCGACCATCTCAGGCTATAAGATTCGCTACCGCGTCCCTGGCCAAAGTTGGCAGTCCATCCCCAACGCATGGGCCAACCACACCACGGCCACAATCCCAGACCTGCAACCCGGCGTAACCTACGAGGTGCGGATGGCGGCCACCACCAGTGATACCGGTGACCTCCCCTGGTCGTTCATCGCCACTGCAATGACCAACCGCCCGCCCCTAAAGACCCCCAATTGGGATCACGGCAACGAGACGTTCCCCCAGGGTTCAAGAGTCGCAGTCGCCCCGGGGGGAACCTGGAACATCAATTTCAGTGACCCCGATAACGACGAGCTGGTTCCCTTTGTTGAATCCAGCGACCCTGCCCGGGTGTCTCTGCTGAATTTTTACGGCCTCGATCGCCCGTACCTGTTCCAGTATGAGAACCTCAACCAGGGACAGGCGACGCTTACCTACGGCGTCACCGACGGGTACGGCGGTAAAGCCCCCGAGGTCAGTTTCACCGTTACCGTAACCCACGAGGAAACCAGGGAAATCCTCGAGAGGTCCCCGTCCCGGACTCCCGTGGGCGAGCCGGTGACCGGAGTTCCCTACCAGGGCGAAGCGCTGACCTACTCGCTGACCGGCGATGCGGCCGCGCCCCACGGCCCATTCATCATAGATTCGGACAGCGGACAAGTCAGGCTGGCGCCCGGCGTCACCCTGCTCTACGAGGGTGATTGGTGCCGGTCCGGGAGAAGCGGTCCGGCGGACATCATTATTTGCGAACCCCTGCCCGCGAACAAGTCCTTTACCGGCCAGGTGAGCTACACCGTGGGCGGCCACTCTTCGGCCATCGACGTCACCATCGAAGTGACCCCGATCCAGCGGCCCTCCGCGCCCTCTGTCGTCCGCAAGCGCTTTGAGGGAGAGTCGGCGGCCGCGCTGTTCGTGATGTGGTTCGGCCGCTCCCTCTACGACCCGGTCATCACCGGCTACGAGGCCCAGTACCGCAAGCAGGGCGTCGCCGAGTGGACCGCCTACGGCAGCGCCCTGGCGCCAGAGGCCATCAGCTTCACCATCCCGGACATGGAGCCCGGCGCGATGTATGAAGTGCAGGTGCGGGTAAAATTCGCCAACGACCCCGGCCCCTGGTCGGAGACCGGCGAGGGCCGGGCCAACCGGCCGCCACTACTTGGTTCGCAGGAGTTCTCTAACCTCAGCGGACATCCAGTGGGAACCATAATCCGCCCGCGGGGAAACTGGTACGAACATTTCAATGACCCGGACGGAGACACCTTTACCCCCCAAGCCGTCGCGGACAAACAGGGGCGCTTGAGAATCCAGGATGTCACCATCTCCCCAACCCCTGATCTGGAAATGTTCTCAGTGCACTACCTTAACCAGGGACACGCGGAGGTCACATACGGTGTGCTCGACGGTTACGGCGGCAAAGCCACCAAATCCTTTACCGTTGACATAACCCATTCGGCGACCCTGTCAATCGCCGAGGGGTCCCCGGCCCGGACTCCCGCCGGCGCGCCGGTGACCGGAATTCCCTACGAGGGCGAAACGCTGACCTACGCACTGGCCGGCGAGGCGGCCTCAACCTTCCAAATCAATCAAGACACGGGCCAAATTACCCTTAGAGAGGGGCAGCCCTGGACCGGGAAACCAAGGACTCCTATACCGGCCAGGTGAGCTACACCGTGAACCGCCACCCTTCGACCATCGACGTCACCATCGAAGTGACCAGGGCCGTGACCCCGAACGCGCCCGGCGCGCCGACTGTGACCCGCACGCGCTTCGCGGAACAGTCGGCCCCGGCGCTGGACGTGACCTGGACCGCCCCGGCGGACAACGGCATTGCGGTGACCGGCTACGAGGCGCAGTATCGGGAGGAGGGCGTTACTGGCTGGACCGACTACACCGGCTCGCTGGCGGCAGGGACCACCAGCCTCAACCTGTCGGACCTGCAACTCGGCGCGACGTATTTAGTGCAGGTGCGGGCAACAAGCGCCGTGAGCCCCGGCCCCTGGTCGGAGACCGGCGCGGGCCGGGCCAACCGCCCGCCTCACCACCGCGAGTGGTATTATCTGGACCATTCAACAAGGGCAGGAAGTCTCTTCTTGGACGGCGCTGGACTGGACGGCCCCCAAAAACACTTCGCCGATCCCGATGGCGACTACCTGCGAATTTTCGTCCGCACCAGCAATCGGGCCATAGTCAATGCATGGACCAACTGGAACGGCAGAAGGTTCTATACGGTGGGCTTCAACCCGGGTCGGGCACAGATCACCTACGGGGTAAAGGACGTATACGGCGGACAAACATCGAAGACCTACTTCTTTTCGCCATATCGGAACGATGTGCGGCGGGTGCCGGAGTCGCCCCGAGGCTATTACGTGGGCTACCCGGTGAGGGGCAACCAGACACGGTATAACTACCCCCTCTCGGCCCACACCCTGACCGGCGAGGCGGCAGATACCTTCGACATAAACCCGTCCACCGGCCAGATTACCCTGAAGCTGGGCCACACCATGGACTACGAGACCAAAAACACTTACACCGGGCAGGTGGAATACACCATAAACGGCGAGGACGCCGTCATTGGGCTGACCATCCAGGTTACCGACCTGCCGGCGCCGGACAAACCCCTGCCGCCCACGGTGACGGCGGTTGAGGGTTCCGATAGCTCGCTCAACCTGGGCTGGACGGCGCCCCGGAGCTACTACGCGCCCATCACCGATTACGATCTGCGCTACCGCCTGCGGGGCGGCAATTCCGACTGGACTGAACACCCCTTCGAGGGCGCCGGCGTCTCGACTGCACTCACCGGCTTGCCCAACGCGGCCAACTACGAGGCCCAGGTGCGGGCGACCAGCGCCGAAGGGACCAGCCCGTGGTCGGACAGCGGCTACAACGGCGCGGAGCCACCGACAATCACGCCCGACCCGGACGGCGACCCCGACGGCGGCGACCCCGATCCCGACCCGGACCGCGACCCCGATCCCGACGGCGACCCCGACCCGGAAGAGCAGCCGACCGAAGGCCCCAATGGGGCAAACACCGCCCCCTACTTCAGCGGGCCGGTATACTGGTACGTGGACGAGACGGCGGCGGCCGGGACCGCCGTGGACGACCCCGTAACCGCTACGGACGACGAGAACGACGTGCTGACCTACTCCATCAGCCAGGCCAGCGAGTTCACCATCGACTCCGGCACCGGCCAGATCCGGGTGGCCGAGGGCGCGGCGTTGCACCGCGCGACCACCCCGTCCTACGTTGTGACGGTTAGCGTCAGCGACGGCAAGGGCTCGTCCGGCGCCGCGGACCTGGCAGTGGACGCCTCGGTGGAAGTGACCATCAGGGTGACCGACGCCGATCATCCCAGTCTCGAACTGTCGCTGACGCTGGCCGGGCCGGAGGGGCCGCGTCTGACCGCCGACACGTTCGACGTTACCGCCACCTTCTCCGAGCCGCCCGGGACGTATGACCTGGCTTTCGATAACCTCAGGACTCCGCTCAACGCCCAGCAGAACGGGGCTGTGGTGACCTTTTCCGGCGTGCAGCCCAGTTACGGCGGTTCCCGCTGGGGCACATCACCCTATACTTCGCGGATTAGCGTCGGCTGGCGCGGCCTCAGCGAGGAGTACGCGGTGATCGTGGACCCGTACCCGCCGCAGGTAGACCGTCTCTCCGGCCCGTCGGAGACCCAGAGAGGCGCCTTCACGGTGGATATCCAGCTGACCGAAACCGTGGAGGGCTTCACGGCGGACGACCTGGACGTGAACATCGGAGAGGTCACGGCCCTGCGGTACACCGGTCAGTGGCTATGGGAGGCGCGCATCCTCCCCAACGCCAACGGCATGCTGACGGTGGACATCGCCGCGAACAAGTTCCAGGACGTGAGCGGCCACGGCAACACGGCGGCCCAGCAGTATTCGGTGGAGGTTGACCTCTCGCCGGCCACGCCGGGCGCGCCGAGGCTGCTCCGGTCCGCCGCGTACCCATCCTCAATTCTGAATGTCCTCTGGGCCTCCCCCCAGATTCTGGACGGCCTGCCCATCACCGGGTACGACGTGCAATACCAGCAAGCCGGCTCCTCGGAATGGAGCAACCACCCGTTCTCCGGCGCAAACCCCATAACCACCCTCCGGGACCTGGCGGAAGGCACGACCTACCGGGCCCAGGTGCGGGCCAGGAACGTCCACAGCATCGGCGAGTGGTCTGCCCCGGGTGAAGGCTCCACGTGGCGGCCGCCCACCGACCGGGAGATCGAGTTCGGGCGGAAAGACATCGACATTATCTGCAATAAGAAGTTGCCTGGTTATTTGGAATCCAAGGGCGCCTACGCCAATCAAAATGTCATCGCAGGGGGGACAACGGTGTCTCCACAGCAGCTTGCCGACCCCACGCCCGCAGAGTACTTCGTCGTGTTGGACGCCTCTTGCGTGTACAACGACAATGTGTCCATAAGAGGATCGGAAAGAGAATCGGAGTTCGAATGGACCTGGCAACAGACCGGCAGCGCCAACTTCCTTCCGTACTACAGCCTTAGCGAGGGAAGCAGAGCCGGCACTAAACGCTCCAGGGTAAGGGGAAGCGCCATAAGCTTCGATTGCGGTAATGATGGCTGGAGACCGCCGCACGGGGAATATGACTTCGTGGTGACCGTTACCAAGGACGGGGAATTCTACCAGAAGCAGTTCGTTTCGTTCACGATCGGGAATCCCGCGCCGCCCTCCGGCGAGAGCGGTTCCGGCGGACCTGCGCTGGAGACCACGGCCAACGCCGGCCCCGATCTAGCCGGCGCCGCCGGGCAGAGCGTGACGCTCCAGGGGAAGGGCAGCCACAACCCCCACGGCAAGTGGTACAAGATGGAACACCTCTGGATTCAGACGGCAGGCCCGGCGGTGACGCTGAGCGACCTGACCAAGGGCGATCCCTCCTTCACCATCCCGGAGTACACCCCCGTGGGCACGACCTACGCCTTCACCCTGACGGTGACCGACCGGGACGGCGAGAGCGACTCCGACAGTATGAGGGTGACGGTTACGTCACCCTCACCGCCGACGCCGCCCACGGCCAATGCCGGCCCCGACCTGACGTCGCCGGCCGGTGTGCAGGTGACCCTCCAGGGGAAGGGCAGCCATAACCCCCACGGCAAGTGGTACAAGATGGAACACCTCTGGATTCAGACGGCAGGCCCCGCGGTGACGCTGAGCGACCTGACCAAGGGCGACCCCTTCTTCACCATCCCCGCCGACGCGACGGACGGGACGACGTTGGAGTTCCAACTGACCGTCACCGACAAGGAGGGAGAAACGGACTCCGACTCCGACACCGTAACCGTGACGGTGCAGAGCGAAAACGGCGGTTAGCGAAAGAAATCGGGGGCCCGCAAACGGGAAAACGCTGGGAGCAAGGGGCGCAACATGGGCGGCAAGCACGGCCAGGTCTACGGAGCAGAGGGTCTGCGGGTCGTGGACGCCTCGATCATGGCCGAGTGCGTCCGCGCCAACATCAACGTCACCGTCCTCATGATAGGCGAGCGCGTCGCAGACCTAATCAAACAGGGGAAGTGACGACCGGGATGTCCCCATCCCAAAGTGGGAGGGGGACATCGTCTGAGTTGCGTCGGGCCGGACTCACCCTCTAACTGTTTCGTCCGTAGGCGTCGGCGGCGCGTAGCACCGTTGCGTCGTCCCCCATGCGTCCCACCAACATCATACCTATGGGCAGGCCATCGGATACTCCGCACGGCACCGTGATGGACGGATGGCCTGTTACGTCGAAGGGACAGGTGTTGGGGATCATTTCCAGCGCCCGGTCGGTGTACTCCTTGCGGCTGCAATCGGCGGGCGGGATAACCGTCGCCTTCATCGGCAGGGTGGACATCACCAGCAGGTCATACTCGCTGAGTGCCTGGTCATAGGCGGCGGTCAACATCCTGGCCAGATTCTGAGCCTTGGAGTAGTAGTGGCCGTGATACCTGTCCTGCATGTACTGTCCCATCAGAACCACCAGCTTGGTGGTTTCCGACAGATCGTCGGCCCTGCTCTGCCATCCGTGAGCGAATATGTCCTGCAATCCGGTGGTGTAGTGGCCCTTCCAGTTGGTGCCCATGCTGTTGCCGGCTATCATCAGCATCGTAGCCCCTTCCACCGCGATGGCCCTCCAGAGGTGAATCCCGTCCAGGTGCCAGGGTATGGAAACCGTTTCCACCAGCGCCCCCATGCTCTCGAACGAGCGGGCCGCGTTCTCTACCGCCACGTCCACGTCCGCTTCAGACTCCTCCAGACTAAACCCCTCCCGTACGATGCCCAATCGGAGCCCCGTCACGTCCCCGGTCAACGCCTGGGTATAAGCTTGCCCGGAAAGTCCGGCCTTCTGCCTGGGGTCCAGTCCATCGGGGCCGGCGACTGCTTCCAGCAACAGCGCCACGTCGGCGGCAGTCCGTGCCATCGGCCCTGTGTGGTCCAGGGTTAGTTCGATTGGGAATACCCCCGTATAGGGGACCAGCCCGTAGGTTGGCTTGAGTCCGTAGATGCCGCACCAGCTGGCCGGTATCCTGATCGCCCCCCCTTGGTCGCCACCGATGGCCATGTCCACCTCTCCGGATGCGACCAACGCCGCGCTGCCGCTGGAGGATCCTCCGGCAGTGCGCGCGTGGTCATGGGGATTGCGGACCGGCCCGGTATCCGGGGTATGGCTGCCGCCGGAGAAGCACAAGCTCTCGCATACCGCCTTGCCCTTGATGGAGCCGCCTGCATCCAGAATTCGGGTGACGATGGTAGCGTCTACGTCGGGGACGTAGCCTTCAAGAACACTGGTGCCGTTCATCATGGGAACGCCCGCCACGCAGACACCTCCTTGATGGCCACTGTCTTGCCGGAGAGAATTCCTCCTTGAGGACCTGTTATTTCGCAACGCCAGTACCAAGCCCCCAATGGGTTGTCTTCTGGTTGGGGTCGCACCCCTGGGGACCGCGGGTATTTGACCGGCAAGCTGGGCGCGGTAAGCTGGTCCAACCGGGCATACGAGTCCAGGATGGGCTGGCTCAACTCAATATAGGACTCGATGTCGGCCGGCGATGGGTCCAGGTTGTACTCCTCCGCTATTCGGAAAAACTCTTCGACGGTAGGGCGTCTTACCACCATGATGATTACCTCCGGTACATTCCTGATACCTATTGCCAGAAGTCGTCTGGCGAGGGTCTCCCGCAATCGTGATGCGAGCAACTGTTTGACGTCAACTATTCTTGCCTGACGCTACCAACTCCACCACGTCCTCCAGATCGCTTAGGCAGGCGTCTACAAATAGCTCGCGGCCGACGGACTCTCCATCTTACGGCCAGAAGCATCATAGCATCGGAACGGAGTTGCGCCGATTGGGACGGGCGCCTGAAGCGGCAGGTGTACCAGGACTGGATCAGACCTGCCGGTGAGCGGAGTTGATTCGTCCTACCTGTACTATGAGGTGAAACCGCGTAACCGGATCTTTCGGCTATCACGAGCGGGAATACTCATGCAGCACTCCTATACCCATTCCTGACACTTGGGAGTCAGGCCGTGCGTTTCCTTCCTTTGATTTCGTGGGCGTTATCAAATACTATCGTCGCAATCGTGACATGTGCGCTACGGCAAGGAGGAGTCCATGACTGCAAACGTACCGAATATGGCTGGCAAGGTGATAACGGTACGGGGCCCCATAGACCCGGACCAGCTGGGGCCCACAATAATGCACGAGCACCTGTTCATCGTTTTCTACAGGGGCGTAGAGCCGGACCACTACACGCCGGCCACCGACTGGTGCCTGTGGGACCAGGAGCTGACCATGGACAAGCTGGACATGGCCCGGGACCGCAAGCCTATCCGGGACAACTGGATCTTGGTGGACGAAAGTGCAGCGATAGATGAGGCCATGGAGTTCCGGCATCACGGGGGTGGCGCCATTGTCGACGTCACCAGCATCGGCATCCGGCGAGACCCGCTTGCCTTGTCTCGAGTATCGCAGGCCACCGGTCTCAACGTGGTTATGGGCGCCGGGTGGTACCAGAAGCTCTACCACCCGACCGACATGGACCGCCGGACAGTGGAGGACATGACCGACGAGATAGTCCGGGACGTTACTGTTGGCGTCGGAGACACCGGCATCCGGTCTGGCATCATCGGAGAGGTGGGCATCGAGGGCAATCCGATCAATGAGAACGAGATCAAGAGCATACGGGCCTCCGGCCGGGCCAGCCGCGCCACAGGAGCCCCCATCTCATTCCACCGCGGCGGCGTTGGACGGGAAAAGCTGGCGGTGATCGGCATGCTTGGCGAAGAAGGCACGGACCTGTCTCGCGTGATCTTCGGTCACAGCGACCCAATTGCCGGCGATCTGGACCTGATGCTGGAGCTGCTGAGCCACGGAGTCTACATCCAGTTCGACCTGCTGGGGCGGGTAGGCGCGTCCTTGCGATTCGTGCCGGACGGCGACGACTTCGGAACGTTCTTTACCAGCGCCGGAACGGCCGCTGTGGCAGAGGCGATACCCAAGCTGATAGAAGCCGGCTACGCCGATCGGGTCCTGCTTTCCCAGGACGTGTGCACCAAGATGCAGCTCAAACGATACGGCGGAACGGGATACTCCTTCATCATGGAAAAATTCCTGCCCGAAATGCGCTCGCGAGGGGTCTCGGAAGACCATATTCAGATGATGATGGTGGAGAATCCGAAGCGCATCCTGACCTTCGTGGACCCCTAAGGTTAGAGGGACGTTCCCGCAACAGACTAGTTGGCTGCCGATCACCTTCCAGCCGTTTCAGAGAGCCTACGACTGACCTCGTCAAAAGCAGCTTTGGCGACAGGGTGACACAGTCCATAAGAGCATTGTGTCTAAACAGAACGTAGATCTTCTCTTTAATTGGTCCTTTCCTATAAGACAGTTCCTCTAGGAGATTGAGCCCGTTCGGAGCGAGGTTATCCAGCTCAAGAGGTGGGTTCAGCTATGGGAACCCGGGCGGAATGGGACAAAAGTCCCCATCTTGTCGCAGGGATCTGGCAACGCTTTCATTGGGTGAGTCGAATGCTCCATGAACTGTAGCACGCCGCAAAAACCTCAAGGCACCCGATCGATCAGGCTGCCTTTCCAGACGTCAGGTAATTACGTATCACACCTGGGACAGTCCCCTGCCCCCTTCTTTGATTTCACCAGCGTTATCAAATACCATCGTCGCAATCGTGACGTGTGCGCTACGGCAAGGAGGAAACCGTGACTGCAAACATACCGAACATGGCTGGCAAGGTGATGACGGTCCGGGGTCCCATAGACCCGGACCAGCTGGGGCCCACAATAATGCACGAGCACCTGTTCATCGTTCTTACCAGGACCTACGAACCGGACGACAACACACCGGCCACGGACTGGTGCCTGTGGGACCAGGAGCTGACTATGGACAAGCTGGACCTGGCCCGGGACCGCAGACCCATCCGGGACAACTGGGTGCTGGTGGACGAAAGGACAGCGATAGATGAGGCCATGGAGTTCCGGCATCGTGGGGGCGGGACCCTTGTCGAAGTCACCAGCATCGGCATCCGACGAGACCCGCTGGCCATGGCTCGCGTATCCCACGCCACCGGCCTCAATGTCGTTATGGGCGCGGGGTGGTACCAGAAGCTTTACCATCCGGCCGACATGGGCCAGCGTACCGTGGAAGACATGACCGACGAGATAGTCCGGGACGTTACGGTCGGCGTCGGTGACACCGGTATCCGCTCCGGCATCATCGGAGAGGTGGGCATCGAGGGCGCCCCGATCACTGAGAACGAGGTCAAGAGCATACGGGCATCAGGGCGGGCCAGTCGCGCCACAGGCGCCCCCATCTCATTCCACCGAGGCGGCCAAGGACGGGAGAGACTGGCGGTGATCGGCATCCTCGGCGAGGAGGGCACGGACATGTCCCGCGTGATCTTCGGACACAGCGACCCCATCGCCGGCGACCTGGACCTGATGCTGGAGCTGCTGGGCCACAGAGTCTACATCCAGTTTGACCTGCTGGGGCGAGTAAGTGCGGCGTTGCGATATGTACCAGTCGGCGACGACCTCAGATCGTTCATGAGCAGCGCCGGAACGGCTGCGGTAGCCGAGGCGATACCCAAGCTCATAGAAGCAGGCTACGCCGATCGGATCCTGCTGTCCCAGGACGTGTGTACCAAGACGCAGCTGAAACGGTACGGCGGAACAGGCTACTCCTTCATTCTGGAAAAGTTCCTGCCCGAAATGCGCTCCCGGGGGGTCTCGGAAGAGCACATCCAGATGATGATGGTGGAGAATCCAAAGCGCATCCTGACCTTCGTAGACCCGCAGGACTAGGCCCGTCCGGTCTGCAACCGCCGAATGTCAGCGACTATCCGCCCACGTCGTCCACTTCAGCGCCGCCTTTTACCTCCAGTCGTAGCGAGGTCTCCAGCCCAGCATTCGCTGCGCCTTTTCCGTACTGATTACGCTGGCGGTGCCGCTCAGTCCTTCCCGTATCTCCACCTGGTCGCCAAAGTTGTTCTTGACAAGGTCAACCGTAGGCTCTTCGAAACGGCTGGAAGGCTGGGCGATCATGAAGGCTTCATACTCTTCTATCTCTGCATCCAGCGCCAATACGTGGGCCTCAGCCACGTCCCCAGCCTCGGCGTAGGCCCACATCACCAGTGTCAGGGGATTATCCGGTGTGGGGGCCGGCCACGGGAACTCTGCCCGTACTTCCGGAAGCGGCACGTTGGTAAACCGCAGGCTGACCACGGTGGTGTCTGAATTGCGGGCGATCATTCTGCCGATGTCCTCTCCAACCTGCTTGGACAGGCCGTAGGGCTCAAAGGGCATCATGGGATGCTCCTCGTCCAATGGCAGGTACAGCGGCACGAAAGCGTTCCCGTCGTGGGCCCACCCCATGCCGAACGCGCTGGACGAGAACACCACACGCCGCAGTCCCAACTCAGCAGCCGACATCATGACGTTGAAGGTGCTGGCCACGTTATTGTCGAAAATGACCCTCGGGTCTTCCCGCTGCGGCCCCGGGATGGCTCCCATGTGAACGACAGCTTCCGAGTCCTTGAGAAGACCCTCCACTGCCTTGGCGTCCACGAGATCGCACCGCACAAACTCCGCTGGAAGGTCATCGGCAGCCATTTGGTCTGTCGCCAGCACTTCTATGTTCTGGTCCACCAGCAGCTGCACCACCCTGCGTCCCAGCCTACCCGCCGCTCCGGTTACTACTATCATCTTTTCCTCCGGCTAGTTCCTTTGGGAGACCTTTGAATAATCCCCTCTCCCTTGAGGGCTGACAGGGGTCGGTAAAAGTGTACAGCCACGCATGAATGCCACCCTCACCCCAGCCCTCTCCCTGAGGGAGAGGGCTGGGGTGAGGGTGAAGAGGGCTTGACCGGCTCACTGTATACGAGATCTCGGAATCTCACTGACGGTCAAGTCCGTGGATACCACGATAATCGCTTGTTGGAGGTGACTCCCAGCCTTCCAGGAGTCCCGGACGAGGTTGATAGATCTCGACTCCCAGCGGGTGGCATGTGTCGATGGGATCGTCGACATCATCTTCTCCCCAGACCTGGACCGACAGGTCTCCGTGGGGACAGGTGGAAATGGCGCAAAGCAGGTCTATCTCGGCAAAGAACTCGAAGTAGTCCCCTTGCTTCGCCGGTGAAGGTTTCACGAAGTACCGGTCGCCCCGCGTAAGTCCGGTCACCTGGAATATGTTGAGTACGTCGTGGACGTCGCTCTCGTCGAGATGGTACGGAGTGATTGCCCGCACCAGGTTCGAGTGGCAGCAGTAGTCGAAGTCCTCACCGTTCAGCAGCTTGTGAACGTATGGATCGCAGCGCGTGCCCAGCAGGTCATGACATCCGGCGCCGTCCTCGTCCAACCCATAGTCCACCGTGTCGCCGGTAATGGTAAGCATGGGTCGCAGGTACGGTAGACACGACCACAGCCGGTCGAACGTGGAGACGTGAGCCCGGTGCAGCTGCTTGGTACGGGCCGCCCAGAACCGTTCCCTGGGATTATTCAGGTTCCACGCGTTGAAGTCGGCCACCTGCGCCCCCTCCACCACGACGACTCGGCAAATCTGACCTGCCCCAGGACCGGCCAGGCCTTGCCGGAGCGTATAGGCACCACAAACTGTTCGACCAGGCTCCGGGTCTCCGTCTCCCGCCCCAGGCGTCCGTAGAATTCCCGATCAACGTCAATGGGGCTGCCGGGTTTCGGCTGGTAAATAACTCTAGGAGCTGGCATGAGACCCTCCCTTGCTCTTGGGAATGGACTTGGCAATTTCGCCGGTCATGGCCGCCCGTAAGTGGATAGGTTCTTCACTCGCGGGCCAAGAGGTGTCAGATTACCACGAAATGGACAATCCCCCCTCAGGTCAAGCTTGCATTCAGCAGAATCATGTGATGCTACTCATAACTGCGTTTATGAACGCATTTAATTCAGTGGCCAACATCCACCCTATTTCCTGCTGACCCCAGGCAGGATGTGAGACATGTATGGCCGAGGAGAGGAACGGTGACAGCAAAGAGAGTGGCTCTTTATGGAGGATTGACCGCCAGGGCGGTCACAGGGATAGCTCTGTCCTTGCTGTTCACATTCTCGGACAATCCCAATCAGGGACAGGATGACCTGCTGACTGCTGAGCAGGCCAAGACGGAGGGTTTGGTTCAGGCCAGGATCACTGGTCTGGTAGGCGAGCCGACGAGCGAGTTCACCAAGTTGACGGACCTGGAAGAGTATGCCGAGATTTCCACAAAGGGGTCGGGGGAGTTGGGCTCCGATCGATCTCCCATTGCAGGGAGTGAGGGATGGCCATGATGTTATACGGAAGCTTGGCGGACTCCGGACTAGGAGCCGGACAGCCACTCCCTGAGTGCCCGGATGTGGTCGGGTCTCGTGCCGCAGCACCCTCCGATTATCCGCGCCCCCTGCTCGCTCCACCCCTTGGCGTATTCCAGGTACTGCTGTGGATCAACGGCATTTCCCTTGGATGGGCCGCCGGGGCGGGGGAAATG
>DAOUHG010000303.1:0-3011 GCA_034428835.1 Dehalococcoidia bacterium
TCTGTCCAACGCATCAGCGACTTCGCCGGGATCGTGAACACGGTGAAATTGGCAAAGCGACCCGGGTCTGAGTGGCTGCAACCGGCGCCAATAGTCGTCGCGGCCTGTTCTCCCTGACCCGGCGGCTACCTCAGTCATTCCTCAGACAGGCTGATAGAGGCAAGCGAGGTGCATTGACTTTCGATCTTCGTACCAACTAGTATGCGCGATGCAGAATTGGGGCCTTCTATGGTAAGCGTGGGATGCTTTCAAGGCGACTTCTCATACGAGTTCGTTTTGACTACGCCGCCAATTAGTCCGACTACTCTTCATACACATGTGGGGAGGCACCAATCCCTAGTTCGTCATTCCCGCGAAAGCGGGAATCCAGAGCCATGCGCACATATGTGGCGCCATCACAGCGAATTGGTCTCAGTACAGCCTAATCCAAGCGACCAGCACAATCGTATCGCTGAGTGACAGCCACTTCACTCTACCATCCATCTACACTCGAGCCCCTGATTCTTGGAGGGCTGCCACCTGTGCCTAGGCATGTTACCCTACCTACCTACCGTCTGGAGATCACACAAGGAGCGTGGACCCTATGGAAGACGCCATAGTTGATATCCTGCACGCAGATATGGTCCTAGTTGGCGTCTCGCTCCTCAACCAACCGGCCACTCGTGATGCATTCGCACACGCGATTGGCACAGATGTGAGCATTACCGAAGTAGGCATGGGGCAATCAACGACTGGTGATGCCCCCACGCCCCTCCAGACCACAGTCAGCATCCCGCGCGATCGCATTTCCATTACACAGGATCCTTCCAAGACGGTAATAAGGAGGGATTATCCATCTCGTGAACACCTGGACGAGGATATTGGCCAGCTAGCTAAAGTGGCTGAGACTGCCATCAGACAATCCGATTGGGCAATCCAAACGAAGAGTGCACATGGATACAACATGTCGTGCACATTTAATCTCGGGTTGCCGTCTCCAGCCGTACATTATATCCAAGACAGGTTGCTGCAACCGAAATTCGTCGGGCAATTGTTCGGAGCGACCGCGAGATTGATCTTTGTTGATAATGATGGACGTCGGTTGACATTCGATGTGCAACCTCGCCCCAATAACGATTTAACTTCTCGCTTGCTCTATGTGGCTTTGAACATTCATTTTCAAGAGTCTAAGATGCCAAGTCCAGACCGTATTCTGAATTCGTTGACCGATCTGCGATCTGAAATTACTGACTTCATGACACAGTTGCACAAGGCTCCTTAAAATGTCTGCTGTAGCACTACAAACTGTAAGTTATTCCACAGACATACCAAATGAACTGCCCGTATTAGTAGCTCATTTAAGTGGTGGCTCCGATACTTTTTCTAAGCTTCAGCCATATGCCCCGGACGAGGTGCAAAGCTGGCTGCAAGACCAGATGCTACGCTTTCAATTCGCGTACGTCACTATCCGCACCGATAACGGCTTGGAGCCCTCACAAGGACACCTACAAACACACAGCAACTCAGAGCCCATCCAAACCCTACAGTGCCAGAAAATTACCCTTGATGTAGGATCAGACAGTTTTTCGCAGTCTGGTTACAAGGGTATTTCTACATCCCTAGATGCGTTCGCTCGCGGCGTTCGTGGGAATATCTATCCAGACACGAATACTATTAACATGGCTAATAGGGTGATACAAGCCGCTCTTAATGCTGACCTGAATTCATCCGAAATAGTACACGATGACGACGATGGCATGCTCCTATTAGAATTCACGTTGTTGAAGAACGGGCTCGTCATTGAAGCAGAGTTGGGAGTTAATGGTGTTCTAAACGCGAGTGCTTACAACGAGAATGACGAAGACGAACATGTACGGTACTTGCTGAATACTACTGAGCAAGAGTTTGTAGCTCTATTCCTGTGAGACGTTATGTCGGTTCCTAACAATCACTTCCTTTGCAGATTTATCAGACCGAGCAACAGCTATTGGAGTACCACTCTACAGCGACCTAAGCCGAAAGCCTTTGCGCCCGATCCCTTCTCAGTGTGGGACAAAGACAAACTAGGCTCAATGAATTCTACGCTGGCAGAGCTACAGATTGAGAGTTTGGCACGGACCGGACAAGCTCAACACAAGACCGAGGATTACTACCGCTTTGCAGACGAAGTGGAACAAGAAGAGCGTGTCGAGTTCGCTATGCGAGTGGATTACCAGACAGATGATGGAAATGTTGAAGAAGCTTGGCGTCAATGGCGGGAGGCACACGCCGAAGTGAAGGTTACGAAGCAGCCACCAGTATTCCCTTATCAATTCCGGCACAAGCTGGCCAAGAATTGTCGCATTGCAATAGCACCGGATGGGATGCTACCACTAGCAGGGCGCTGAAAAGGCTGCGTGAAGCCTCATTCTCCGGGTAGGCTGGATACAATCTTCGCAGTATCCTGTCAAGGGCGGGCGGATAACAGACCACCGGGGCGGCGGGAAAGTGTACCACTGGAGTCGCAGGTGGTCAGCAATAATGTCCGCTCTGAATGAACTGGGACTGGGGTCTGGGATCAGTCCGAGGACGGCGTAGTGGCGGTCTGTCTGCTCTGCTTCAGACGGTAGCTCTCACCGTTCATCGCCAGGATGTGCACATGGTGTGTCAGTCTGTCCAGCAACGCACCGGTCAGCCTCTCCGATCCGAACACATCGGTCCACTCGTCGAACGGCAGGTTGGTGGTCACAAGCACCGAGCCCCTCTCGTAGCGCTGGCTGAAGACCTCGAAGAGCAGCTCCGCTCCAGTCTTCGACAGTGGAACGAAGCCCAGCTCGTCTATGATCAGCAGCTTCAGACGGGACAGCCTCTTCTGGAAGTTCAGCAGACGTCTGTCGTCCCTGGCCTCCATCAGCTCGTTCACTAGCGCCGCGGCCGTGGTGAACCCCACAGACAGTCCCCTCTGACATGCTGCGAGTCCCAGTCCGAGCGCCATGTGGGTCTTGCCGGTGCCGCTGTTGCCGATGGCGATGATGTTCTCCCTGCGGTCCACG
>DAOUHG010000304.1:0-3670 GCA_034428835.1 Dehalococcoidia bacterium
GTACCACCACGGCGTACAGACCAGGTGGGAGGTACGACAGCCCAGAGGCAACCTTCACTATCTTCTGGCCGTCGTAGTCGCCAATCACGTTGATAAGCAGTTCGACAGACCATCCGTCGGCAGAGAGCAATCTAACGATGAAATTCCTCGAACCCATGTGCTTTGCGGATAGTGTGTAGGTTCCCTCATTGAGAGTAACCCAGCTCAGGACCTCGTCACCAGTCCCGGCACCCCTAAAAGGAGGTGCGACACCTGCCGTTGGGAAATCCTGCGTGAACTTCAGTGTCCAGCTACCATCCGCCGTGATTTCAAGTCGATGCGGGCCTGGTTTGAGGCCAAGCCGATTGTCCGCCGACACCTGATGCGCCCGCCCTCCAATGTAGCGGCCTATGATGTTGATCGAAAGCTCGTCTCGTTCGCCAATGAACTTCACCACGAAGTTCCTGGACCCAGAGTGCTGAGCCGCATATCGCACGACGCCCTCTTGAAGTTCAAATGGGCCGACAACCTTGTCGCCACTACCTGAGAACTCGAAGACGACGGGGTCAGGTAGCGGCGTCGGAGTTGCAGTCGCCTGTGGCGTTGATGTTGGCGGAACTGGCGTCGGAGAAGCGGTTGGTTCAGGACTGGGTGTCTGCGTAGCCGCTGGTTGCGGCGTCCCGGTTTCGGTTGGCCATGCCAAGGCAGTCGCGGTTATCTCGGCAACCACTGTCGCTCGAACATCCGGGGTCGGCATCACTGGTTGCGTTATGCTGGTATGCACCTGAGTCGGCGGGATGCGAGTGTCTGTTGGGGGAACAGTCTTGACGGTGGCGACGGGCTGAGGAGTTGTTAGTACGGAGCCATCCGAGCAGGCAGACCATGAGATGACGACTGCCAAGAAGACTACGACTACAACGATTCTACGGTTCAATTTCATCCTTTGAGTGTTGGGACATTATTCCCGAGGGATCGTCCCAATCTGTAGCAAGGTTGTCCAGTTTAAGGGAGTGTGCCAGCTATGGAGCGCCGTCCGCAATGGACCAAAACGGTCTCTTATGTCTCACCTGATTCGCCCTTTGAACATTATGTCAACCTGGGCGGGCCGGAGAGGCTGAAAGCGAGCTGACGGGCAGGCGGAGTTGCGGACGCCGGGATGGAAGACGGCTCACGGTCCGCGACAACATCTTCTGACGCCTCCAACGGCGCCCTTCAGGAGTTGCCCGGGCGGACGTTGGCTTCAAACAGCTTTTCTGGACTGCGATTGAGGTCACAGCCCGTAGATCGGCCTATCCTTCCAGTCCGCTGACCAGGCTATACGGTGATACGCACGTGCATCCCCAAGGCCTTGGCTATCTTGGAGACAGTCGCGAACGAGGGGTTGCCATTTTCTCCCAACGCCTTGTACAGCCCCTCCCGGGTCATCCCCACTTCGCGGGCCAGCTGGCTCATATTCTGCGCACGGGCGATGTCGTTCAGTGCCGCTCGTATGAGACTGCCATCTCCCGGGTCTTCTTCCGCACACGCCTCCAGGTACAGCCGAACGTCCTCCTTCGTGCGCAGATCGTCGGTCACATCCCACGTGGTGAAAGTCTCAGGCATAGCTCACCTCCACTCTCTCGCCAAACTCCTGGCACGTTCTATGTCCCGCGACTGACTGTCCTTGTCGCCGCCACAGAGCAACACGATCACGGTTGGGCCTTCCCTGAGGAAGTAGAGCCTGTAGCCGGGACCATAGTGTATGCGCATCTCGAAGACGCCATCCCCAACCGACGTGGTGTCGCCCAAGTTGCCGATGCTGACGTTTCTGAGTCGCGCGTTGATCCTGGCTACGGCACGGCGATCCCTCAGTCTCCTGATCCACCGCCTGAATGTCGAACTCTGGATGACTTCGATCATACATTGACTGTAAACGCCAGTTCACATATTAGCAAACTCTTCTGGGGTCTGTACGGCGGAATAGACAGGGAGGACATGGCCCGCATACGTGACGAGTTGCTGCTGTTCCAGTTCGGAGACTGATGGAGTTCGCGCCCATGCGCTCATTCAGGCACGCCAAGAGGGTCCGCGAGTCCGCGGACCGGCAAAAGTTGCTGTTGTTAACACCTGGGCAGAAGCGCCAGGGGACTTATTACGACGTCACGGCGGGCTCAAGTAGCGGGCCGGAGCCCGGGCACCTCGTTTCCGATACTCGACGGGCACCCTTTTCCCGACGTACCTTTCCCAAACTCCGGGCTCGGCATCGGTTCCCACGAAACCGATCCGTTCTGGGAGATCACCACGCTCTATCGGGAAGTTCTCCACTGTCCCCTTCATCCATTTCTTCGGCCTGTACGCTCCTCTCACCACTCCCCTGACATGGGCCAGCACCAGCTTGTATCGCTCCGCTCTCTCAATCCTCAACTTCCACAGCCCCCTCACCGCCTCGTACACGCCGCGCTCCTTCCACAACTTCCCAATCGAGATCAGGATCAATGGCTCTTCCACCACGAACTCCTCCGCGCTGTACTCCAGTACGATCTCATCAACATGCCGTGTACCACGATCCTTCGAGCCTGACCCCACTACTCTATTGACCAACCCGGGATAGGCATCGATCAAGGCCGCCTCGACCTCCCTTGCCACTGCATCCGACATCCCGTGCCGGTGGATAACGTGCGCTACATTCATACCCAGCGCGTGTATTTCGTTGATCCGCTCTAACTTCGGGTCGACGGCACTTTGATCCGAATCGGAAACAGCTCCGCTTACGTGATCGAACACCCTCTGTCCTTGCCCCTTCCCAACGTAGAAAGTCTCGCCGTTCCGCGGGTCGATCAGTCGATATACGTAACTCCGCAGCTCATCTACGATCTCCTGCGTGAAGCTATTTGCATTCATGACATTCCACCTCATGTCGGCTTTAGGGGCATGATTTCAGATCAACGTATACTATTCGTTCTCTTGAATGACCGTGTGATCCTCGCGTCGCCAAGCCAGGAGGCCGGGAATCAGAGCATGCACTCCCGACCTACGCAGGGATGCCAGCGACCCTTGCCCGTGAGTGCTCAACAATCGCATAACGACTGAGAATGTGTTAGGGCCGAACGTTAGAAATGCTGGCGCTGAGTGAAACTACTTGCCGTGGTTGACAGGTTCGACGGACTCGAACTGATTCGTCCTATTTAGATTATGTCAAGAAGAACCTGTTCAATTGGAGTCGTACGCTGCTAGTCGGGCACTCACGAGCCTGTTCAGACTCACGCCTTCTTCAGCGGCGCGTATCGCCAGATCCCTGTGAACCTCCGACGGGACCCTGACCATGAACCTGCCGCTGTAGCTTCTATCGGCAATCGGCTCAGGCGGCGTTTCGCCGGTTGACCGCATGTCAGACAGACAGTTCGACACCAGTTGTCTTATGCTTGAGAATGCCTCGCCTGGAGAGGAAGCGAGCTCCGGTTGCTTCGACCCATGAATGGATGGCTCGCTGGCCAGTAGTATCCTCAGCCTGGCTACGGATGCGACGGCGTCTTCGCGGAGACCGAGTAGGTCCCGCACAACGCGCTGATCCATCTCAATTATTACTCCGCCCTTTACAGCCGGCCGCTTAAACGGACACTTTCCCTGAACAGCGGCACCGTGCCAGCACCATTCAACGCTGTCCTCCATCAACCGCGCGTGGCAATCCAGACGACATGATGTGCGCCTCCCT
>DAOUHG010000305.1:0-6107 GCA_034428835.1 Dehalococcoidia bacterium
TATCAATACTCATCGAACGGCCGTCTTTCCGCCGAATGGTTACGGAAGAGCCGGAGTGGGCCACCTCCGAGACCTCTTCGAGAGGGAACTCGACGGTGCGACCCCTGGAGCCCCACCCGATCACAACAATCCGCTTCGTCGTCAGAATGCACTGGGCGTCTTTGTACTTCTCTCGCTGAAGGAAGAAGATCAGGAGCAGAATGAGACCGGGCAGAAGGAAAAGGAGGAGTCCAAAGGCGACCGCACAACCCATCGCGATGGTGTTGCCCTGAAGGTCAGGCTCGACGGAATAGAGAACTCTCTCGTCGGGTTCAAGTGGAATCATTCCTCGGACATACATGTGGTGCCTCCATGGGTATTCTCCGAAGCTCGGTAAAGGCGTTTGAAGAACTGTGGACGTGACCCGCTTCGGGTGGATACCGGACTAGCGATTTACCGACCGGTGCTCTGGGCGTCGCGAGCATTTGGCCCGCGTGGGGCCAGGTTCACCGCTCCCCTCCTACACGCCCTTGAGTTCACCCCCAGGGCCTACTTCGGTGCGGGCCCGTAGCGGTTATCCCAATCGCTGCCCCCCGCGTACATGAAAAGCAGGACTACCATACCAAGCAACGAGAATACGTGGAGCAGAAGCCAGATGCCGCTGCGTCCGGTGTCGTGGAGTCTCCTCATAGCCAGGGCCATTCGTGGCAGCAGCGACGCCAGCGTGTACACGACCAGAATTCCAATGACGGCAGTGTTCCATCCGGCCTGCAATGAGACAATCACTAAAACAGAGTAAATGACCAGGTTGACGATCTGGAACAGCCAGTACTCTGAGCGCGTCGCCCGCCCGCTGAACTGGGCGTACTTCTAGAACGCCTTGATGTAGTTTCCGATCAATGCCATGAGATTCACCTCCTCAGACTTCTGGTTACGGCGGTTTCGGCACACTGACTTCGCTGGGGAGCGAGTCCGGACCATGGGTGACCAGAAACGTCACCTGCCCGACCTCGTGAGAATAAATTCGTAGCTAAGAATGCGGCCTTTTACTTCCACTTTCTCTATCCCCAGCTCCAGACTTGACGTGGGTCTAAAGCTGTCCATTGCATCCTTGGCAAGTTTCTCGTTGCCAAAGAGCATGACTCCGAAGAACTCTGTATTCTCCGCATCATCGCCCTTGATCACTGCCACGTGCAATTCGCAACCTTCCCCGGAAGTGAATATGTAACTACTGCCGCAGAACCTGGAGCCCGTTGTAGCCAGCCCCCCTCCCGCCCTGCGGATTGCCTCGGAGAATCCATCATAGGCGGAAGCGAAGCCGTCCTCCTCGGCCACGGCGTCAATCACACGCCCAAGAGTCCCATACCTACCTACCGTCCCGGTCACCAGGAGCCCGCGGTCCTCGGAAAAAGCCAGGGAGGTTACAGCGTTGCCAGGCGGTGTCCAGGACTCGAAGCCCTTTCTAGTGGAGCTACGTATTCCGGCCTCCGACAGAGTCTGTCTGATGGCCCCGAAATCCAGTTTGCCGGCGATGATTGCGTAGTCGTCTGCGTCGTATCGTGGATCGCCTGTGGGAACCGTCACATCCAACGCATATGAGATGTCATCGAGCGTACTGAGGGCTTGCTTATTGAAGGCCTCTCTCCACTCTTCCTTCCACTCATCGGGTTTACTTGTGTCGCCCCCCGTATATAGGAGCGATGACCCACTTGCGAATGTCAACAGTTCAGCTGGAATGACGGGAGCCTCGAGAATTGCGGCAACATCGATCGAGGTGAATTCCCTGTAGTCCTCAAGGACAAGGTCATGGTGCCCCGCGCCTCCACTCTCACCTCCTCCGCAACCCAACGCCACGGCCAGAGTCGCGGCTGTCACGGTGAGAGTCAGGAGGACAATCGCACGAGCTTTGCTCCCCATGGTCGGAACTGGTGATGGCCCATGGGCCTCTTTCCTCGGTGTCCGACCAAGTGCATCACCTTGCCCCCGTTTGGGGTGATCTTGGAGTGAACGGTTCGAACAGACTGATTTCATGCTAGCTCTGACCCCATTTCAGACGAAGTGGCTTGTAGCATCTCTACTGTGCTCTTCTTACCAAAGAGGAACCCGGGCTGCGGAGACCAGCCGCCGTGGGCGGCGAGGCCATTTTGAGACCGCGGCAGCAGGTCGCCATGCTTTTGCGCTCCGGGAGGAGACCTCCCCCAATTGCGTTCCATTCGAGAGCCGGGCGGGTCATCACGGGACCGCAGCGACCACGGCGTGGATGTATGCGCTGTCCGAACCGACAAAGACCAGGTCGCCTGAGACCACCGGGGGCAGGCCGCTCGGATTGTGTTGAGCCTCAAAGTCGAATACGGGATCGCCCGTCTTTGAGTCAATTACGTGAAGGCGGTTGCTGTGAGATGACATGTAGAGGACCTCGCTGGCAATCACAATTGACGCGCCGCCTCTCCCCTCAGTCTCCCAGAGTGTTGCGCCCGTCTTGGCGTCGACCGCGAGCAGGACGTCGTCGGATGTGATTGCGTAAAGGACATCGCCTTCAACCGCCGGTTGACCTACTATGAAGGCTCCCCCCAAGTCGGCAGTCCAAGACTCAATTCCTGTCCGGGAGTCCATTGCGTGCAGCCCGTCGACCGTTCCAAAGTACACCAGGCCGTCTTCCACTACTGGGAACGAAGTCCCCAGAGCCAGCAATTTCCATAACTCCTCACCACTATGGGCGTCGATGGCGTGAATATAGCTTTCCGAGCTGCCCGGAATGTAAGTGGAGAGGCAGACCACCCCGCCACCAATTGACGCCGATGTTCCCCACGGGATCTCCAAGCCGACATTCCAGAGAACCTCTCCCGTGCGGGCGTCCGCCGCGTAGAGGTTATTGCTTGAATTCATGTACACCACACCGCCCTCAACACCCGCTATTGCATGGATCGGGTCCTTCAGATCAACCTTCCACAGCTGCTCGCCCGTAGCGGCGTCCACTGCGTGAAGGTAACCGTCAGCGGATCCAACATAGACGACACCCTCCGCTGCGACAGGTGAGGTATTCACGTAACCCGTTCTGGGTGCATTGCTCCGTGAAACCGCGGTCCGTCGGCCAGTCTGATACCGCCATAGCTGCTCGCCCGTGATGGCGTCCAACGCGTAGAGGTGACCCCAGTCGGTTGTAGGACCGAACCGTGCGATGTTGTTTGCGCCCACGTATACGATGCCGTCAGCTGTCGCAGGACCTGCAATCATGTCCGTTCCAGCTCGAAACAGCCACACGAGTTCTCCTGACCAATGGCGGCGCTCCCCCGACGTTCGCTCGAACTGGATGTAAGCTGGAGTCGTCTGCTGAGGATCTGAATCGGCTGTCGCGTCGGACACAACCAGCTGGAAAACAAAGCCATCAGGACGATCCTCCCAATCGAAAACGAAGGGTATGTCATTCCAGTTTTCCCGATTGATCCCCGACCTGGGTATCCTCAGTTCCAACTGGCCACTTTGCCCGGGGGCAAGGGTGTCGGTCGCAACTACGGAATGAGGCTCCCAGTTCGGCACCCAGGGATCCTGTGCCAGACGAGGCAAGGTCGCTCTGTACAGGTCGCCCTCAGACATCGACGAGGGGGCTACCTGCGGTCTGGGTGGGCGAGCGGCAGCGGGCGGCGTCGAGTACAGGTACCCGTCAAAGACTATCCCCCCGGCGGAGAGACGCGTCCCTCGCAATTCTATCTGCGGCTTGAAGTCGGCACCCTCGCTGTTGTTGGATGTGCGGAATGCCAGCACCACGTCCCCGCTGTCCACCTCATGGTGTACGTTTTCCAGCGTGACACTCATGCGGTCGGAGTCATACAGGGTCGACCCGGAGGTGAGTGAAAACTCGGGGAAGTGTGCCATGTACGAGAAGGCTGGCGACGCCCCCTTCATCCCCCTTAAGTCAATAGGCAGCTCTTGATCTCCGAACAGGAGGGTTGCGTCCTTCACACCGCCGGGGACCTTGAAGGATATCGCGGCCTGCCACCCGTGGCCCCTGGGCCACGTCTCGGGCGCATCTCCAGAGAGCGATAGTCGCGCACTGAACTCGTCCCGGTCTCCCCACCGGACTTCAATGCACTCGTCTCCCGAGACCGAGGCGAAGCACACGCGTCCGGGAGCGTCCGATATCTGTATGCCAGGGGCCAACTCTTCGTTGTCGTTCAAAGACAGCACGGAGAGTCCCACTTCAGCCGTCACCAGGACTGGACTGTCGCTATCCGGTTCACTCGACACGCCGGTGATGGCGATTCCGTATGAATCGTCCATGAAATACGCGTCAGTTCCGTCCGACCCTTTAGGTGTGGGCGCGGGCAGGGGTTCCACTTCAGGTTGGACCGATCCAACTCTGGCGCTCAGGTCAACGGGGACCTTGTCCTCCCCCGCGATCAGGCTCGACTTCGTGGCGTTTTCGGCGACCTGAAATGTAACCGGTAGCAGCAGGGCCGCGCCGAATGGGACTTCGAAGGGCCCCGTCTTCTTCTGGTCGGCGAACTCGCCAACGAACTGTTCCTGGCTGCCCCACACCACGCTGATACAGTCGTTGGGAAGTTGACTGTTGTGGAAGCAGATCGAGTCTGGCAGAACCTCGTAGGAGATTTCACCCGCGGCCTCTTCATCCGGGCCAAACCTTGTAACCGCCAGGGCCAGGGTAATGTCAACCCAGCCCTGGCGGTCGGCGGAGGGTTCCCTGTGCGTCTGCACTAGGGAGAAGCCGTGCTCGAGGCCGTGGTTGTAACCAACCGGCTTTGGTATCGGAGTGGGCGTGGGAGATGGAGGAGTGGCGGTTGGAACTGGTGGTGGCTTGGACGCCTCCTCGGTCGGGGGCGTCCCGGCGGGGCCGGGAGTAGACGTTGCGCCAGGCGGCGCGGGAGGAATGGAAGGCGTTGCCTGTTGGTTGGCCGGTCGTTCTATCGTGGCGACTGGCTCAGGGATGGAGGGCGTAGGGGTGGCGATTTCTGGATCGCGTACCGAGGTCGCTGTCGGCACCGCAGCCTTGGTGTCTGATGTAGGAGGGGGGTCGCCACAGCTGAAAGACGTGAAGGCTGATGCAAACGCCAGGATAAAACCAACAGTGCTGATCCACTTGGTAGCCATCGGGAACCCCCTACCCGGTTTGGGATTTGGCTACTCACCACAGTCGCCGCGGCCCAGATGGAGACCGGAAGGGGGCATAAGGCCGTATCCCTATGCACATCCACATCTGGGCAGCGTTAATCTGCAAACGGGACTGTGGTGAGTCACTGCGAACTATAACGTGACTGAACTGCTGTGTCCAGTCGGAAGGTTAGCCGCAAGACAATCTCAGTGCCGACTTGCTGTTGACCTTGGATGCTTTGCTCGCACCGATGTTGTGTCCAGCGACAAGCCGTTCCCAAGGGCCGTATGTGTTCCCGGTGGCGTCGGAGCCAGGCCGACGTAGACTGGAATGGCGACGGTGGGCGGCAGGCCTGTGGGCGTGCCGCGCCGACTGTGGTGAGTAGCTAGCTACAACTACGAACCTTCCTATAGTCATAGCTAACACCTTATATTACATATCCATAGCTTCGTGTCAAGTGCAATTGATTTGGGAGACCTTTTACCTCTCATACTTCCCTCTGTAGCTAACACTGCTTATAATATTCCTAATGTATGGTTTAGAAGCACGAAGGCACCCGGATGAATGAGCGGCCACAGGATGGGGGAGGTTCAGAGATGCTGTACGGCCCAGGCGGACAGGGGCGCCTCTTTCCTGCGTCGGAGAGTACGCACAGGAACTACGAGGCTCAGTGGAACCGCTTCGTCGAATGGGGCAACCAGGAGGGCATCTCCCACACCCTTCCACTGGATCCCGGTGTGGTCGTGCGCTACCTGGAGGACCGGCGTCATGGCAATATATCGCCCGCATGGAACCGGAAAGTTGCGTCGCCGGCCACGCCGGGTACACTGCGCGTAGCCGCGGCTGCAATTCGCTACAGGCATGCGCGGCTGGGTATGCCGGATCCGTGTTCAACAGTTCAGGTCTGGTCGGCACTCGAGCGACTGGCCCCTGGGAATGGAGTTGAGCAGAACCACGCCTCACCACTGGACAGGCCCTCCTTTGTCAGGATCAGAGAAACCGTCACAGAGCCACGCATTGG
>DAOUHG010000306.1:0-50715 GCA_034428835.1 Dehalococcoidia bacterium
GTTGGAAGAGAGCCTGCGCAGACGAGGTCGTGGCGCTGAGAGTGCTCACATTGAACAACGACTGGGACAGCATGTGGCATACCAACAATACCGCAGCATGATTACCCACCAGAGTTTTGATGCTTCCCAACAATTGCGCGGGCGACCAAGACTGCCAATCTGTGGAGCCTGTAACAATTCGTGGGTGACTCAATCGGCAATCGCCTTCCGGCAGGTCCTGGACGAACGAGTGTGGGCGAGACGCCCGCGCTCCGGAGCATGCTCAAATAGCCACACCAACTAAACTGATACAGGTTCTGCGCAGTTTCCCAATTATGGAAGCGAGTGGTAACGCTGCGTGAGCAGAGTCACGAGAATAGAGCCTGAACAAGGGCCAGCACAATCAAGTTGAAGGTTATCGAGTCCAGTCGGTCCAGGACACCGCCGTGGCCTGGAAAGATCGCTCCTGAGTCATCAAAGCTCGCCAGACGCTTGAGCTTAGACTCGTACAGATCGCCTATCTGTCCAGTGATTCCGAGAATGGGCGCTACAACCAACCACGGACCGCCGGCGCCCATAGCCCAGGCGAAGATCGCGCCCGCAAGGGTCGCGCCAACAAGTCCGCCAATCGCGCCCTCCCAAGTCTTGCCGGGACTGACCGTTGGCGCGAGTTTTCTTGAGCCGATCGCTTTTCCCACGATGTACGCGCCCGTGTCGGTCCCAAAAGTCACGGCCAGCAGGAAGAATATCCATTCTCTGCCGTCTGGCTGGCTTCCGAGCAGCGTGGCATTGAACATCGCTCCGCCGATAAACAGTACGATGAAGACGGTCGCCAGCGAGGAAACCAACGCTCCTCTGCTCCGGTGTAGGGCCAATAACAGTCCGGCTCCGCAGAGCGAAGCGACCCCAGCTATTGCGCCGAGTTCGAGTCCGATGAGAAAGTGCCCGGAAGCCGCGAGACACGCAGTCAGCGCTATAGCTGGGAGGACGAGAGGTGGCTGTCCCCAGGCGGTGGCCATTCGGCACAGCTCCCACGACGCCAGCGCCGCGATGACGGCTACAAGCCCTACGAGCCAATATCCTCCGGCCCACACTAAGGCAATCAGGACCGGTAGGCCCACAGCTGCCGTGAGTAAGCGCGGAATCAAGGCTCAGCCCGGCCGCAGGAACGCTGGCCTGACAGAGTCAGGCTTCAACGCGGCCGAACTTGCGCATCCTCCGGCTGTAGGCATCAAGAGCCTTTTCAACCTCTACTTCATCGAAGTCAGGCCAGAGCGCCGACGTACTGTAGAATTCGGCATAAGCCGCCTGCCAAAGCAGAAAGTTTGACAGCCGCATTTCGCCTGCCGTTCTGATAATGAGATCAGGGTCAGGAATGTCGGCGGTGTCGAGATACCCGGCAAACAGAGACTCGTCTATACCGTCAGGGTCCACCCCATCGGAGATTAGCCTCCTGACCGCATTGAGTATCTCCGCGCGCGAACCGTAGTTGAAGGCAACGGAGAGCGTCAGGCGGTCGTTGCCATTAGTGAGTGCGATGCTATCCTCGATCGCGTGGCGCAAGTCGTCGGGGAGCCTCTGGAGACTACCGATGTGGCGAATGCGCACACCTTGACGGTTTAGGTTTTCAGACTCCGACTCGATCACGTCGCGGAAGATCGAGATGAGTGCGTTCACCTCCGCAGACGGTCTCTCCCAGTTCTCGGTGGAGAAGGCGTACAAGGTGAGATACTTGACGCCTGCCTGGGCAAACGACTCGATCGATCTCCGGACGTTCTCCGTGCCAGCCCGGTGTCCATCCGAACGTGAAAGCCCGCGACCGACGGCCCACCTGCCGTTGCCATCCATAATAATAGCGACATGAAGCGGCACCCTGCCGGCTTCGGTGCGAACGTCTGAACTGGCGGCTGTGGCGGAAGCCGGAAGTATCAAACTTCCATGACCTCTTGCTCTTTGCCCTTCTTCATTTCGTCCATCTGACCGATGAAGAGGTCCGTGAGATCCTGGAGATCGCTCTGCGCTCTCCGCGACTCGTCCTGGGACAATTCTTTGTCTCGTTCCATCGACCGGAAGCTCTCGACGCCCGAACGGCGAATATTGCGCACCGCAACGTGGCCGTCCTCTACCTTACGGCCAACAAGCCTGACGAGGTCGCGCCTGCGGTCCTCAGTTAAAGGGGGGATTGAGATGCGGATGAGGGTACCGTCGCTATTAGGCATCAGGCCGAGGTCGGACTTCATAATCGACTTTTCGACCTCTTTCATAGCCGACCTATCCCACGGCTGGATCATGAGCAGCCTAGCCTCGGGAACAGTAATCGAAGCGATCTGGTTCAACGGTGTGGGAACACCGTAGTAGTCAATCAGGAGGCTTTCGACCAGTCTGGGCGATGCTCTTCCAGTCCTGATGCCCCCCAATTCACGCTCCAAGGCGGTTACCGACTTCTCCATTCTTGAGGTGGTATCGTCGAGGACTTCATCAACGTCTGCCATGTCTCAAAACCTCCGAAAGTGGAAAGGATGAGTCTAAGTATAGTCGACCGCCGTTCACTCTGGCGCGGTCAGCCCACCCTGACATTGCCATCGGAGGAGACCACCGAGCCGAGGGCCTCTCCGCGAACGATTCTCTTCAGGCTGCCCTGTCTGAAGAGATCGAAAACTATGATTGGCACATCGTTGTCCATACAAAGAGACAGTGCGGTCGTGTCCATAATGCCGAGGCGCTTTTCGAGGACCTCGAAGTAAGTGAGGTGCTTGATCTTCTTGGCGTCCGGATATTTCATCGGGTCAGCTTCATAGACGCCGTCTACATTATTCTTTGCCATCAGCAATACGTCCGCACCGATCTCTACTGCTCGCAGAGCAGCTCCGGTATCAGTTGTTACGAACGGGTTGCCGGTACCCGCTGCGAAAAGCACGATGCGGCCCTTCTCAAGGTGCCTTATGGCCCTCCTGCGGATGTACGGTTCCGCAACCTGGGAGACATTGATAGCGCTTTGAGTACGGGTTACAAGACCAAACTTGCGCTCCAAGGTGTCCTGGAGAGCCAACGCGCTGATAATTGTAGCCAACATGCCCGCATAATCTGCGGTGGCGCGATCCATCCCATCCAACTCGGCCTGAGTGCCCCGCCAGATGTTTCCCCCGCCGACTACGATACCCATCTCGACGCCAAGATCGAGAACTGACCTAATCTCTTCTGCCATGAATTCGACGGCAGACGGGTCGATACCGAAGTCCCGATCGCCTCGTAGAGACTCCCCGCTGAGCTTCAGCAGGATCCGTTTATATCGTGGGCCGATGGGAAGACCTCGAATTATTCACCGAGCGAGAAGCGTGTGAATCTTCTCACGCGGACATTTTCACCCAACCTTCTGACGGTCTCGTTAACCAAGTCCTGAACGGTCTTGGCCGGATCCCTGATGAACGCTTGCTGAAGAAGGCAATCCTGACCGGGGTCAACAGTCTCGTTCTCGGGCACAGCCGACTTGTCTAGGTAGGACGGGGACATAGCCGCGACCTGCATTGCCAAGTTGTGAGCGAGAGCCTTGAAGTCTTCTGTGCGTGCCACGAAGTCCGTCTCACAGTTAACTTCAACGATTGCTCCGATTCTGCCGCCACTGTGGATGTACGACTCGATCAGGCCCTGGTCTGTTGCGCGATTGGCCTTCTTGGCGGCGGACGCGATGCCCTGCTGTTTCAGGATCTCTTCGGCCCTCTTGATGTCGCCACTGGCTTCTTCCAGCGCTCGCTTGCTGTCCATAACCCCTGCGCCGGTAATCTGGCGCAGGGCTTTTATATTGTCAACTGTAACTGCCATTTTCCTCTTGCTATTCCTATGTAGGGTCGTTCTGGACCCGAGGTTTTATTCCTGTACAGATGCCGGAATCAGGACGACTCCATCGCCCTAGACTGGCGTGTTGACCGTGGTTCCCTCAGCGGGCACCGCCACCGCAGACCCCTCTGGAGCAGCATCGGAATCGACGTTAGAGACCTCTTCTGTCTCCAGCGCCAGTCTCCGATTGTGGCCTTCGATGATCGCCTCCGCCATCTTTGCAGTGACCAGCCGGATTGACCTGATCGCGTCGTCGTTGCCTGGAATTGGGTAGTTGATCTGGTCCGGGTCGCAGTCCGAATCTACCAGCGCCACAATCGGCACGCCGACCTTGCGAGCCTCGGCCACCGCGATGTGCTCTTTGCCAACGTCCACTACAAACAGTACGCCTGGCATCTCAGTCATCTCCTTGATGCCAGACAGGTGCCGGTTAAGACGCCTAATGGTGTCTTCGAGCTTCAATGATTCCCGCTTGGTCAGCCTCGCGAACTCTCCCTTGGCCTGTTCCTGCTCGAGATGAACCAAGTAGTCAATTCGAGATTGAATCGTCTTGAAGTTGGTAAGTGTCCCGCCGAGCCAGCGGGTAGTAATGTGGAACGCCCCGCTCCTATTGGCTTCATGGATGATCGAGTCCTGAGCTTGCTTTTTCGTGCCCACCATGAGGACGCGATTGCCCTGGGCGACCATCTCGGTCATGAATTCCACTGCGGTATCCAACATTCGCAGAGTCTTCTGAAGGTCGATGATGTGGATACCGTTTCGGTGCGAGAAGATGTACTGCTTCATCTTCGGGTTCCATCTACGCTTCTGATGTCCGAAGTGAACACCCGCCTCCAGCAGGGACTTCATCGTCACCGGTCCCTGTGGCGAAAGGAACGCCGCCATGGGTTGTGTAGGCCTTGTCACAAGCGCTTCAGGTGAGGTCTGAACCATGTACTCCCGCCTTATTCCTCAATAGCTATTCTATGGGGCTGAACTCCGGGCGCACCGAGCCATTGGCCGGCACTCGAACGCGCCCACGAAAGTATAGCACAGGGTCAAATTGGCCTCAAATCACCTGTCAACTCTATCGGCCCACTCCAAAGCGTGACGAATGCCGTCCTCCAGTGAGAGCGTTGGACGCCAACCCAGCAGGCGGTATGCTTTCTCTACGCTAGCGTATGCTCCCGCGACGTCGCCCGGCCTGGGAGGGCCGTCGGTCGTAGGAATCCCATAGCCGTGGACGCTCTCGAACGCCTTGACGAATTCGCGCACCGTCACTCCGGAGCCAGTCCCAAGGTTTATGACTTCGTAGCCTCCACCTTCCGGGAAGATGTCGTCGAGGCGCTCGACGGCGGCTACGTGCGCGTTGGCCAAATCCCAGACGTGAACGTAGTCGCGGACACCTGTCCCGTCCCGGGTAGGCCACTCCGTGCCAGTGACACTGAATGTGGATCGTCTTCCTGAGGCAACTTCTACCAGAACACTCAGGATGTGCGACGTCACTTTCTGTACCTGCCCCGACCTCATTTTGGGATCGGCGCCGATCGGGTTGAAGTATCGGAGCGAGAGTGCGCTGAGGCCGACTGTTGCTGCCATGTCTTCGAGTATCATCTCGACCATCATCTTTGTCCGTGCGTATGGGCTCATTGGCTTGACGGGGGATGACTCAGTGACCTCTGGGCCGAATGCTGCGTCATAGACGGACGCTGACGAGCTGAATACGATTCCGCGACATCCATGCTCAGCGAGGTTCCTGAAAAGGTCGATCGAACCCGTGACGTTGTTGGAGTAGTACTCCAGTGGTCTCTCCACCGAATCGGGTACGATCGCCAGTGCCGCACAGTGGACGGCACAGCGCAGGTCTGGATGATCGGAGAAAATCTTGGCCAGGAGAACAGGGTCTCCTATGTCGCCGCGATAGAACGGCCGATTTCCGACCATGCCGAGGTTGCCACCAGTGAGCGAATCCAAGACGATGGGGCGGTGCCCAGCGTCTTGGAGGGCTGAACAGACAGTACTTCCTATGTACCCTGCGCCTCCCGTGACAAGTACGGTTTGGGACATTGGATCTGGTTCTCCTAAGCGGGTATGGCTTGCCGATCAGAGCGGTCCACTCTGGGCTATCGTAGGAGATCGGGTCAGGCGGTCTCAATGGCTGACCTCACAAGGTCTTTCGATTATTGGACATGGCATAAGTGAAGCAACGTCCTTAACCCTCCCTCCAGCCCACTTTCTGAGAGAGATGGGGCAATTGACTGATAGACCAGCCTGCTATTCAGACAAACGAAAGGTCCTGGGCCGAACACCGATTTCGGTTCACAAACCGGATGCAGCATGTTAGGCTTCAAGTCGGCTGAGAACACGGAAGAAGCTATGCTATTTCCTGTGGTTCGCGGTCTGTCAGATAAGCTCATTAGCTGCTGATTTCCGGTGGTCAACTCAACTCTCAGGAGCGTAAGGTGATTTACGAATTCAGAACGTACGACCTCAAGCCGAGATCTGTGCCGGAGTTTGAAAAGCGTTCAGGGGCCAAACTCAAGGAGGGCCGGCTGGACTATTCGGCACTCTTCGGGTTTTGGTACACGGAGGCGGGGCCGCTCAACCAAGTGGTCCACGTATGGCCATACGAAGACCTAAACCAGCGCGATGAGGTCCGCTCGACCGTGACTGCAAAAGGCATCTGGCCACCGAACAACTCCGAGTTCATCAACAACATGCGGTCGGACATATTCCTGCCGGCCCCCTTCAACAAGGACCACGGGGAGGCCAAGCTGGGCCCCGTTTACGAAATGAGGATCTATACCTACGCTCCCGGAGACATCCCCAACGTTATCGAAAAGTGGGGAGAGCATATCGAAGAGCGCGAGAAGTTCTCGCCACTGGTAGGTGCCTGGTACTCTGAACTGGGTGAGTTGAACACGTGGGTTCACATGTGGGCATACGAGAGCTACGACCAGCGCGCGCAGATTCGCGCGGAGACCCGCGAGAAGGGTGTGTGGCCGCCTCCCGGGGGTATTGCACCGTTGACCCAGGAAAACAAGCTCATGCTCCCAATGGATTTCTCGCCGCTGCAGTAGGGGACAGACCAACCGGCACCGCCCAATACGGCAGCATTCAAAGACTGCCGTGCGATCAGGCTCCGTCAGGCCACGGGTCTAAAGTTACTTCAACGGTGCGCTCCTTGCCCTCTCTGAATAGGGTGAGAGTGACCGCGTCGCCGGGCGTCTTGGAGTTCAGGTAGCCTACCATTTCGTCTACCGACTCCACCTGTACGTGATCGACGGCCATTATCACGTCGCCACCACCACTGGAGCCGAATCGAGGGAAGGCCTTCAGTCCAGCTCCGCGAGCAGGGCTATCGGCAAAGACGCCTGTGACGTATATGCCACTCGGGAGGCCACGGGTCTCCATCATCTGTCGCGGCACCGGCGCGCCCTGAATACCTATCCAGGGCCGCCTTAGATCGACAGAATCCATGAGCTGTGGCAGCAGGTTGCGAGCAGTATTGCTGGGCACGGCGAATCCGACCCTAAACTCTTCTACCCGCGCGCTTCCGCTTTCAACCCTGATCGACGTGTTGATGCCTATGACCTCGCCGTCGGAATTCAGAAGCGGGCCACCTGAGTTGCCGGGGTTTAGAGGTACGTCTGTCTGAATCATGTCCGGGATCGGTCGATGCAGGATGCTTCGATGACCGCGGTCTATACCGCTCACCACGCCGACTCCGATCGAGTTGAACTCCCTGAACGGACTGCCAACAGCGATCGCAAGCTGGCCCGGCGTGACCTTAGAAGAATCGGCAAGCGTGAGTGGAGTCACGTCTGCAATTTGGGAAGGGTCTACCCTGAGGACGGCCAGGTCATCGGCCTGACTGACACCCAATCGCTCCGCAGGAACTTCTCTGCCATCCGATAGCCGGACAATGAACTCCTCGCCACCCGAAACGACGTGGTAGTTGGTGACGACGTGTCCATCTTCGTCGACCAGGAAACCTGAGCCCCAGAATGGAATGTCCAACTGGAGATTGCCCAGCCTCCGGATTGCCTCAATCTCAACTACTGCCGGGCTGACCTCTTCAAAGATGCGCGACACTTTGGCATCGTCAAACAGGCTGGCTCCCTCGTCCTGTGTCCAACCAAACTGGAAGGCTGCAACTAGGCCGAGTGCAAAACCAAGCACAAGGGCGCCGAGCACAACGACCGCCGATCGACTCACGTTTACGTGTCTCGTAGCTTGAGGGACTTCAGCTTGAGTGCCCTGTAGATCTTGCTTGTTCGGCTGCATAGACACAATCGGAGCGACCTCTCTTGAGATTTGAAAGCAAGGCAGTGTGCTTCAATTATACCTGCACACCTACGACATCGTGGGACGCGAGTCGAATTGACCGCGATGTGCGCCGACGCTATCATGTGACGTAGAGTCGCTATGTCTGTACAAGGAGTGTGCGATGATACCCAGAATAGGGCCCACTGAGCTTATAATCATCCTATTCATAGTGTTGATTATCTTCGGTGTCGGACGGCTGACGGATATCGGAGGCGCGCTCGGCAAGTCGATCCGAGAGTTCCGCAAGGCGACAGTGGAAGACGAGCCGAACACCCCGGCAACTACAGATTCGAGCGACCGGTCGGGGGAGAAGCCCTCCTAGCTTCATTCTCGGTCTACAAGCGAGCTAAGCGAGCCGGCGTCGCCCTTTATAAGGGCGATGCTTCTCTTTTTCGGCCTATCACTCTGCGCTTAGCGCGGCCGACTTTCGTCTCCCCCGGACAGCCAGCTTTGCCAACCACACGCTTGCCTCGTACAGCACGATGATTGGCACGGCTACCAGGCCCTGGTTGATGGGGTCGAACGTCGGGGTGATGACAGCGCCTAGTATGAATGCCGCCACGACCGCGTATCTTCGGTTGCGTCCGAGTGCCTCTGGCGACACCAGCCCAATCTTCGCCAGGAAGAACGTGACGACCGGAATTTCGAAGATCACGCCCATCCAGAATAGCAGTGTAAGCATCAGGTTGATGTAGCTGCGGATGCTAATGAAGGGCGTAGCGACCTCTGATCCGAAGTCCAGAAGGAAGTTCACCATAGGGGGGAAGAGGACCCTGTATCCGAATGCGGCGCCAACCACAAACGCCAGCAGGCTCGCGGGCATCAGCACATAGAGGTACCTGCGCTCTTTGGGATTCAAACCCGGCGCCACGAACATCACCACCTGGTACAGCACGAACGGGAGAGAGACGAAGAGTCCTACCAGCAGCGATGTCTTGGCGGCGACGGATATAAATTCTGTCAGCTCCGTGAAGATGGGTTTCTTGCCGGGAGTGTCTACGAACTGCTGGGCAGGTTCCATTAAAAGGACCAAGACCTGCTCGTGGAACACGAATGCAACCGCTGTCGTAACCAGCACGGACAACGCCGCGTAGGTCAGCCGTCGTCTAAGCTCAAGAAGGTGTGATCCAAGCGGGACGCCGTCCTCGTTCATTGCGGTCGACCATCGGAGCGCGAATCGGCAGCGTCAGTTTTCTGCGAAGTGGCGGCCCCACGTGAGAAGGGCACCGGGCCATCGCTTTCAGGGGTATCCTCAGCGGCGTCCCGTGCAGGCGGTTCAGTGGACTGTGAAGGTCGATCTCTGATCAGGCTCGTTGACTTTCCGCGATCGACAACTTTGATCTCATCGTCCTCAACAACCACACGGGGGATACTTGAGGCGAGTTTCCGACCTTCTCTGATTGCCCTGGCAAGCAATCGTGCGGCGTCCGTCATGCGCTCCGGGCCCAGGAAGATGAAGGCGAGCAGAAGGATCACAATGATCTCCAACGGTCCCATTCCCAGAATGTTCACAGCGGATCCTCCAAGTCGCCGAGCTTGCAGTCGGTGCATCTGTCATAGTAGGGGATGCTGCTCAAGTCCCGCAATTCGACCGCCGCTTTGAGCCGTCGCAGCATCGTAAGCACCAAGCACAACGGAAGACCGACGATGTTCAGATAGCAACCCTCTGTGCGAAGAACGGGCCTGAATCGATCGTCCTGAACGGCGTAGGCGCCGGCTTTGTCGTACGGCTCATTGCCAGATGCGTAGACGTCGATCTCCTCGTTGGTGAATGGGCGGGTCCGCACGAGGGATGATTCGGCATCGGTTGATACCGTCCCATTGCGAGAGTCTAGAATCGCAACGCCTGTAATCACCTCGTGCCAGGCGTCGCTAAGGTTCTCCAGCATCGACCTAGCCTCGCCCATCGATGCTGGCTTGCCAAGTATGGCGCCGTCCAGAACGACAACGGTATCGGCACTGATGAGACACCCTTCGGAGCCACTCGACGGAGGAGGTCCGAGCTTGGCAATCGCCGATCTAATTACGTAGTCGCGTGCGGGTTCACGTGGGTCTGGCCGAGGTTCTTCGCCCCTTGAATTCTCAATCGAAACGCAGTCAAAAGTCTGACCGATGATCTCGCGCCTTCTTGCAGATGAGGAGAGGAGAGTGATTTTGGGATGGCCTGCCAAAGTCAGTCCTCAGTCGACTTCCGTGGCCCGTCGTTGCAGGATCGTGACCGACTCTACGTGGTACGTCTGCGGGAACATGTCCACTGGCTGGACGTGTGATACGGAGTAACCGCCATGTGTCAGGATATTCAAGTCTCGCGCCAAAGATGGCGGATCGCACGACACGTAAGCGACACGACCAGGGGCGAGATCGACGAGCGACTCGAGAGCCGCAGGATGACAGCCGACACGCGGGGGGTCGAGAATGACCGCATCCGGAGCGGCCTTCAGGTCACAGACCTCTATGAGATCGGCGAGGGCTACTTCCGTCTTGAGCTGAACGAATTCGACGTTTTCCAGGTCGGCGGCGTTTGACTTGCCGTCCTGAATGGCCGAGGCCGACTCCTCTATTGCGATTGCCCTGGAAACGAAGGGTGCAAGAAGAATCGCAAACACGCCGACTCCGGCGTAGGCGTCCACGAGAACGTCGCCGGGGCGAAGGTCCAGCCTGCTCTTAACTAGGTCGATCAGGTTGAGGGCCTGTGCGGTGTTGACCTGGAAAAATGAGGGGGAAGCGATCCGCAGGTCTCTGTTGCCCATACGCTCCCGGTAGTGTGTTTGCCCTGATGGAACGCCAAGTTCTGGATTCTGAAACGTTGGCTGGACCAGGAGGTCGCCGGTATTGACGCCGACTCGGACTGACATATTCGTCGTTTCGCCTGCGCGGTTCTGAAATTCGGTGACCGTGTCATTGATGGCCGGGGACATCAGCATGCAATGGTCTACTGTTACGAAACGGCGAGTTATCCTGTTGGAGAAGCCAAGCTTGCCGCTCCTGCGTACCGTAAAGCGCGCGTGATTGCGGTAGTAGTACTCGGTGGGGGCAGGCAAAGTATCACCGACATGGACTCCACTGAGCGACTCGTACCCAGCAAATTCCCGGATGATTCTTTGGCGCTTTAGTTCGAGCTGGGCGGGATAGGCTATGTGCTGCCACTGACAGCCCGAACATGCGCCGTAGTAGCCGCACTTTGGAGTGACCCGGTCCGGAGATGGGGTGACGACCGTCTTCACAAGCGCAGAGACTCGCTGCTTGCGTCTTCGACGGTAGCGATGAATCCGGGCGATAACCCGCTCACCCGGAATGCCGCCCGCAACGTTGATTGATTCGCCCTCGAACTCAGCTGACGTATCGCCCAGCTCGTCCATCTCGCCCAGGAGAAGCTCGGTGAATTCGGTCTCCGGCTCGGGCGAAGGGGGAGATCTACGGGTGTTCTGTCTGTTCTCTGTACCAGCTACCATTCCGACTCCGGCAAAGTTGCCTAGGGGATTCAATATAGCACAGAGGACATATCGGTAAGCCGCAAGCAATGGAGGGTCAATCTGGTATTATCAAGGCAGTGCATACAGGGGGAGTCAATGGCAGCACAACGTCGTCTTCCAGAGTGGTTCAAGGTACGGATGCCCGGCGGGCCGAACTACCTGCGCCTACAGGACATGCTGAGGTCCGAGCGGCTCCATACGGTATGTGAAGAGGCGCATTGCCCCAACATAGGCGAGTGCTGGGAGCGTGGAACGGCGACGTTCATGATCCTTGGGGACATCTGCACGAGGGCGTGCGCATATTGCGCCGTAACGACGGGCACGCCCGTCGGGCTCGATCTTGAGGAGCCGATTCGTCTTGCGGAAACGGTCGAGAGAATGGGTCTGAGCTACGCTGTAATCACGTCGGTCAACAGGGACGACCTGCCGGACGGCGGGGCGTTCATTTTCGCGCAGTGTGTACGACAGGTCCGCAAGAGGCTCCCCGAGTGCAGGGTGGAGCTATTGATTCCGGACTTCGAGGGCAACTGGGACGCCCTGGCAACGGTTATGGACTCGAAGCCAGATACGCTCAACCACAACATAGAAACAGTCAGGCGAGTATTCAGGAGGGTGCGTCCCAGGGGCAATTACGATCAGTCGCTGGAACTGCTTCGACGTACACGTGAGTTGGACAGGAGCGCTGTCACCAAGTCCGGCATCATGGTCGGGCTGGGTGAGACCTGGGACGAGATTATCGAGACAATGAGGGACCTGCGGTCCATGGACTGCAATCTGCTAACGATAGGGCAGTACCTGCGGCCCTCAGATAAACACACGCCGCTGATAAAGTGGTATACGCCGTCCGAGTTCGATGAGCTGAGGCTGATCGGGGAGGAGCTGGGGTTCGATCACGTCGCGTCCGGACCGCTGGTGAGAAGCTCGTACCACGCAGATGAGCAACACGCATCCGCGACGCAGACAACGTTGGCTTGAGACATATGCTCAGGCCAACGCCGTGGCCGTGGGTTAAGACTGGACTTGGAAAGAAGGCTTAGTCGGAAGACGGCAGCTTTCTGGGCTGCTGAACAGGCATTTCGGCCTGACAGCAGAGGATAGCGCCTGTGCTTGGCTTGGTGCACAGCACCATCGTGCCGCAGGACTCACACTGATATCGTCGTCCTAGCTGGTTGGGCATTGGAGTTCACTCCTGAATTCGGAGACTTCCTGCGTCGGGCAGATGATCGGCTACTTCTTGCTCAGCGGTTCGCCGCAGCAGTGGATGTCTCCTTCATCAGACCCTCTCGTGACGACGAATTCGGCGCCACACTTCTCGCAGAAATACCGCTTTCCCGTTTCGGTGGCCACTGTTAATACCTCGTTCACATTGGCTTGACGAAAATTATATCTATGGCTTTTAGTCGAGTCAACGACAATGGGTCGGAAGGGAAACGCCCAGCGATCTGATGTAACTGACTAAGTCAGCGGCACTGTGGTAATCGCGTACTCCTCCCCTCCGAATCGTCGGTATCAGATAGAAAGTCGTGACTCCGAGGGTCCACAGTTCCAGCGCCAACTCCTTGGCTATGTCCAGTCCAGACCTGCCTGCGTCCAGTTCAATACGTAGGTGGTCGGGTACGTTTCCGAAATCTATCCCATCGGAAGCCAAAACCTGGACTCCGGCGAAGAGCGTCGGCGCCTCATTGGAAAGGATTGTGAGACGTCGCTGGAATTCTACTATGTCCGGTGGGTAGAAGTGTGCCTGGCACAGTAAGAATTGCGCGCCGGCGCTGATCTTGCGGGCGACGAGTGTGGCCTGAGCATCGATACCCCTCGCAAAGTCCACTGTCGCCCCAGAACAGAACGATGTGGGGGCAGAAAGAGAGAGTCCTCGGAAGTCGCGGCCTCGATTCATCTGGGAGATGTCAGACAGGAGAGCAGTGGTCGTATAGTCGTTGACCGACTTCACGCGGCGGCGATCGCGATCTCGCAACTGGTCACCCCTCACGACCACTACATTGTGGAGTCCGTTCCACGACGCTCCAAGCAGCAGACTCTGAATCGCGATGCGGTTCATGTCGCGAGTAGCCAACGTGAAAACCACCGGCTTTTGAAGACACTTGAGAACGTAGCTTGCGGCAAGTACCGAGTTAACTCGGACCGACTGGCCCGGATTGTAGGCGATCGACAGGAAGTCGGCGTCGAGATTTGCTACGTTGTCAAGGGGCCCGGGGCCAGCCCCACGCGGTGGAGACACGTCGCAGATGATGACGGGCTTGCCGTTGGACGTGCGGACTGCTTCAGTGACGGTAGTCATTGGTGTCAGAGGTATGTCGGGAGGCTGCAAGTGAAAATGACCGGGGACACCTAAGAGCCCCGATCATCACTAGTCCTACTTTGCCGTCGGAGGTGGCTACTTCCACCCCATGCCGCCGTCCTTGCGCGGAATCAAAGACACACGATGGCCGTATGGACAGCGGTAACGCTCCTCTCGGACCTCCTTGCGCTTCCCACTCAGCGAAGACTGTTCCATCTCCACATCCGGAGAATCGCAGAGCGGGCACGTCATACCGAACACGACCCGGTTGCGCAGCCTGCGTAGCTGTACGTGGGCCAACGTCTCGGTTAGTTTCGGAGCATCGCCCATGTACCTGAATACAAAGCGCGTGCCGGCGCTCAACAGATTCTTGCTTCCTATCCGAGTTGGCGGCGTGTATGTGTAATCGACGTACCCACACTGGAGACACTGAGGCTCGTAGTAGTTGGAAACCAAGGACCCGTCACAGCGTGGGCATACGTTTTTTCGAGTTTGCAGTCCGGTAGTGGTTGATGGTGCCGACGAGATCACCATTTCCATAACTCCTCAATAAAAGTCACATTAGATGCTGTGCATCGATCAGCGCCACGCAAGGGAAAGAGGGACTTCCAACGCAGCCAAGCGGCGCACGCACCTATGTCAAGGGCAAAGAACGTAATATTTCTCTCAGTCATAGCTTCTATGGGCTATGACCACGCTGACCCGAAAGTCTTTGCGGGCGGAACAGAATCCAACGAATTGGAATCCCCCCTGTTCCACACACTTCTGCATGCAGCGATCTGGAGACTCGTCGGAGAATCGGAGATCAGCGACGGGACGGCCAGGTCAGTTCGAATTATAATCTCGCCTACCTTGACGATTTCAAGGTAGGAATTCAGCAAATTTATCATTAATTTCCAATACTTTTTTAAGTCTTAGGATGGAGTCCAGTTGGAGTATTGACTTCGTGTGGTAATCGCGACTTTGATACACTGAATACACGTGCAAATCCCAACACGTCTTGGCCAATCTAACCGTACAACGCCTCGCACTAAAGAATTGCCACTACTCACCGGTAAATTGCATGAGCGCAAATTTCTTTGCTATAGTCCGATTGCCTTTCGTAGCGAGTCTCAGCATTCCCATGAGGTATAGATCCAGTGCCCATGAACATTGTCGTTTGCGCGAAACAGGTCGTCGATCCAGAGACACCAGCCTCGGCCTTCAGAATCGATCCTGACGCGAAGCGGGTGCTGCCGGCAGCGGGGATTCCACCTGTCGTTAACGGATTCGACGAGAACGCTGTCGAAGCCGCGCTTCAGTTGAAGGAATCCATCGGCGCTGAGGTGACCGTGATTTCCGTGGGTAGCGGTTTCGTAATGGATGTGATGAAAAAGCCCCTGTCCATGGGAGCCGACAACTTAATTCTTGTGGACGATCCCGCAGTGGCAGAGCTTGATGCATTCGCGACTGCGAAGGCACTTGCCGAGGCAATCAGGAAGATAGGCAGCGTTGATCTCGTTCTGTGCGGACGACAGGCGTCGGACTGGGACAATTCGATGGTGCCTCTAGGTATCGCCGAACTCCTTGGCCTACCGTGCGTCACTCTTGCCCAGAAAATCGACGTCGAAGACGGCGGCATAGTAGTGCAGAGGGCGCTGACCGATGGGTATGAGGTAGTCAAGGCATCGCTGCCCGCACTAGTCACTGTCAGCAATGAGCTCGGCGAGCCGCGATACCCTACGCTGAGGGGTATAATGACGGCAGGGCGGAAGTCGCCCACCGTATGGGGTGCCAATGACCTTGAACTTGATGAGTCTTCGCTGGCACCCATGCTGACGCTGGAGGACCTCTACGTCCCGGTGAGCGACCAGCAATGCGAGTTCGTCGAAGGGGAAGACGAGGGAGATGCTGGCAGGAACCTCGCGCTGAAGCTGCGTGAAGCACGGTTGATTTAGACACAGGACAACTTGAAACTGGGTCGGAGCAATTAATATGCCTGGCATTCTGGTCTTCGGAGAGATGAGCCAAAGCGGACTCGGCAGTGTGACCGGGGAGTTGTTAGGAGTTGCCAGGTCGTTGTCCTCAGGGACAGGGGACGAGGTGTCAGTCGCACTACTGTGTGACTCAGTAGGGGACGAGGCTGACGAAGCAATTGCACTTGGTGCCGACAAAGTGTATCGCGTCGAGAACTCGCTGCTATCGGAGCCGCAGATAGACGCTCACCTAGAGGCATTTGGACAGGTTGTCAGTCAGTCCGAGCCCTCCATAATCGTTATCGGCAGGACACCTCTGGGCAGAGACGTGGGACCTCGTCTTGCCTTCAGACTAGGAGTGGCAGTTGCACAAGACTGTGTTGAGGTCTCGGTAGATGCTGCCAGCGGACGCGTAGTGGCTACTCGCCCCGTGTATGGCGGCAACGCAATGTCACGAGTCTCGTTCAGAGGCGACTCAACGCAGGTTGTCATAGTGAGACCAAAGGCGTTCGAGGCTCTTGAGCGTGACGCGACCAGACGCGGGGAAATTGAGAGCTTTCAGGTCGACCTCGATGAGTCTGCCATCAGAGCCAGACTTGTGGAGACTGTCACGCAGCAGGCTGAGGGAGTCCGTCTTGAAGATGCAACCATCGTCGTAAGCGGGGGCCGCGGCCTAGGCGGACCGGAGCCATTCGAGGAACTGAGGAACTTGAGCCAAGTCCTGGGTGGAGCACTCGGAGCTTCGAGAGCGGCCTGCGACGCGGGCTGGATAGACCACAGTCACCAGGTGGGACTCACCGGCAAGACAATCACTCCCGATCTTTACATAACGGTAGGGATCTCAGGTGCAAGTCAGCACATGGCCGGCTGCTCGGCCTCCAAGAACATCGTAGCGATCAATCGAGACGAGGACGCGAATATATTTAAGTCGGCCACATACGGGGTGGTCGGCGACTGGAACAAGATTCTCCCATCTTTCATCGAGACAGTCCGGGAGTTAAGGGACAGTTAACCCTCTCAGTAAATGAGGTATGCCGATGGAAGGCAACTTCCTCTTCGATATCGACCGGGTGATCCAGAACATTTCGGAAGCGGAAGTAATGTCCGTGTTCTTTCCGACGTTCCGGCGGGCTCTGATCATTGACACCAGATCGAACGAGTCCGTTGGCCCGTTCGTCCGTTTGATGCCGATGGCGAGGTCGCCCCAGGACAGGATGCGTTCAATTCGCAGATTGCGACCGCAGTTCCCAAGACCGACCAACCTGACTCTCATACCCTGGCAAAGGTACGTGGACAGCCTGGTCGAGTCCGGTGTGTGGGACCAGATCGTGGATCGAGTCGGTCAATCAGGCGACGAAACTGCCATCAGCTCGTGCAACCAAGCCCTGAGCGATCTGAGACAGATGGAACGGGACGAGCTGGTATCAGCGATAACCGGCCGCAACTACCATACGATCTGGCCAGGCGACTCCGAGTGAGATGCGATGCTGACCGTCACCGGAAACGCCAAGCGCGAACTGAAGCGCATTGTCGACGATAGAAGGCTAGGCGCCGGACGCTGTCTGCGCCTTGCCATACCTCCGTCCTGGTCCGGTCCTGGCGATTTCGGTATCGTGATCGACGAAGAGCAAGGTGACGACATGAGCGTCACCCTCAGGGGTGTCAAGATTCTGCTGCTGAAGCAGGACCTCGTACCCCAGCTTTCCACGTCGGTTCTTGACTACAAGGAGACCCCACACGGGCAGGCGTTCACTCTGGACGTCTATTAGAGAGGGTGAAACTCCTCTCTCAGAGGTTGGGGTAGGGCGTTGAGCATGGGCCGAATACGCAACCCGTCCTGTCTCCTGTGCTCAAGTAAATGCTGTCGGTTCCTGCATCGATCTGACGACAGGCATGGAGTCCGAGTGTTCTGGGAGTGCGAGGACTGCGACGTCGTGTTCGTCCCACGGGAGTACCATCTCTCAGAGATCGACGAGATGGATCGATACTTGATGCACGAGAACGACCCATCCGACGTCGGGTATCGACGGTTCCTATCGCGATTGTGGGACGTGCTGAAGCCTCGACTTTCAGCTGGGTCCACCGGACTGGACTTCGGATGCGGGCCTGGACCAGCGCTGGCCCAGATGATGAGGGAAGACGGATTTGAAGTAGGTCTTTACGATCCGTACTTCTTTCCTGATAGCTCGGTGCTGGAGCGGCAGTATGACTTCGTCACCTGCACTGAAACGGCAGAGCACCTGCGAACGCCTTTAGCGACGTTCGATGTGATTGACTCTACACTCGTTCCCGGCGGTCAACTTGGAGTGATGACTGGGATGCTCAACGACCGTGCGGAATTCGCGTCGTGGTACTATCAAAGAGACCCGACTCATATAGCCTTCTACACTAGGGGAACTATGTCGTGGCTGGGTAGGAAGATGGGATGGGACGTCGAGTTCCCGGTCTCTAACGTAACCATCTTCTCGAAGCGGGCTTAGGTCCGCTGAGACGTCATTCAACGCAGGCAGCGCTGAACAAAGCGCCTGGAGGACGATTTGGTACTGGAGTTAATCGCCGAATTCAAGGCTCACCCGAGGCACGCCCAGGCAGTAGCATTTAGCCCTGACGGTGACGAGGTCGTGACCACGGGGATGGACGCGCTGGCGCAGGTGTGGTCCGTGCCCGGCTTTGATTTAGTCCGAACTTTCTCAGGGCATGAAAAGAGCGTCAACAGCGCCGCGATTGCACCTGACGGGAAGCGCGTGATGACCGGATCGACGGACAGGACCGCGATCGTTTGGGACTGGGAGAGTGGCGATCGGTTGGTTAGGCTTGCCGGTCACAGGAATACCGTGGCGGCTTCGTCCTTCTCCCCTACCGGTGACCTGGCGGTTACCGCGTCCTACGACGGCCGTATCGGATTCTGGCCCGACGGCGCGGATACCCTGGAGATCGTCGCGTCTCATCCCAGGAACGTTTCGTGCGTTAGTTTCTCCCCGGACGGCGGGGAGTTGGCGACCTCCGGCATAGGCAATGTCATCAAGATCTGGGATGTCGATTCGCGCGAAGTTGTCCGGGAGTTCGAAGCCCCTGGACAGGCGGCCACCGGGTGCCTGTTCATGCCTGGGGGCCAGCTTCTCTTCTGGACTTATGAAGGACACCTTGCTGTGCTCTCTCCAGACAGTTACGAGACCGCGACTTCAGGTCAGATGGAAGGTGGCGGGCCCAACTCAGTTGCGACAGTAGCCAGCACAGGCCTGTTGATGTGCTCAGTCGCGGGCGGTGTGCGTCTCGTGGACTCAGACACATTGGCAACGGTCGCCGCTGCCAATACTGGAATCAAGGGCATGTACGGGGTGGCCTCGTCTGCCGACGGGTCAATGGTCGCGGCAGTCAGCGCGGATGGGAGGCTCCGGGTCTGGAGCGTCTCTGGCTAGCCTATCCGGCCATTGCAGGCTTGACTACTCAGCGCAACCTGTCAGCCAGCCTGGGCAGCATTGTGCCTGTAGGGCCTCGGAGAGCTACATCTGCCAATTCAGATAGGGGCGTCGGGTTAGGATTGACCTCTATTACATACCCGCCGCGCTCGGAGACGGCCTGAGGGAACGCCGCAGCCGGATACACAGTGGCCGAGGTGCCGCACAGTATCATGCAGTCGCAAAGATCCGTCGCGGCAAAGCAGGCTTCGATTACGCTCGGGGGAATCGGCTCGCCGAACATCACAGTGTCGCCCTTGACGAGGTCTCCGCACTCTGGACAGTGGGGTGGCAGTTTCTCGTAATCAAACGCATCCCTCGACCACCTCGCCTCGCAGCCGATGCACCTTACTTTGGTCCGATTACCGTGAATCTCGATCAGTCTGTTCGATCCCGCCCTGACATGAAGATTGTCCACGTTTTGGGTAATGGTCATCTTGAGGATGTCCATTCGCTCGAGGACAACCAGGGCAGTGTGTCCGGGGTTAGGTTCAGCGGTGTCGATCGCAGCCCTGAATTCGGTCCTTGCAGGGTCGGACTCGGGATCGAGCTGATTCCGCCACCATCCGACTGGATCGCGGAGCAGGTCCTGGTACCCGTTCCAGCTTGGCTCGCCGATCCTGGTCCAGAGTCCACCGGCGCCCCTGAAAGTCGGTATCCCGCTTTCGGCTGACAGCCCGGCCCCGACAAGAGCGACCACGTAGTGCGAGTCCAGGATAATCTCAGCGGCGGCATCAACTGCCAAATCGCCAGTGGTCAATGCCGTGCCTCCTGATCTTTCAGCATCATGCGGCGGAGGTGACCTTCCCCGACTCGACGTACAGCCTGCGATGCCGTTCAATTCCCAATTGGTCTGCCAGGGTCGGCTCTGCCGATGTGATGATGACCTGTTCGTACCTCGACGTGAATTCGAGCACGTGGCGCTGGCGGGCGGGGTCCAGCTCTGACATGACATCGTCGAGGAGGATCACGGGCTGGTCCCTGATCGCCTCGGCAATCAGCCGCGCCTCAGCAAGCTTAAGTGCCAGAACGACAGTCCTGGCCTGACCTCGTGAGGCAAAGCCAGAAACGTCCAAGTCGCCTATCGAGGCTGTCAGGTCATCGCGGTGAGGCCCGATCAGGCTGTGTCCCGCGGCAATCTCTCGGGAAGTGCGTCCGCGGACGTCTTCGAGGATCACACTCGCTAGCTCGCGCGCGCATCGAGCCGAGCCGATTTCGGACGATGGGAGGTAGGTGAGCGACAATTGACCGTCCGAGCCGCTCAACTCGCCGTGGGACTGGCAGGCGAACTCGCTCAACCTGTCGAGGGTCTTCAGACGCTCAGACACAATTCGGCCAGCGCCGACAGCGAAGCGTAAGTCCCAGAACTCAAGCTCCGAATGGCTCGACCCGCCATCCCGGATCGCTCTCAGCAGGTGATTGCGCTGCCTCAGCACCCTACCGTACTCCTGCCAGTCCGCAAGATAAGTGTGGCTAAGCTGAGAGATCAGCATGTCCATGAAACGCCTGCGCAGCTGTGGAGGGCCGCTGATCAGATCGACGTCTTCTGGAGTAAACTGCACGGCCTTCAGCACACCAACGAAGTCGTTAGAGCGGCGACGCACTCCATTAACTTGGAGCGTCTTCTGCACGCGTTTCGGCCTGGGATGGGGCTCGCCATCCTTTGTTGGGGCAGGTCTATCAGAGGCAGCACCTGTCAGATCCAATTGGAGGCGTACCTGGCCAGCGGCTCTGTCCACTATCCCCGCCACCTGAGCATGGACAGGGAACTGGCTGAGCGACCGGGTGTTGATGAGCTCGGCGTCACTTGAGGTCCTCGTGGACCGGGCGACGGACAGCATGTGCATTGCCTCGATGAGGTTTGACTTGCCGTGGCCGTTTGGGCCCTGGACCAACGTGGTTCCCGTATCGAGGCGCAACTCTACAATCGAGTAGTTGCGGAAGTTGGTGAGGTTGAGCTGGCTAACGCGGATATGACTGCCTCTCAGTCATGGGGGTGCAGTGTGGATTCTAGCACAGGCCAGCGGCCCACGGCCTTTTTTTATTGTCGACTATCAGACAGATAAAGCGCCTTTGATCACCCTCACGCCCATATCCGGGTAGGGTGCGGGCACCAACCACTTCACATAGGGAGAGGCCAGTCGTCGTGTTCACCAGCACGTTTCCAGAAACGGAAAGACCTCGCCAGCAACCGGTTTGGTTCGACCGCTGGAGCCGTGTTAGAGTATCGTTGCTTTTCGGGTTGGAAAATCCAACGAGCGGCTTGTACGGGAGGGTGTTTTCGGATGAGTGTGCTGGCGCTTGCGGGAGGAGTCGGAGGCGCGAAGCTATGCCTCGGACTCGCGGGAGTTCTCGATGCAGACGACCTACAGATAGTCGTCAACGTCGGAGATGACGAAGAGTTCTACGGGCTTCACGTCTCGCCCGATTTGGACACGGTAATGTACACGCTGGCCGGACTGGCCAACCCGTACACCGGTTGGGGAGTCACTGGCGAGACCTTTGCCACTCTTGAGCACCTGGGAAGGCTAGGGGAGGACACCTGGTTCGGACTCGGCGACCGCGACATGGCCACTCACATCGTGAGGACGAACATGCTGAGGCAGGGGAGGTCGCTGTCTGAAATCACGACGCGGCTTTGCCGTTCACTTGGGGTCGAGCACGCGGTCGCTCCAATGAGCGACGACAGGGTGCGGACGAAAGTTGTGACCGATATAGGGACACTGGCATTCCAGACGTACTTCGTTAAGCACAGGTGCGAGCCCGTTGTCAGCGACGTGGTGTTCGATGGTTCTGAGGACTCCTCTATGTCGGAGGCGTTCAGCAACGCGTTAAGAGAAGCAAGGGCGCTTATATACTCCCCGTCGAACCCGATGCTGAGCATCGCTCCTATTTTGGCGGTGCCAGGCGTTGAGTCCGCGATCAGGAGTTTCAGCGGTGTGACGATCGCGGTCAGTCCCATTGTCGGTGGCAAGGCGATCAGAGGACCGGCGGCGAAAATGCTCAAGGAACTTGGCGAGGACGTCTCGTGCGTGGGAGTCGCCCGACGATATTCAGGACTTTGCGACGTGTTTATTCTCGATGACTTAGACAGGCGCCACGCGGATGAGATCAGATCGCTGGGGATGCAGCCGGTTGTGCTGGACACCATCATGAACACCCACCAGGACAAGATCGACCTGGCGCGCGGCGTGCTGGACGTGGCGGGCGTGGCGAATGTCCGTTAAGGCCGCGGTCACAGCGGTCGTGCCCATGAAGCCTCTAGCTGAGTCCAAGACCAGGCTCAGCGGTCATCTCAGTGATGACGAGCGTGCCGAGTTGAGCGCGTTAATGCTGAAGTCTGTTCTGGGGGCGCTACGCGATTCCTCTGTGTCCGAGACGGTAGTGGTTGGAGGCGACAGGCGCGTGCGCACAATCGCCTCGGATGGTGGTGCGCGCTGGAAGCCGGACCGATTCCTGGACCTGAATCTGGCCGTGGCTGGTGAATTTGGTAGTGTCTGGCGCTCAGGTCGGGTCGCAGCGTACATTCCTGCCGACCTTCCACTGGTGACCGTTGCAGAAGTGGACGACATGTTGAATTTCGCCGCAGGATCGCGGGCCATAACGATCTGCCCCGCACATGATGGGGGAACGAATGGGCTAGTCGTGCCGCCGTGTCTTGGTTTTTCGCCTCGGCTGGGAAGTCAAAGTCACAGGCGTCATCGGGAACTGGCTGCTGAACTTGGCATCGAAGTGAGGGAATTCTGGTCGCCGGAGTTCGAGTTGGACGTCGATACGATCGACGATCTGCGCCGTTGTCTCGATAGGTCGCCGTCATACATGCAGAGTCTCTTGAAAGCCGGCGGGGTCTTCTACAGGTGAAATTCGGAATTCTTCTACCAACCCGTCGATTGGTGATGGAGGGAGGCAAGCCAGAGGCGTTCGGTCAGGTCATCAACCTGGCACAGACCGCAGAGCAGGCCGGACTGGACTCGGTGTGGGTTGGCGACAGTCTCACAGCCAAGCCTCGTCTCGAACCTCTTACGACGTTGACCGCGGTAGCGTCACATACGAAGCGGGTGAGGCTGGGCACAGCAGTGCTGCTGGCGGCGCTGAGACATCCGGTGCATCTCGCGCACCAAGCCGCAACACTAGACTTCATTTCAGGTGGACGGCTTGTACTTGGCGCCGGCGTAGGGGGCGCGTTCAATGACGCGCAGCGCAGCGAGTGGCGGAACGCTGGGGTGGAGGCTAAGTCGCGGGCGAGCCGGTTTGAGGAGGTCGTCGAGTTAGTCAGAGGTCTTACTACTGGGCAACCTGTGAACTTTGCCGGACGACACTTCGAGTTCGAGGACGTGAGGATAGCCCCAGTTTCTCCGCAGAAGGGAGGGGTGCCGTTCCTCGTGGCGGCGCACTGGCGGTCGGGTAGGGAGAGGCAGTTCGAGAGGGTAGCCAAACTGGGATCCGGTGTCATTTCGATCTCGGACTACCCGGACGAGTACGGCAAGGTGGTCGATCGGGTCCGGCACCACGCTGGAATTCTCGGTAGAGATGAGGATGATCTGGAGCGAACGTTCTACATGACGGTCAATATCGGGAATGAAGCGGACGAGTGCACGGCTGAGGCGGACAGGTTCCTGAACCTGTACTACGGCATGAATATGTGGGGCGACCGCTGGGGGCCCTACGGCCCATCTGAACTGATCGCTGATCGGATTCGGCGGTACGAGGCTGCGGGAGCCGAGACTATGATCGTCCGGTTTGCTTCGTTTGACCAGGAACGACAGCTATCTCTGTTCCTCAAAGAGATCGCGCCCGAGTTCGGTTAACCTATTGGTCGTCTACGCCACCGTGGTCGAGACCCTCCTCGCCTGTTAGCGACCTTTGGCTGCCCGTTAAAGCGCACGGGCGCGGGACCCATTATTGAGGCTGGATTTAAGGCCTTAATTCGTTCCTTGATCAATTCCTCGAAATCATCCTCTGAAAGAACCTTGATCCCCAATCGTCTCGCCTCTGCATCCTTAGAGCCAGCACCTTCCCCTGCAACAACAAAGTCGGTCCGCTTGCTCACGGAGCCGGATACAGCGCCTCCCAGTTCCTTGATTCTGTCCTGAATCTCGGTGCGTGAGTAGTTTGCAAACCTTCCAGTCACCACGAAACGCAGCCCATCGAGCAGCTTCTCACCAGAGGTCGGAGTGCCTTCTTCCTTCATTGTCACCTTGAAGCTTTTCAGCTTGTCCACCAAGTCGGCGTTCGACTTCTGCTCGAAGTAGGCGTACACCGACTCGGCAATCTTGGGGCCGATCGTGTTGATCGCGACAAGCTTGTCCTTCGATTCATTGCGGATGGCGTCCATCGTCCCAAGGTGTCTCGCCAAGACCCCCGCGACCTCTCCGCCTACGAACGGAATTCCCAGAGCAACCAGAACGCGCGTGAGCGACTGAGACTTGCTCTTCTCGATTGCGGCTATCAAGTTGTCGACGCTCTTTTCACCCATTCGCTCCATGGCTATCAGTTCGTCCCGGTGTTGGTGCAGCTTGTAGATGTCAGCAACGTTCTCAATCAGTCCAGCGTCTACCAGCGCTTCTCCCTGCTTGATGCCAAGACCCTCTATGTCCATCGCGCCCCGGCTAACGAAGTGCTCGATCATGCGCACAAGCTGGGCAGGGCAGGAGGCGTTGGTGCAGTAGGACATTGCCTCGCCCTCGCGACGAATGACGGGCTGGTCGCAGCTTGGGCACTTGCCTGGCATGTGGACCTCTTCATCAGAGCATCCGCGCCTCTCTGTTAGAGATCTGACGACCTGGGGGATGACCTCGCCCGCGCGTTCGACCACCACCCAATCGCCTTTCCGTAGGCCCTTTGACCTGATGTAGTCCTCGTTGTGTAACGTGGCCTGTCGGACCGTGACTCCGCTCACATGCACAGGCTCCAGCACTGCGTAGGGATTAATGGTCCCGGTCCGCCCTACGTTGAATTTGACATCACGGAGCAGGGTGATCGCCTGCTCGGCGGGGAACTTGTATGCAATCGCCCATCGTGGCTCGCGGCCAACCTCGCCCAAGTGTCGCTGGTAGTCGAAGCGGTTCACTTTGACCACCAGGCCGTCACAGCCGTAGTCGAGGTCACGGAAGTCGTCTCGCCAATGATCGTACCAGTCGAGTACTTCGCCAACTGTTGAAAAGGTACGGTTGTAGTCGTTGACCTTGAAGCCGAGGTCGCCGAGGTAACTAAGTGTGTCCCCCTGGTTGTCCGGTAGATCGCCGGCTTCGTGGTAGCCAACGGAGTAGATGAAAATGTCGAGAGGGCGCTCGGCAGTCATTTGCGGGTCCAGCTGCCGGAGTGAACCAGAGGCGGTGTTACGAGGGTTGACGTAAGTGGGTAGACCCTGTGACTCACGCAGCCTGTTGAACTCTTCGAACCTGGACTTGGGAAAGATAACCTCGCCGCGTACCTCCAGAAGGCCGGGAACCGCCGGTCCGGACAGTCTCAAGGGAATGCTCTTTATCGTTCTGAGGTTTGATGTGACATCCTCACCGACCAGGCCGTTGCCCCTTGTTGCACCGCGGGTCAGCATGCCGTTTTCATAGGTCAGCGAGACGGCCAGACCGTCGAACTTGAGCTCGCACACCATGTCGAACCGGTCGACTTCGAGCTGGTCAGCAACCCGCGTGTGCCAGGCCGTCAGCTCGTCCGCGTCGAATGCGTTGCCGAGGCTCAGCATTGGGAGGCGATGGGTGACTTCGTCGAAGCCTTCCGCCGGAACACCGCCAACGCGCTGGGTAGGCGATTCCGGTGTGACCAACTCCGGGTGGTCTGCTTCGATCTCACGCAGCTCTCGCATGAGAGCGTCAAACTCAGCGTCCGTTAATTCGGGACTGGCCTTGACGTAGTACAGGTGGTCGTGGCGGTCGATCTCATCTCTGAGCTCGGCGACTCTGTCCTGTACGTCTGCGAGGAGTGATGTCATTTTCGCTCCTGTGGAAACTCATCGGCTGGCGCGTGTGTCAACAAGATAGTGTTCGTCTATGTTAAATTTTAAGCGAAATTCGGGTCACTTGCTGGACGGAAATTTTCCAACTGGATATACTCGATACAGCCTTGATCGCACCTTGGGACGATTGAGGATCCATACGCGAACTGAGAGGTATCACTTTGGCTCCTTCGAAGGAGTTTCTCGAATTCATAGAACGTTACCCTCCGCTTACAGCGATCGGTAATACGCCAGCGGCCCGGGTGGACCTGGATCGAGATACGGGCGACGCGCAAGTTTTCGCCAAGTACGAGCACCTGAACCCTGGAGGCTCGATCAAGGACCGTCCGGTCCTTCGGATGCTCGTGGAGGCTATACTGGCGGGCGACCTTACACCGGACAAAACGGTTCTCGACGCTACTTCAGGCAACGCAGGGATTGCGTATGCAATGATCGGCGCCGTTCTCGGCTACAGGGTCGCGCTCGTGATGCCCGAGAACGCCAGCGAGGAGCGCAAGAAGCGGCTCATCGCTCACGGAGCGGAGATCATTCCGACTGACCCGATGCTTGGCTACGATGAGACGCTTCATGAGGTAAAGCGGCGTTTCGAGAGCGACCCGGACCGGTACTTCTGGTGCGACCAGTACTCCAACATGAACAATCCTCAGGCGCACTACGACACCACGGCGGAGGAGATTCTCTCGCAGGTGCCACAGATAACGCACTTCGTTGCGGGGGTCGGTACCGGTGGGACCATAAGTGGGGTAGGACGCCGACTCAAGGAGCATGACTCCGGCATTCACATCGTGGGGATTAACCCACCGGAATGGCCGGGCGTGGAGGGCCTGAAGCCCCTGGGCGAGGGCCACATAATTCCCAATACGTTCGACCAAAGTGTGGTGGATGAGATGCTACCGATTGATGTCGACGAAGCCCGGAATGTCTCTCTGGAGCTTTCGGCGAAGGGGCTGTTCGCTGGCCAGAGTTCGGGAGCCTATATGCTGGGCGCGTTAGAGACCGCGAAGAAGGCTGGCTCCGGCACAGTCGTTACGATCTTCAACGACATTGGGGAGAGGTACTTCAGCACTGGCATGTGGGATCAGCGCTAAGCAGCCCAACTTTCAGACCCTCAGATTGAACCTGGTGCCCCGATCCGGTTGACTACACATCAAGGTTCTTTACTTCCAACGCGTGAGTCTGGATAAAGTTGCGCCTTGGGGCTACCATGTCGCCCATTAGCGTTGAGAATATCTCGTCGGCTCCCGCAGCGTCCTCGATGGTGACCTGGAGCAAAATGCGGTGCTCGGGGTCCATGGTCGTCTCCCAGAGCTGCTCGGCGTTCATTTCGCCCAAGCCCTTATAGCGCTGCAGGTGCACGTTTCGCTTGTTGCTGAACCGGGTCATCATGAGGCCCTCGCGCTCGCCATCGCTGTAGGCGTACTCCGAATCTCGCCCGGCAGTGATCTTGTACAGGGGAGGCTGAGCGATATAGATATGGCCGCGTTCGATCAAGTCTCGCATGTGGCGGAAGAAGAAGGTCAGTATCAGCGTCCTGATGTGCGAGCCGTCAACGTCAGCGTCGGTCATGATAATTATGCGGTGGTACCGGAGACGAGAGACGTCGAGATCGTCGTCGAGACCGGCTCCTATTGCGGTAATCATCGAACGAATGCCATCGTGGCTGAGCATCTTGTCGGCGCGAGCCTTCTCGACGTTCAGAATTTTGCCCCAGAGTGGGAGGATAGCCTGGGTCCTACGGTCTCTGCCGCCCTTGGCGGTGCCTCCTGCCGAGTCGCCCTCGACGAGGTACAGTTCGCACAGCTCCGGGTTCTTCTCGGCGCAATCCGCGAGCTTGCCGGGAAGTCCTCCGCCGTCCATAGCGTTTTTGCGGATGATGAGGTCTCGGGCTTTCCTGGCGGCCTCGCGCGCGCGCTGTGCCGTAAGGCACTTGTCTATGATTCGCTTGGCGTCAGTGGGGTTGTCTTCCAAGTAGTACTGAACGGCCTCAGCGACGACGCTCTCGACTTGTGTGCGGACCTCGGGGTTGCCGAGCTTACCCTTCGTCTGTCCCTCAAATTGAGGGTCTGTCAGCTTGACGCTGATGACGGCGGTTAGGCCCTCTCGGGTCTCTTCTCCAGCGAGGTTGGGGTCGGCTTCCTTGATGATGTTCTGCTTACGGCCATAGTCGTTGAGCACGCGGGTTAACGCCGAGCGGAACCCGGTGATGTGACTGCCGCCGTCGTGAGTGTTGACACAGTTGGCGAACGAGTACACGAACTCATTAAAGCTGTCGTTGTATTGCAGAGCGGCCTCGACAATGGTGCCGTCTTCAAGCTGCTTCTCGACGTAGATGGGCTTCTGGTGCACGACCTCGCGGGTCTGGTTCAGGTTCGACACAAAGCTGGAGATGCCACCATCGAAGTAGTACGCAACCTCGTTGTTGGGCCAGCGGTCGGCGTGGTAATGACTCCTGAACCTGAGGCGGAGACCCTTGTTCAGGTATGCCATCTCCTTGAATCGTTGGGACAGCATGTTGAAGTCGTATTCGTACTCGTGGAAGATCTGCTTGTCGGGCAGGAACGTCACGACTGTTCCGGTCGATTCGCGCTCTTCAGGGAGGGCCTTCCTGTACTTCAGTTCATTCTGACTGATTCCGCGCGAGAATGTCTGGTAGTACACTCGGTTCGAGCGATGGACCTCAATGTTGAGGTATTCGGACAGGGCGTTAACTACCGAGGCGCCGACTCCGTGCAGGCCGCCAGAGACCTGATATGCCTTGCCGCCGAACTTTCCTCCAGCGTGGAGCGTCGTCATGACAGTCTCAACACCTGACAGGCCGGTTGTGGGATGCTTGTCAACCGGGATTCCCCTGCCGTCGTCCACGACTGTAACGGAGCCATCTTCATGCAGAGTTATTTCGACGCTCGAACAGAACCCCGCCATAAACTCGTCGACGGCATTGTCAACAATCTCGATAATGAGATGGTGCAGACCGCTCTGGTCAGTGCTGCCGATGTACATTCCGGGCCGGCGCCGAACGGCCTCCATCCCTTCGAGTACCTGGATGTCGGTCGCGGTGTACTGGTCAACTCGTTCGTCCGGTCTGGTTGCCATACAAAGCTCCTGTTAGAGTTGCGAACCGCAGCGCGGCCCAAAAGGCGACTGGATCATGCTCACGCCGCATCCATTGGAGTCGGACCACACTGGCCCATGTCATGCCGGGCGGGCAGTTGGGATCGGGTAGCTCTCAAGACAGGGGCGCAGAGGCGAAAGTCGAGAACTTTCCCCGACGGTTGGATGCAATGCTACTAATACAAATATCAGTAGGACAATTGTATCATTTTCCGAACGATCACTCAATCGGAATAGCGCCCTTGTAAAGGGAAATTCGCGCGACTGTTTAGGAAGTGATCCACGTTTGGGACCACCGAATGGTCACGGTTGCCGGCTGTGAGCTCCGCGCCAGTAAGAATGCCGGGATTTTAGACGCATGCTCGCGTTACCAGTGCGGTGCGGTACCCAACTGGTCTGGCAAGCAGTGCGTCATCTCGGCATCCTTAGATTCAATACCAATTGCCTAGACAACTACTGATGTAGCACTTCTGAGATCCCGGGAGCTCATGTGGCGAGTGGCCGCAGTCTCGATATGCTATGGTCTAGCGCGAATTTAGTATCTTCTCGTGGCGGTCGGCCTACCCCGCTGTCTGAAGCAGTCGCCACAGTAGACTGGGCGGTCTCCTCTAGGCTGGAAAGGCACAGTTGTGTCTTGGCCGCAATCGGCGCATACTGCTGGATGCATTTCTCGGGGGGCTCGATCAAACCCACCGCCGAAGCCACCACGGTCGTCGCGCTGGTTTCGCCTCGACTGACGGCAGCTCGGGCAACGTTTGGGCTCACTCGTGTAGCCCTTCTCAGCATGGTACGCTTGGTCGTCGGCGCTAAAGGTGAACGATTGACCACATTCTGTACATGTGAGGGTTCTGTCCGCGTACATCATTGGTAGTATCCTTTCATCGTGAAAATAGTTGACAAGTAGACTGAGAATCCTTGGAAGGAGTCGGGATATGCATTGGGAGGTCTAGAGGGGACGTATAGAGAGCAACCGAAGGATGAACTGGGGGACTAAGCGGTGGCCGAAGGCGATCAGAATGCTACCACCATGACAATCGTAACACATTGGCGCAGATTGTGGTAGAACAGGAATCGAGGGGAGCCTGTGTCAGTTTAGTAGGTGTAAGCGTTGGACAAGTCATCTGAGGGAGTGAATCCGTGGTCGGGAGCTGTGTGATCCCCTGAGTGCGGGTACGTACGCTTCTGCCCAGTTGCTCACCGGTATGCTGAACTTCCCGGTCGGCGCTTTCGGGGCATGGCCTTCGTTGCTCCACTGCGCTACGCCTGGTTCTGCCATCAGTCCGGACCGCTCTCGAAGTTCTGGTACTCCTTTCAGGATAAGTCCATGACTGATGGCCTCCGACTAAACTGACACAGGCTCTGTTTTGATGGTCAAGTTGACAGGGACACATGATTTGATAACATAGCGCCAATCCGTGAACCATACTTCACCTCACCGACCGAGGTGTCCTCAACCCACTTCTCGGCTGTCCCCAAGCCTATATCGCTGGTGACCGCCCCAATTGGCAAGCCTCATGCTCAATAGTTCAGGACACAAGTGAGCGTGGCTCGTTATCTCTCGCCGACCAATCTGAAGCAAGTCACGATTGTTGTTGTTCGGGAAGAAGTTTCTTAGGAGATTGCGAATAATGAAGAAGGTACTGTCTATTCTTGTCAGCTTATCGCTGCTTCTGTTCCTCCTGAGCGCATGTGGTGGGGCGGGAGAAGAGGAGCCCGCGGCCCCGGCGCCCACCACTGCGGCGGCTCCGGCTCCGGCGCCGACAACCGCTCCGGCTCCGGCGCCCACCACTGCGGCGGCTCCGGCTCCAACTAGCGCTCCTGCACCAGCAGCGCCCAGCGGTGGTCCTGATCCAAGAATCGCAAAGTTGGCGGCTGAAGCGGGTATTCCACTGGGTGGCCCGAGCACAGCGCCCGGCAACCCTGTGTCGGGTGGCTCGATTCGAATCCTTGCTCTGGAACCGAAGAGCTTCGACTTCCACCAGTTTGTAAGCTACCGGAACCAGACCACGGGCAGTGGTTGGAGAGAGCCTCTGTTCACGTTCCCGTATGGCCCTGAGTCTGGCGCAACCAACTTTAGCCCACTGCCCAGGCTCGTGGAGAGCTGGAGTCTCGATGACAGCGGCAAGACCGTAGACATCGTGCTGAAGAAGGGGGTCATGTATCAGAACAAGGGACCCATTCAGGGTCTCGAGATGACCGCGGAAGACGTCAAGTTCAGCCTCGACCGGTCTCTTGAGCTTTCTAGCACTGGCAAGTCCCAGTTAAAGTCGATCACGTCTGTAGAGGTGGTCGAACCGTACAAGGTCCGGATCAACCAGGACGCTCCATTTGGACCCTTGTTCGTGAATCTGGGTCAGCAATATAATGCTATCTTGCCCAAAGCTTCCATTGATGAGTTCGGAGACCTCGTGAGCTTTGAGTCGGCTGTCGGCACAGGCCCTTGGACGCCCACTGAGTACAGCCCAGGGTCTTTCATGAAACTTGAACGTCACGCAGATTACTGGAATGAAGGCTTGCCCTACATCGACGTTGTAGAGGAGATCTTCATATCTGAGTACCCCGCTGCGGACGCCGCCTTCCGTTCGGGACAGCTTGACATCACAGCCATTGATACTGACTGCATGTCCGGCGAGCGCTACCAGGCTATCAAGGACAACTCACCAGATGCCGTGCCGACGATCTTCCCTGATACCGCGAATGCACGTACGCTGACAGTGCGCAATGACAAGGCGCCCTTCGACAACGCAAAAGTGCGCCAGGCTGTGTCTCTCGGTATCGACCGACAGGGTTGGATTGACAGCGTGCTTAGCGGATTTGGCATCAACCAGGCATTTATCAACCCTGGCCACGGCAAGTGGTGGCGTGACTTCGCCCAGTTGGGCGATAAGGCCAAGTGGTTCAAGTTCGATCCTGTCGAGGGCAAGCGCATACTTGCGGAAGAGGGTGTCGAAGAAGGCCTGAAGGTCGTTCTCGACGGTACGTCAGGATACGGACCCAGGATTGAGTCCGAGCTGCAGCTCATGGGTGAGAGCCTTCGCAAGAACCTAGGCTTCGACGTTCAGCTTAACATCACCGAGTACAGCAGCAACTTCCTGCCCAACGTGTGGGGCAAGGGTGACTATGAAGACATGGCCTACGGCTTCCAGGGCGGTGGTGTCGACGCCAACGGCTGGCTCACATTTGCCTACCACTCCGAGACCAGGGGTGGCTTCTACAACCACCTGGACGATCCCGGACTGGACAAGATGCTGGATGCCATGGACCAGGAGACCGACGTCGAAAAGCGCGTCCAGATGGTGTATGACATCGAGGATTACCTGCTCGACACCATGCCGGCCATCCCGGTCCCGAGTTGGGTCTGCATCTGCTACCAGCAGTCGTGGATCCACAACTACCACTACTTCCACTGGATGGACATGCTTGGCCCCATAGCATTTGCATGGGTCGATCGCGACCAGAAGACTACGTTCAAGCCAGCCGCTCAGTAGTCTCTCACCTCATCTGCAAACGATCCCTTCGGGATCAGGCAACCGCCTGTTCCTGAAGGGACTACAAACCTGACCCAGCGAGAGTAGGATGGCGCGATACCTGTTACGCAGAGTACTCCTGATCATTCCCACGTTCTTCATCGTCAGCATCATCGTGTTTTCGATGATTAGACTGATACCCGGTGACATCGTCGATCAGATGCTCGAGGACAGGGGCGGCATTTACGGGATCGACCACGAAGAGATCAGAGAGCGGATGGGCCTTAATCGCCCAATCTATGTCCAATACCTAAGCTGGGCCAGCAAATTCTTTACGGGCGACTTTGGAGCATCACTCTGGAATAAGCGCTCCGGCCTCGATGAGTTCAAGCGCCGTTTCCCTGTCACTTTCCAGCTTGCCGTTATGACCATTGTCCTCGCCAGTGTGTGGGGTGTCTTCGTGGGGATTGTCGCCGCGGTCCGCCAAGACACTGTGTTCGATTTTCTGCTGAGAACGGTGTCCGTTATCGGTTTGTCTATTCCCTACTTCTGGTCCAGTACCCTTCTCATCATCTTCGGCTCGCTGTGGTTCAACTGGTCGTCGTCGGTCATTTATGTCCCGCCATTCGGCGACAGGGCCGACTTCTGGGAAAACATGAAGATCATGATTGTGCCTGCTACCCTGTTCGCATTCGCGATTGGCGCGCCGATAGCTCGCATGACTCGTGCGACCTTGCTGGAGGTGATGCGCACAGACTACATCCGCACGGCACGCGCCAAGGGACTGACCGGCACCGCCGTAATCAGCCGGCATGCGCTCAAGAACGCCCTCATACCTGTCGTGGCCATGATCGGCATTCAGGCTGTGTTCGCAATTGGCGGTTCTACGATCATGGAAACCATTTGGAGACTGCCCGGCCTCGGTCAGTACATTGTGGATGTCGTGCTATTCCGCGACTACACCATGCTTCAGGCGCTGACCATGTTCATCGCCATGATTATCATTGTGATTAACCTGCTCGTGGACGTCAGCTACGCTTGGCTGGACCCGCGTATCAGGTACCAGTAGGCCGTGGGGAGATGATGTAGTGGAACAGGGGAGCGCCCAGACAGAACTGGCGCAACGCTTGGAAAGCTCGAGGCCGGGTAGCCAGCGCTCCAGGGTTCGTACATTCCTGACGAGGTTGATAGGGGAGAAGCCGCTCGGCGCCATCGGGCTCGCCATCATCGTTGTTATGTCCCTTATGGCACTGTTCGCCGACCTGATCGCACCCTATGAGTTTCAGGAGCAGGACCTCTCCGCCGCCAGGCTTAGCTACAGCTGGGGCCACCTGCTTGGAACCGACCAATTGGGACGGGACCTGTTCAGCAGAGTCGTGTATGGTGCCCGTGTGTCGTTGCAGGTCGGCATCTACTCCGTTCTGATAACGCTCGCTGGCGCGACTCTATTGGGCGTAGTGACCGGGTACTACAGCGGCACCTGGGTCGACAACTCGATCCAGCGCGTCGTTGACGGCTTCATGACCATTCCCTACCTGGTATTCCTGCTTTTCGTCATGTCCATTCTGGGGCCAGGACTGCTGAACATCGTCATCGCGCTCTCCATTGAAGGCGTTCTTATCAACTCCCGCATCATTCGCGCTCAGGTTCTTTCGACTAAGGAGAACCCCTACGTGGATGCCGGACGCGCCATCGGCGCGTCAACTCCCAGGCTAATGATTCTGTACATCCTGCCCAACATCATGGCGCCGATCATCATCATCGGGACCGTTAGCTTGGGACTGTTCATTCTGGCTGAAGCGTCGATTAGCTTCCTCGGCTTCGGTATTCCTCCTCCGTTCCCAACCTGGGGTGGGATGCTGACTAGGTCTGGGCTCGACCAGTTCTATGTTGCGCCTCACCTAGCGATCTGGCCTGGGTTTGCGCTGAGTCTCGCCGTGTTCGGATTCAATATGTTCGGAGATGCCCTCAGAGACCTTCTCGACCCAAGGCTCAGGGGTACGTAGTCTGTAACGTATCGCTCTACCGTCTGGCAGTGTCCATGGTCCAATCCCGATTGCTGTCACTTAGCAATACGACCGAAAAACCACGGGATTCGGTAGGCCACCAACGGTGCCGAGTCTGTGTCAGTTTAGTAGGTGCAAGCGTTGAACAAGTCTTCTGAGGCCGGTGGCCTCCGACTAAACTGATACAGGCTCAATCACGGGAGTGACAGGTGGGGCTCGGAATTCTGCACTTCAAGTAGCCACTTTGAGTGGGCCTTGACACATTCCGTATGGCAGTTCATCATTGGGCTACGCGCGCTAGGCGTATCGAACTTATAAAACCGAATTAGAGATGGTGGGAGCGCCCGTCAGAGGGCCTAAGAGAGGAAGCTGGTCGAAGTCCAGCGCTGTCCCGCAACGGTAGGCTCCGCTTCAAAGCGGAGCGAGCCCGGTCCACTACTCCCGTCGACATCTTGGCCTTCGAGGAAAGGTACGAAATCGGCCCTTAAAGCCACGACCGACCCTGCTCCGTCCTAGAAGCAGGGTCGGCCATTTTTGGGGAACCGCCGGTGCATCCAGCCTACGCCTCGGGGATTATCAATTCTCATGTGACGGTGGTGAAAGTGTACAGAGCGCTAGTGGTCCTTCTCGGGCTTGCTATCATTTGGATAGGAATAGTCGCTTGCTCAACTGATGAGCCCAGCGCGCCACTTCAACCCCAGCCTCCGGCGTCCGCAGCACCCGCACAGCCCGCTGTCGTGCCCCAGTACGCGCTATCTTCCGCTCCAGCCCAGCCACAGCCCGCCGCGCCCGCTGCGCCGCCTGCGCCTGCGGTTATGGGTACCAATGCCATTGACTCGGCCACGCCGGCACCGGCCAGAGGCAGCCTGCCGAGGCCAAAGGCTGCTGAGCCAACTCCGATACCTGCGGTGTTCCCCGTTTCCGTGAAGTCTGGAGATGGGCGCGAGGTCACGTTCGATATGCCCCCGGAGAGGATCGTTGCGTTCGACTCCGCAGTAGTCGCGATACTGTTCGCGATCGGCGAAGGGGCACGCATCGTGGGTACACACCAGTATGTCAGCTATCCTCCCGAGGCTTCAGAGATTGCTCGTGTGGGGGACGCGTTCAACATGGACATAGAGGCCACGGTCGCACTTGAGCCCGACCTGGTATTCGTCTTCTTCGACAGGTTCGTACAGGGCCTCGAAAGATCCGGGATCAAGGTGCTCTACATTCCCACACTTTCCGATGACTTTGAGAGCATCGCGGACAGTATCCGCATGTGGGGGAGAATTGTCGGTAACCCGAGCGCGGCTGAAGTCGTGGCGAGAGACTTTGAGTTTCGAGTGGCTTCAATCCGTTCGACCATGGAGCCTGTAGGCCTCGGCCCGACCGTGTTCCAAGACGCGGGCGGGTTCTGGACTCCGGGGCAAGGCACCATAATGCAGGAGGTCTTCGATCTTCTCAAGCTTGAGAACGTTGCATATGACATAGAGGGTTACGCTCAGATCAGCCCCGAGGTAATAGTCGAAAGGAACCCGACGGTCATCTTCACATCGAATCCTGAGGGCTTCACAGACGAGCCCGCGTTCGAGTCAATGCGTGCCGTCCGGCACGGCACTCTCCTGACATTGAGCACCGACGCGCTATCTGTCCAGGGTCCCAGGTTCATAGAAGGAGTGGAGGAAATGGCCCGCCTGGTGTATCCGGGCCTGTTCAGGTAGGTGGAAATGGAAAAGAGCGGTAGCCAGCGCATGGCCGTGGGGGAAGCTGACAGAATCAGGATCGATGCTGTCGCCTCCCGTGTCATTGGGCTCCGCTACCCCTGGTGGCGACTTGGAACGGGAGCCGCGGTCGCTGTCCTTGCAGCCGTAGTGGCCGCCAGCCAGGGCTCGGTCCATATTCCGTTGAGTGCAGTCGTCGAGATGGTCGCGGCACAACTCCCGGGGGTAGGGGAGTCCGATCATCCAAACTCGTGGAGTACGATTCTCTGGCAGCTACGACTACCGCGAGTGACATTGGCGCTAATCGTCGGTGGAGGCCTAGCGATGGCCGGCGCTGCTTACCAAGGACTTTTCAAGAACCCGCTGGCCGACCCTTACCTGGTTGGCGTAGCATCCGGCTCCGGCCTTGCTGCCACAATTGTGCTACTCACCGGGGTCCCGCTGTACTTCGCCGGAATTGGAATCCTTCCTATAGCGGCATTCTGCGGTGGAATCGCGGCTGTGACCGTCGCATACTCGGTTGCTCGCAGCGCGCATGGGACGCCGTTGACCACGTTGATACTCGCGGGAGTGGCTATCTCGGCCCTAGCGGCGTCCGTCACAAGCCTGCTGATGATACGCAGCGACCCCGATCTGCGGCCGGTACTTAGCTGGCTTATGGGCAGCTTCATAGCGGCCGAGTGGCGCGACAGCTTAGTTATGTTGCTTTACCTGGGGCCCAGCGTGATTGTTCTGCTGGGATTCGCCAGGATTCTCAACGTGGTACAACTGAGCGAGGAACACGCTTCGATGCTGGGAGTAGATGTCGAACGCGTGAAGATCGCGCTGATCGTTGCTGCGACCCTTGCGACCGCCTCCGCGGTCTCGTTCAGCGGTCTGATCGGTTTCGTGGGTCTCGTAGCGCCCCATGTCGTGCGAATTCTGTGGGGCGTTGACTACCGGTTCCTGCTGCCGATGAGCGGGCTCATCGGTGCGACTTTTCTGGTGATTGCCGACCTGGTCGCCAGGACAATTGTAAGCCCTGGTGAACTTCCTGTAGGAGTGGTCACGGCCTTCTGCGGCGCACCGTTCTTCCTATTTATCTTGATGCGGCGCCGAGCAGGTGGGGTATGATTCGCATCGCACATGCCTTCACGGCCAAGTCACGGCAACAAGTCGAGCAGGTCACCAGTGCTGCCATTTCCATTTGCGGAGTTACGGCCGGTTACGGGAAGCGCAGCGTGCTGTCGGGTGTGGACCTCGAGATCAGGGAGGGGAGTCTGGTAGGGATCGGCGGCCCGAACGGCGTGGGCAAGTCCACATTGATGAAACTGATAGCGGGCGTCATATCGCCGCAACGAGGATCTGTGCGTGTGGGCGGCAGCGATATCTCAAAGTTATCAGCAAGGAGCCGGGCGCGGCTCGTGGCGGTAGTGCCCCAGGCGCCGGAGCTACCGGCCGGGGTCAGAGCGCTTGAAGTCGTACTGATGGGTCGAAACCCCCATCTAGGACTGCTTTCATGGGAGACCGAGGACGACCTGTCAATCGCAATAGAAACCATGAGAATCACGGACACGGACCAAATGCTCGACAGGCTAGTGGACCGTCTTTCGGGAGGCGAGAGGCAGCGGGTCGCTATTGCTATGGCACTCGCCCAGCACACGCCAGTGATGCTCCTGGATGAGCCAACAGCAAATCTGGACCTCGCCTACCAGCCCGCGATCATGCAGATGCTCAGAGAACTGGCAGCTCGCGGCCGGACGGTCGTAACGGCAGTGCATGATCTCACGCTCGCAGCGCAATTCTGCGACAAGATCGCGCTGATGTCAGGAGGGCGATTCGTAGCTGTCGGCACGCCGACCGAGGTTCTGACGGCTGATCGTATCAGGGACGTGTACGGAGCCGAAGTTCGTGTGATCGATCACCCAGAGACTGGGAGGCCAATTGTGGTCAATTCCATGCGACCGCAGGGTTGACGGCACCAGAAGACACTTGCACCAATTACCGGTAAGGGCAACATGGGAAACTGAAACACACCAGTCAACCTAAGTTCTAACTCCTCTGGATACTGGCCATCGCCTGTATGACGGCTGTGCGAAGGTCTCCCGCTAGCGGGAGGAAAAGTATGGCAAACTACGGCTCGACGCGGAAGGCGTGTCGTGACAACCTGCCCATCTCGAGCTCCTCTGATGCTCTGATGATAATGTCGGTGGCGGCGTCCAGATTCATTTCGCTGGTGTTTATGACCAAGTGATAGTGTTCCGCTGAGTCAGGTGTATCGATGTTGAAGAACCGCTGGAAGTACTGCAATCTGGCGGCGTCCCTGGTGCGGATGGCATCTTCGGCTTCAGGCTGTCCCAGGCGCTCGCGCACCATTACCCGTTCCACTCTGTCCTCGAACGCGGCAATCAGACCCACGCGGAGCACGTCGGGATTGTCCTCCAGGATGATGTGCGCTCCGCGACCTACGATGACTACGTTCCCACTAGATGCCAGGTCTTCGATGACCGTCTTGATCGCACCAATGTACGCATCGTCGTCGATCTCGTGACCGCGAGTTGCGATAAGGGTGGGCAGTTCGTCGTACTCAGAAATGAGAAACTCGGGATAGACCGTGCCAAAGTAGGGGTCGGGTCCACCTCCAGTATAGGCTGTGCGTTCCATGATTCGCTGAATCAGACGAGAAAACCGTTCGGCCCGCGTGGGAGGGCGCTGCTCCCTCTGGTCGAGAGCTTCGACGGTAGCCTGCAACTCTCTGGACACATTCGAGAGGATAAGCCGATCAACGTAGTCGGCGTCGATACGTCGGGAGAGCTCCGGCCCAAGGAACCGTCCTCCGCCTCCAGATAGGCCACCGGTTGCGATTACGGCCATGTCAATCCTCGTACTGCCAATGACTTATTTATTCGACCAGTAGTGGCTTGCACCTGCCCAAGCGGAGTAGTCATAATGCTGACGAATCAGCCTGCCAGTTCACGCGGCAGCCCCACTTCGCTGAACTCGTCTTCACGCTCTGCAAAGAGCGTGAAGAGTGTATCCATCATATCGAAAACATGTCAACGCGGCTAGTGGGGCCAGTCGGGACCATGGGGCAGAGGGCTGAAGCAACTGGCCGTATCGGCCTCGGCTGAGACGAGAGGCGACGCTGGGGCCGTAACATCCGATAGAATGCAATTAGTGGTTGGGAGGTGTTACCCGTGACGACTCAAAAGACGGGCGAAACCTCAATGGAAGTCCAGCTCGAGCTGGCCCATAGGCGCATCAAGGAACTCGAGGCACTTGAGAGAACGCACCAGCATGTGTCGAGCGTTCTTGCTCGACTTGCTTCACTGGCTGACCACGACCCCAGCGCGGTTGTGGAGATCGAGTCGAATGGGACAGTGTCCTATCGAAACAACGCCGCCCGCGATATGTTTCCTGACCTCGACTCACTTGGATTCGGTCACCCGCTTCTCAACGGCGTTTCACGGATGGCAGAGCGCATGAAACGCGGCGGCCTAGAGTCGCTGACGCGCGAGATACAGGTCGATCAACGTGTGTACAGCCAGAAAGTTGTGCTGACGCCCGACTACCCACAGATCAGCGTGTACACAGACGATGTCACGGAACAGAAAAACTTGCTATACGCGTTCGAGATGGCATCGTCGCAGGCTGAATTGCTGGCAGGTGAAAACGCACTGCTGGCGGAAGTCGGGCGAATCATCACGCTATCGCTGGACATCGGCGACGTCTATGAAGGGTTCGCCCAACAGGTAAGGCGGCTAATTCCGTTCGACAGAATAGCCATTGGCCTGGTGGATCTGGAGACCGAAACTTTCATGAACGAGTACGTGCTCGGCGTGTTCGCGGCGGGTAGAGAACGGGGCAGCACCGTGCCCCTGGAAGGGACGATGGTTGGGGCGGCAATTGAGAGCCGCGACGCGATCATTCTACAGGGCAACCTGGACGAGTTGACACGCCAGTTTCCCGGGATGGTCCGATCAGGACTCAAGTCAGTTATCGCCGCGCCCATAATGTTCCAGAACGAAGTGATCGGCGTGCTAAACATGCGGTCTCTCAAGGACAACGCTTACGAGGAGCACCACCTCGATCTAATGAGAAAAGTAGTTTCGCAGATAGCGCCGGCTATAGCCAACTCGCAGCTGTACGCTGAGAATGCGGCCGCCGCATCTGCCGCGCAGAGACTTGCCAGGCAGAATGCCGCACTTGCCGAGATCGGGCGCGTAATCTCGTCTTCTCTGGACATTGAAGAGGTTTATGCGCTGTTCGCGGACCAGACGTTTCATCTCATCCCATTCGACCGTATATCGATTAACTTAATCCGCGAGGATATCGGCGAGTTCATGACAGCCTACGTGATCGGCACGTCAGCGCGAGGTCGCGCCGTGGGCGAGACAACCAGGATCGCCGGAACGTTCACTGAGCAGGTAATCAGGAACCGTCATGCAACGGTGTTTCACCCCGGCTCGAAAGAGGCGATGCTTGGCCGTTTCCCAGGACTCGGCCCCGAATACGAGAGCGGTATCAGGTCGTTCCTGAGCGTGCCGCTGATCTTCAACGATCGCGTGATGGCGGTGCTAAGCTTCAGGTCTCTGAGCGAGGACACCTACACGCACCAAGACGTTGAAGTGGCGCAGTTTATTGGGGCCCAGGTAGCGGGCGCGATTGCCAACTCCCAACTTCATGCCGAGACCGTGGAGGCGGACAGAATACTGCAAGAACAGGCAGCCGAACTGACGAGATCGAATGCGGAGTTGGAGCAGTTCGCATACGTCGCGTCACACGACCTACAGGAACCGCTTCGCGTTATCGCCGGGTACGTGCATCTTCTCGAAGAGCGGTATGGAGACCGGATCGACCAAGAAGGACGCGAATTCATCGCGTTTACGACTGACGCGGTCCACAGGATGAGAATGCTGATAAACGACCTGCTCGACTACTCAAGGGTGGAATCCGACGGCAACCCGTTCGAGCATGTGGACTGCAACCGTGCACTGTCGAACGCCCTAGCCGATCTGGGGGTGTCGATTCAGGAGACCGGGGCCGAGATCACTTCCGATCCACTTCCAGAATTCTCGGGCGACCCGGTCCAGATTTCTCAGCTCCTAGAAAATCTTATCGCCAATGCAATCAAGTTCAGGCAGGATGACGAATCTCCCAAGATTCACGTATCATGCCATCGGAACGACACGAACTGGCAACTGTCTGTTTCCGACAATGGAATCGGTATCAGGCCCCGTTATCAAGACCGCATATTTGGCATGTTCAAACGAGCGCACAAGCGCAGCAAGTATCCCGGCACAGGTATTGGGCTGGCCATGTGCTCAAAGATTGTAGAACGTCACGGTGGGACGATATGGGTGGAGTCGGAAGTCGGCGAGGGCTCAACCTTCCACTTCACCATTCCCCCCGTTCAGGAGGATTAGCTATGACGCTGGGCAGCGAAAGCAGACCCGTACAGATTTTGCTGGTAGAAGACAATCCGGCTGACGCCAGATTGACCCAAGAGGCGATCAGCGAGACGTCATTCCAGTATCAGCTCCACCTTGCCGAAGACGGTGAGGAAGCCATGGAGTTCTTGCTGAAAGAGGGCGAGTATGAAGACGCGCCTCGCCCCGACCTCATCCTGCTCGACCTGAATCTGCCGGGAATGGACGGGCGCGAGGTACTTGCAGAGGTGAAGGCGGATGAGAGCTTAGGATTAATACCTGTTGTGGTGCTGACGACGTCGACCGCGCAGCAGGACCTGCTCTATTCATACGGCCTTCGCGCCAACAGCTACGTCAATAAGCCAATCGACAGAGTCAGATTCAATGTAATGATACAGAGCGTCCTGGACTACTGGATCAACATTTCGACGTTGCCCAGTGGTTAGCAGACAAGTTCTCGCGCTGAGGTGACCTGATGCCCGGACGACGATTCTGGCTGATGAAATCGGAGCCAACCACGTACTCGTTCGACGACTTGCTTAAGGAGGACGACCAGATCGCAGAGTGGGACGGAGTTCGCAACTACGCCGCACGCAACACAATGCGGGATGAAATGAATGTGGGCGACGGGGTCCTGTTCTATCACTCCAACTCCAAGCCCAATGCGATAGTGGGCTACGGGACTGTCGTCAAAGCCGGGTATCCAGACCACACGGCTTGGGACCCAGACTCGGAACATCCCGATCCGCGGAGCACACCGGACAACCCTGTCTGGTTCATGGTGGACATCAGAGGTCAGGCCAAGTTCCGCAATCCGGTAACTCTTCAGGAGGTCAAGACCCATCCAGACCTGCAAGAAATGGTCTTGGTCAAGAATTCCCGCCTGTCAGTGCAGCCGGTCACCAACAAGGAGTGGAAGGTCATCCTGACGCTGGGTATGAGCGAATAGTCCTTGTACTCGTGGCGTGGGAACCCCAATCTGAGCGGCAGCAGCGACAGGGACTATCTCAGCCAAGTCATACTGCACCTAACTGACGAGATTAGTCGCGCCGATTGCCCCGCGGACCAGCACTTCCTGCGTGGCAATGCCTATCTCGACGCCGGGGAGTTCGGCGATGCAGCTCGTGACTATACTTCAGCGTTGAACCTCGATCCGAGCAACGCCGTTTACCACAATAATCTGGGTATCGCTTTGCGCTATATGGAGCGTTTCGACGACGCGATTGCGGAGTATGACCGCGCAATCGAGTTCGATCCTGAGTATAGAGATGCTTACACGAACCGTGGCGTCGCGATTGCAGATAAGGGTGACCTGGAGCTGGCGGTCAAGGACTTTGGTAGGGCAATCGCCATCGACCCTGAGTTCTGGTTCGCTATTAGTCAGCGAGGGCTGGCTCTATGGGCTCTAGGTAGACGTGAAGAAGCTGAGTCTGACTATGCGCGGGTGAGGGAGCTCAGGGGGTAGCCGACCTCCTGGTACGCCCACGTCAAAACTGCCGAATATTCGTTCGTAACCCTCTTGACTCGTATGTTTGTTCTGTTCTAATCTTAGAACAAGACAAAGTCAATCCATGACGAGGGGCCAGGTCAAACTCCTCGATTTCAGTGTGCGGCCCGCAACTCTCATCCCCCCGACGAGAAGCGGGTCGTACCCTTTTTCGTGTAGAGAGAATCTCGGTCTAGATGGCAAGCTAGAGTAGGCGCCGGTACCTGGAATCAGGCTACCAGCCAATCGCGAAACCGTCGGCTCGCGGCTCGCTTCCACCTGTAAGAACGCCTGTTGCAGCATCTCGCTTGATGATCTGTCCGCTTCCGAACATTAGACCGTGGGGTTCGGAGGCCATAAGTCGATGCCCTCGTGTTGCCAGGTCTTGAATCACTTCGGGCCTCACAGTGTTTTCGATTGCAACTCCCTCGCCGAGTCGAACGCTGAACCGTGGCGCATCCAACGCCTGCTGAGGTTCCAGGCCGAAGTCGATCATGTTCACCAGTGTCTGCAGGTGTCCCTGCGCCTGCTGCATCGCGCCCATTACACCGTAGCTGGCAAACATCTCGCCGTCTCTGGTCACCATGCCCGGTATCAGCGTGTGATAAGGCAGTTTGCCCGGCTCGAGACAGTTTGAGTGTCCAGGGTCGAGCGAGAACGAGGCTCCGCGGTTGTGCAGCGCGATTCCCGTACCGGGCACGACAAGGCCGCTGCCAAACGACATAAAAACACTATTGATCAACGAGCAGGCGTTGCCCTCACCATCCACGGCGGAAACGTAGACTGTATTGTGGTGCGCCGGGGGTGCGCCGGGGGGTACTGACGGCAGCGCGCGGCCCGTGGATATTAGCGTTCGTCGCTCTGATGCGTATTTCTTGGAGAGCAGGTCGGCAGTGGCAACCTGCATTGCCTCTGGATCGGTCACATAGTTGAGAGAATCAGCGAATGCCAAACGCATGCTTTCGATGAGATGATGGAACGTGTCAGCGCTCTGGAAGCCCATCCCGTGGAGGTCGAATCCCTCGGCGATATTCAGCGCCATGAGCGCATTTACGCCCTGGGAGGGCGGTGGACACTGCCAGCAGTCGAAGCCACGATAATTGGTGCGAATGGGGTCAACCCATGTTGATTCGTGGGCTGCCATATCGTCAGTCGAAAGCCATCCGCCGAGGGATTGCACGAAGTCGCAGATTTTTGCGGCGAGGGGACCGTTGTAGAAGGCATGACTGCCACCATCTGCGATTGTACGAAGTGACTCGGCCAAGGTCGGAATCTTCATGATGTCGCCCGAGGCGGGCGCGGAGCCGTCCATGAGCAGTTCATGGCCTGCCGGGCCTTCAGCTAATCTCGGTGCGCCAATTTTCCAATGGTCGCTGATGACCTCTGAGACCGGGAATCCTTGCTCGGCGTATTGAATCGCCGGTTCAATTGCGTCCGACAGCCCCATTCCGCCGTAGCGATCAATCAAGGTCTCCCACCCATTTACAGTCCCAGGGACAGTAACCGAGTAGGGGCTCTGGTCGGGGACGCTACGAAGTCCCATGCTGAGGAGATGCTGAAGCGACGCGCGTTCAGGAGATCGCCCGCAGGCGTTCAGGCCGCTGAGAGACTTGTCCTTTGCCGTCCAGATCAGGGCAAACAGGTCTCCCCCAATACCAGTCGAGTGAGGCTCGACAACGTTGAGGACAGCGGCGGTAGTTACGGCGGCGTCCACTGCGTTGCCACCCTGCATCAGTGCTTTCAGTCCCGCAGCGGCCGCGAGTGGCTGGGTGGTGGAGACCATTCCGTTCCTGGCACGGACATTCGATCGACGTGATGTGAATCTCATGACTTATTCGTCCCCTGATCTTAGGAGTTGCGCAGACCCATCCCAGTCAATGGCCTAGCTGTCGCGATTCGTGGGGCCGGTTGACCGTCTTGCTAAAGCCAGACCGCCGGACTCCGTTGCCAGGGCAAGAGCTCTGTCCGGATCTACGACCCTGGGACCGTCCAGACCCAGCCTCACTTCGACTGACGAGCTGGGCGACAGGCTGAACGCGCGCTCTCCATCAAGCGCTATAGTAGACGGGCGAAGGTCAACCTCAATGCCGGGACCCGATGGCGTGATCGTCGACCACTCCGCGATGTCCACGCTGGAAACTGACCCAGGCGCTACCGGGGCGAGAACGGTCTCCCCGCCAGTTCCCAGCCGAACGTACAGCCCTTCGGGCGAGTCAGGGGCGACTTGCTTTAGCTGCGCGCCGATCGCTGAAAGGCCGATGCTGGTGACGCTAGCCCTAGTCAAGAATAGTTGGTGAAGGGTTGACATATCCCAGATCGCCCTTGCTCCTACGAAACGCTCGGTGGAGACGGCTACGTCCACGAGCGCCATGTCTCTGTACTGACCATCCACGTACACTTCCAGCCGGTTATGATGAATTGTGGATCTGTCCGGGTCGGCCTGACCGGTTGCCACTACGCCTGCGGCCATTCCGGCGATGGTGCCTTCCAGCATGGTGGGAAACACGTTGTTGGTGCCGGTCGAGATCGGCACCAAGGGTATGTCACCACACTCGGTCGCTACGGCGCGATTGGTGCCGTCCCCTCCCAGGGTGATGATGCAATTCACGCCGGCATCGAGCATTGCCTTTGCGGCACGAGAGGTGTCGATTTCCGCGTGGAAGACGGTCATTTCTACGAAGTCCGCGGTCAGATCGAGCTTGGTGTCCTGTAGGGCACTTCGGCCTAGTCCACCGCTGTCTGGCAGAAACAGGACTCGTTCTACGCCCACGGCGTCCATCCCCACAAGTGCGCGTTTGAGGATGTTGACCTTTTCGTGATTGGGAACGAATCTGCCCTGGGCTACAATCCGGCGAATGTCCTTGCCTGCCGCGGGGTTTGCGATAACTCCTACGGTGCTCATCTGTAGTAACCGAGAGGCAGTCTGGATAATGGCGCGCGGGAAATGGCGTGAACCCATGAGTGCTGCCGAATCCCTGACAGGTCAGCCTTCAAAGCGGAACCCCAAGGGGTCGTCGTCGAAGTCAATTGTAGCGAGCGCCTCCTCAGCGGCCTCCTCGATCGCATCATCGCCGCGTTTCATAGCTTGAGAAAGAGCCCTTCTCGCCAAGTCACCGCCGATAGCTCCCAATGAGCGGACGGCGGCAAGCTGTACCTGACTATCCTCATCGTTGAGCAGGCTGATCAGGTAGGGCAGGGCGTCGTCTTCGCCCAGGAACCCGCACGCTATCGCGGCCTCGTACCTGACCGAGGCATCGGGATTGCGCATTTCCTTAATTACTGTTGGCAGCCACGTGGCATCTGAGCTTCTGCCCATCGCAAAAATGGCACTCTGCCGCAGTCTGGGGTCGGTGTTAGAGTACGCCTCGTCTATGATTGACCTGACTCGGTCAGAGTCAAAGGAGGCCACAGCCTCTATCGCTCTGCGGCGGGTCTCGATATCTTCGTCGCTTCGCTCCACGACCGTCAGAAGAGCATCGCTTATCCTCTGCGCGTCTCGCCTGGCCAACCTGCCTTCACTCGCCAACTCTGCAAATTTCGCGAGAGTGCTCGCTGCGGCCTCTCGGACGGTGGAAGACTGATCCTTCAGGAGCAGATCTATTAGAGGCCGCACGATAGTGCGGTCTTCTGAGTCCCACAGTCCATGCGCGGCCTTCGCCCTTACTTCAGAGTCTCTGTCACGAAGAGATGCCCGCAGCACGGCCGTGAAGTCCAATTCAATGTTGTGTTCAGCCAACTCGGTCATCTGGTCGATCAACTCGCGCCTGCGCTCCACGGGAGATCCAGCCAAAGCTGATATGACCTCCGGGATGCTGGCCCTGGCGAGCCCGGAGAGCTGAACGAGATCTGTATGTCTGATGGGGCCGTCTGGGTTGACGAGGTCGCCCACCACGAGTTCGAGGGTCATGAGAGTCACTCCCAAGCTCGGACTTTCTTGAGGCATCACGAGCCTAGAATGCAAGCAATAGATATAGAATCGCAGTTAGTCCGCAATCGTAAGAAAGCTGCCCAGCGGACTGCAACTTAAGAATGCAGGTCTGCGTCTGAAATTAAAGGAGTGCCAGAAGCCCTGTCAAGTGGAGCCTTACACTGGAGTATAATTCAGACCGCTGTGATCTGAACGCCGAGATTCGCAAGGAAGCTAAATCATTTTTGTGGGTGGCTCAATTTTCGATCACCCATTGACAGTCTACAGGTGGCGAATGCGGGCGAGTCGCCCACGCTCCGGAGCAGGTTCGAACTGCCGCTCCTAGTTAATTGATGCACGCTCAACGGGAGGTCGATAATGGCAGCCAGGCGACAGAAGGTTAAAGCCGGCGACGTCATGACTCAGCTTGGCGAAGCTTACGGCCCGGTGGAGTGGGAGCCGAGGTACAACCCTGCGGAGGAGTTGGTCTACACGATTCTCTCTCAGCATACGTCAGACATCAACTCCGAACGCGCATTTCTGAACCTGATGAGCGTGTTCGAGACACTGGAGGCGATCGCAGATGCGTCCACGGACGACATAGAGGAGGCAATAAAGTCGGGCGGCCTGGCCAAACAGAAGTCGGTCCGAATAAAGCAGGTACTGAACATTGTCCGTTCTGACGTAGGATCGTTCGACCTGTCATTTCTAGGTGAGATGCCCCTCGACGAGGCGAAGGCGTGGCTCAAGGACCTGCCTGGTGTGGGACCAAAAACGGCCGCGATAATACTGTGCTTTTCTCTGGGAATGCCGGCGATGCCTGTGGACACTCACATATACCGGGTGTCTCAGCGTCTAGGACTGATAGGTAAGAAAGTGTCAGCGGACAAGGCGCATGACATACTCGAGCCCATGGTCTCACAAGAGGATGTGTTCGCGTTTCACATGTACCTGATAAAGCACGGTAGACAGATTTGCAAAGCTCAGCGACCGAAGTGCGATGAGTGCGTGCTTGCGTGGGGGTGTCCGTCGAATGGCAAGATCAACGGCACGCGGAAGAAGACGCGCTCGCGTAGGAAGTGAGACGGGCAATCCTGCTCTTCTGTCGGGTCAGGCGGAGAAGACGATGTGCCCGGCCGTCTGATCTCTGTTGAGACGCCTGTTCAAGTATAGTCCCTCGAGAACGAACTCCATAGCCGACGCGATCGCCGACGGATCGTTCGACGATTCTATACGCGCTATCATCTCGCCCATGTTCGCCATCTGCGGAAGCTTGTTGGCATAGACGTGTGAAGGGATGTCGGTTCCCGTTTCGATGGTCAAGCCCTCATCGAACCGCGTCAGGACTGCGTCGAAATCACGTGCGGCGAAGTACCTGCTGAACGTGTTTTGCACAGCTTTCTTGACCAGCCCATCCACGACCTTGAACTCGCGGCCTTCTTCCACGCTTTCCATCTCGACCTTGCCGTTAGTTGATGCGACTATCGCCGGCAGATCGCTGATTCTCGGACTTGCAGTTTCGCCGAGTCGGAGGCTTCTCTTGAAAGCGCTGCCAATCACGGTCTCGTAGTTGGAGATAGACACTCGTAGACTGACGCCGGAGCGCTGGTTGATCTCCGGACTGCGCCTGGCCAGGCTGGTAATCTCAGCAATTACTTCTTTCATGTAATTCGGTACCGCAACCGCGTCGGCTACATCATCGAACCTGGTGTACTCCTGCTCCATGATCTGGATCTCTTCTTCAATGGCGCGAGGGTAGTGGGTCCTTATCTGTGCGCCGTAGCGGTCTTTTAGGGGAGTGATGATCCGTCCTCGGTTGGTGTAGTCCTCAGGGTTCGCACTTGAGACGAGCATCACGTCCAAGGGAAGCATGATTCGATAGCCCTTGATCTGGACGTCGCGCTCCTGCATCAGGTTGAACAGGCTGACCTGAATGCGCTCGGAGAGGTCTGGGAGCTCATTGATGCTGAAGATTCCCCGATTGGTTCGCGGAATGAGCCCGTAGTGGATTGCGAGCTCGTCCGACAGATAGCGCCCCTCAGCAATTTTGATGGGGTCGATTTCTCCGATCAGGTCGGCCACCGTGATGTCGGGTGTCGCGAGTTTCTCTGCGTAGCGTTTTTCGCGTGCGACCCACGCGATGCGCACGTCTTCGCCAGCCTCTTCGACTTTCACCTTGCACTCAGTGCAGATGGGGTCGAACGGGTTGTCGTTGAGCTCGCAGCCTTCGATGCAAGGAATTACCTCGTCCAAGAGGCCAACCATGTGCCTAATGAGGCGGGACTTGGCCTGGCCGCGCTCTCCGAGCAGAATAATGTCCTGTCCGGCCAGAATAGCGTTTTCCAACTGCGGAATGACGGACTCGTCGAATCCGACTATACCCGGGAAAAGCTCCTCGTTTGCGCGGATCTTGCCAATCAGATTGCGCCGGAGCTCCTCCTTGACTGGGAGCACTACGTAGCCGGAGGCTCGTAGCTCTCCTATAGTACCGGGTCGGGAATCTGCCCCCATAGCTGCTGTCTCCTAGTCACAGGGTATTTCGGATATCCAGATTCGCCAGTGAGCTGGCCTATTGATTCCCGATTTCGCGGGAATGACGGTTAGTGACAGGCTCTTTCAGTTTGTAACAGTCGAAAGGCCGTGCTCCCAGCTACGCATTGGTTAATATAGTGTACAAGGTATATCACGAGCCATGTCAGTTACACTCCTCGATGAGTACAGGCCCGAGTGAGGTACCAAGGAGCAACCCTATGCCGAACTACATTTGCAATACATGCGGGGTCCAGTTCGCGGAGTCTCCAGAACCCCCCGCTGAGTGTCCGATCTGCCTGGACCCACGTCAGTACGTTGGCTGGGAAGGTCAACAGTGGACTACTATGGACGAGCTTCTGAAGGATGGGTACCGTAACGACCTCCGCGTTGAAGAGGCTGGTTTACTGGGTATCGGTATCACTCCTTCGTTTACTATCGGTCAGCGGGCATTGCTACTACAAACTCCTAGAGGCAATGTACTATACGACTGCGTGAGCCTGTTGGATGACGAGGCGGTCTCGCAGATAGAGGACGCTGGCGGAATCGACTTCATTTGCTTCTCACATCCGCACTTCTACGACAGCAATGTCGAGTACAGCCGGGCATTCGGTGGTGCCCCGATCATCATTACTGAAGCCGACCGCGAGCATGTTATGCGTTCCGACCCTGCGATAGAGTACTGGGACGGCAGTCCACGCGAGCTTGTTCCCGGGGTAACGCTCATCCAGTGCGGGGGACACTTCGACGGAAGTGCGGTCTTGCACTGGTCGGATGGTGCAGACGGAGCGGGGGCACTGTTTGTGGGAGACAGTATAACTG
>DAOUHG010000307.1:0-6469 GCA_034428835.1 Dehalococcoidia bacterium
GGTATCGTGTTTCTGTACGAATCGTTCTTGCGAACGGGTCCCGATGCAAATACCATTATCCCCAACCTGGCTACGAACGTCGAGTTATCAGCGGATGGGAAAACCCTGGATCTGTATATGCGAAGGGGAGTGAATTGGTCAGATGGGACACCGTTCACCGCCGATGACGTTATGTTCGTCTACCATGATGTGCTGCTGAATGACGAACTTGCTACGCAAATGGGCATGCAGCGACAATTCTGGTCTCCCACTGACGAACCGGCAGAAGTGGTGAAAATCGATGATTATCACGTCCGGTTCACCTTCCCTGAGCCCTATCCGGTAGCGCGCTATCACTTTACCTTCGAGCTCGGTCTGGAGGGTAAGATCATCCTCCCCAAACACTATTTTCTAGATTGGCATATAAAGTACAATCCAGACGCGGACAGCATCGCCAAGGAAAAAGGCTTAGATCGTTGGTATGAGCTGTTTTCGACTTGGGGGGCCATTACGGGGAGGACGCAAGGCTGGCTGCAGTTTCCTACCATTGCTCCATATGTGGTCACGGAAGATGAGCCCGGTTTTATTGCAGCGGAAAGAAATCCCTATTACTGGAAGGTCGATACCGACGGCAACCAGCTTCCTTATATTGACCGGCTCTTGGCACTCCAAAATATCGAGGGAGAGGTGGCCGCCGCGAAGGCGATGGCCGGCGAGTTCGATTATGCACGCGCCAGCTTGGACGATTATGTGCTGCTACGGGAGAATGAGGAAGCGGGTAATTACAAGGTACATTTATGGAACGTTGTCGGCAGCACGCATTTCGGACTGCAGATTAATCAGACCTATGCCAAAGACCTTGTTCTGCGCGATATCTTCCGTGACGTCAGATTTCGGCGGGCTCTGTCGGTGGCCATCAATCGGGATGAAATAAATGAGGTTCTGTTCCAAGGCTTGGGCGTACCGGGCCAGGCGACGGTTTCACCAAAGACAAGCTTTTATGAAGAAGAGTTTGCCAGAGCCTATGCTGACTACGATCCGGAAAGCGCAAATGCGATGTTGGATGAAATGGGCCTGGACAAGAGAGACGGCGAAGGCTATCGTCTGCGCCCGGATGGCAAAAGGCTCAGCGTAGTTATTGAATATGGTAACTTCTTCAAGTCGACCATGTTTGAACTCACGAAAGAGTACTGGGAGGCAGTTGGAGTTGAGGTAACGATCGTAGAGAGATCTCTCTCACTGGCCTTTAAGCGCTATCCAGCGAACGAAGTGGAAATAGGTGGATGGGCGCAAGACGATACCCATGAAATGGGTTTCTTGACGTTGCACAACTTTTTCGTGCCGAACGGCTGGGACGGCTACAACAACACTTGGCCGTTGTGGCTTCAGTGGCGGCTGAGCGGAGGTGAGAAAGGAGAGGAGCCGCCTGCGGAGGTAAAGAGGAACATCGAGCGTTCAAAACAAATGTTGGCAACGCTTGATGCGGAGGAGCGAGTGCGCCTGGGCAAAGAAATCTTACGCTCACAGGCCGAGAACATCTGGGTAATCGGTCTGGTAGGTTATCCGCCTATCCCTATTGTGACGAGAGCGAATTTGAGAAACATCCCGGAAGAAGTACTGTTGTCCCAGGGTGTTGAGGAGTCCTACCTTTCGCCCTCAACATTCTTCTTGAAGAGCGAATAGGAAGCGACAGTCAGGAGGACACCCTCGCTGGGCTTGCCGAGCGAGGGTGTCCACAATAGGCAGTGCGGAGCGGTGTCTTACATTATCCGTCGAGCCCTTTACACGCTGATTCTCATGGTGGCGATATCGATGGTGGCCTTCGTAGTGATTCAGCTTCCGCCGGGCGATTACGTAACCGCCTACATAGCAGAGCTACAGCAATCGAGCAGGGGCAGCGGCGTCAACACCGCGATGGCGGACGCGTTAAGAAAAAGCCTCGGGGTGGATAGACCAATCCACATTCAGTATGTGCGATGGATTTGGGGAATGCTACAAGGCGACATGGGAAGATCTCTTGCCTGGCGAAAGCCGGTGAGTGAGTTGGTCGCCGAGCGATTACCGCTGACCATAACCATATCCACTGTCAGTCTGTTTTTCGTCTACCTTACCGCTATTCCCATAGGAATCTACTCAGCCACACACCAATACTCAATTACCGATCATGGCTTTACCCTTGTTGGTTTCATCGGTCTGGCCACGCCTAACTTCATTCTGGCTCTCATTCTTATGGTAGTCTTTTTCCAGTGCTGTGGTCTGGCAATTGGCGGACTTTTCTCAATTGAATATATAGATGCCCCTTGGGGTTGGCCCAAATTCGTCGACCTGCTCAAGCATCGTCCTGTTCCTATCATCGTCATTGGCACTGCCGGAACCGCCTCGCTCATTCGTGTCATGCGAGCATGCTTGTTAGATGAGCTCAGGAAACAATATGTTGTTACTGCTCGGGCCAAGGGGGTATCAGAAAGAACTCTCTTATTTCGGTATCCGGTGAGGATTGCGCTCAATCCGGTAGTCAGCACGATTGGCTGGACGCTTCCTTTCATCGTTTCTGGGGAAACCATCACCGCGATAGTCCTCAGCCTTCCTACGATGGGACCGCTTCTCTTCAAGGCGCTGTTGGACCAGGACATGCTTTTGGCAGGCGGCACGATCATGTTTCTGAGCTTCTTAACCATAATTGGAACATTCATCTCCGATGTGTTGTTGGTTTCGTTAGATCCACGTATCCGGTTCGAAAGAGTTGCAGTGTGAAAGGACGAGGTAGAAGCTAGGGCCAAATGACGGAATCCATTCTGCGAGAGGACTACTACGTTGCCTCGCAATGGCAGCTCATGTGGCGCAAGCTTCGACGCCATAAGTTGGCAATCAGCGCAGCCGCCATATTGGCGATTTTTTACGTCACGGCGATATTTTGTGAGTTTTTCTCACCCTACGCGGTAGGCCAACGCTTTCCAGAAATCTATTCTCCGCCACAGAGAATACGGTTCTTTGGTGAAGACGGCTTTCACCTTCGTCCCTTTGTCTATGGTTGGCATCGTTCGCGAGATCCTGACACCCTTCGGCGAGTGTACGTTCCAGATAACAGCAACCAACATCAGCTCTATTTCTTTGTGAGAGGTGATCGGTATAAAATGTGGGATCTCATTCCCACGGACGTTCATTTCTTTGGTACCAAAGATGGGACCGTGTTCTTGTTTGGTACGGATAAGCTAGGACGCGACCTTTTCACCCGGAACATCTATGCAGCTCGTATTTCGTTGTCCGTAGGCTTGGTGGGAGTGGCGTTGAGTTTTTTGCTGGGAGTTACGTTGGGGGGAATATCGGGTTACTATGGAGGATCTATCGATAACGTTATTCAAAGAGTTATAGAGTTCTTGATCAGCATTCCCGTTCTTCCCTTTTGGATGGCTCTCAGCGCGGCTCTGCCGCCCAAGTGGTCACCGGTCTATGTCTACTTTGGTATCACCAGCATTCTATCTATCGTGGGCTGGACCGGCTTGGCACGGGTGGTGCGGGGAAAGCTCCTGGAATTGAGAGAAGAAGACTTCGTAACGGCAGCGAAGGTCTCCGGGGCGCCTGAGTCGAAGATAATCGCCAATCACCTGCTTCCTTCATTCTTGAGCTATCTTATCGTTAGTCTGACGTTATCGGTGCCGAACATGATCTTGGGAGAAACCTCGTTAAGTTTCTTGGGGCTTGGTATTCGTCCTCCGGCAGTCAGCTGGGGGACGCTACTCGAGGATTCTCAGCATGTGAGAAATGTGATACTTTATCCCTGGCTTTTTATACCGGCATTTTTTGTTGTCATCGTTGTGCTTGCTTTCAATTTTCTGGGCGACGGTCTGCGTGATGCAGCCGATCCGTACAGGTAAAGAGAATCGACGAAGAACTCCGTGAGAACGTCTTGGTGAGGTAGACTGATGAATATGAAACAGGCGCTCCATGAGATGGGCGTGAGCGACGAGGCACTGACGCCGGCAGAAAAAGGGGCACTGGATCGCGATGGATCTCTGTCACTGCCAGGAATACTGGCGCCAGAACAGGCCCAGAAGATGGGCGCGCGGCTGGACGAACTGGTTGCACAGGGGGTGGCCGTGCGTCACCAAGAAGGGGTAGATACGCTGGACGACGTGATTCACAAAGACCCGATGTTCGAGGTCTGTTTCGCTCATCCTCGCCTGCTGGCTGCCGTTTCGCACGTACTGGGAAGTGAATTTAAGCTCCACTCCGTGAACAGTCGCATTGCGCTCCCCGGCTACGGACAGCAGGAACTCCACGCCGACTGGGACAAAGCTGTGGAGCCTGGCGATTATTACATATGCAACTCAGTATGGGCACTGGTGGACTTCACGGAAAATAACGGGGCGACCCGGGTAGTCCCGGGATCACACCGCAGTGGCAAGCTGCCGGCTGAGGTGATGCGCAACCGGTTGGACTCGCACCCGGATGAGGTCAAGCTGGTGGCTCCTGTCGGCACCGTGATCGTTTTTAACTCACATCTCTGGCACGGTGGTACCCACAATGCCGGCCGCGTCCGTCGGCGGGCGCTGCATTCTGCTTTCGTGCGCCGCGACCAGGAACAACAGGCCGACCAGCGCAAGCTCATCCGACCTGAGATGTATGCCGGTCTCAACGCAGCGGCTCGCTGTATTCTGGATGTGCAGGGCAACGGAATTCCGCAAGCGGATCAACTCGAATGACCATCCGGGCCTGGCGGAGTGCATCGGCAACCCCAGGGCGCTGGCCGCGTTGGAGGCGATGGGGTTCGGCGGCAGCAGGTTCTGGAAGGCGGTCATCATCAGCAAGCCCGGGCCCAGCCCGCGACTCTAGTGGGCGCCATCGATCCACTCCGCGATGATCGATTGTACGTTGTCCAGAGCTTCCTGGTAGGTATTCCCGTCGGCGGCACAGCTTGGCAGCTCGGGGACTTCGGCGATGAATGCTTCGTCTTCCCGGCTCCAGTAGATGATGATCTCATACTTGACCACGTCTATCTCCCCAAACGGTGTTCAGGATGACGGCGCGGATTTGCTTGACCTGGTACACCTTCGCCTCCCGAACTCTTGCCGGGAACGAGGGCTAACGGTCCCTATATGCTTCTCGTCTATGGAGGACGCGGCGGATCCGAATCGTACCAGTGGTCTGGTCGCTGTCGAACAATACGCGCCAGATACCCACTCGCAGTCGGAATCCGTAGCGGTGGCCCCGCAAGATCCTGACATCCCCAACGCCTGCCTCCGAGTAGTTCCGAATTGCCCTCAGGATGCGCTGAGCCGCGGTTCGCTCCAATCCACGCAAGTCTCTTTCCGCCTGGCGCGAGTAAACGGCCGTGCGCGTCACACCCCGAACTCTCTCTCGAGGTCCTCCTGAGTGGCGACGTCACCGGTGCGGAAGTCGTCATCCGTTTTCCGGAATGCGGCGATATCCTCCTCGGTGGTATCTTCGTCGTCGACGGGCGCCTCGGCTAGAGATCGTGCCACCGGATCGTCGAGATAGCGAAGGAACTGCAAGTACCGCTTGATCGCAGGCAACTCGTGATCACGCATGCTGTCGATCAGATCCTTGAGTTCTTGCCTGTTGACGCTTTCGTGAGGTGCCCTCATCACGCGGCCTCCGGTTTCCTCCCCCCCTTCAGCGTCAAGGAGATAAAGGCTGTTGTCAACCGGGACAACGACGAAAGAGGGCGGTATGACCCACCACGAGACTCCTATGTTCCTGGAAACATGGACGGCTTTCTGCGAGTCTCTACACTGGCTCCTTGGATCAACGCGCTTTCCGATGCCGACGCTCGACAAGATCCGGCCGTGATCCCGGACTATCTGGGAACGGTCGAGCCACCGGATTTCAATCGCCAGCCCGACAAGGCCAGGCTCAAGCATGCCTGGAGCGCGGCCGAGCCGCAGACGTGCTGAATACGCCAGCGCCCCGAAACGGCCATCCGCGGGAGGCGGGAGTGCTCGCTCGCGCATGCTTGCGACGTCGGTCTTCAGAAAGACGGCGAGGGCTGTCTCCGTGCGCCTCTCGTCGCTACACTTCGCAGCGGTGCCGGAAACTGACCAGGTGGACGGCCGGCCCCACGCCATTGCGGCGTGCTGCACCACCTCGATGGAACGGAGACTTGGAGATGCAGAGAAGCAACCGCAGGATCGTTTTTGCCGCGCGACAGACGGTGGAGGTGCAGCACGAAGAAGTGAGCACCGATGGCCTTGGCCCTGACGAGCTGCTCGTCGAGTCGCTCTACTCGGTGGTGAGCGCGGGTACCGAGCTCGCCTGCCTCTCGGGTCGGGAAGACTGGTTCTCGTTTCCGCGGGTGCCGGGCTACGCGACGGTCGGACGCATCGTGGCATTGGGCAACTCCGTGACCGGATTGCGCGAGGGCGAGGTGGTGCTGCACTACGGCGGTCACCAGGCCTACAATCGAAGAACGCGGGGCGACTTCCTGGTACCGGTGCCGGTAGGAATCGACGGGGCGGTCGCCGCGATGACC
>DAOUHG010000308.1:0-5237 GCA_034428835.1 Dehalococcoidia bacterium
AGGCGGAATGCCGGAGCTTGGCGCCAAGTCGGCCGAGGAGAGCAGGGAAGACCTGTACGAGGTCATACGTGACTCGGACATGGTGTTCATCGCGGCGGGTATGGGCGGCGGCACCGGCACCGGGGCGGCCCCGACGCTCGCACAGATCGCCAAGGAGACCGGGGCGCTCACTGTCGCGGTAGTCACCAAGCCCTTCGACTTCGAGGGTCTGCGTCGAATGAAAGTGGCTGAGGCCGGGATCAATCGCCTCAGCGAGTACGTCGATACTCTGCTCGTGATTCCAAACGAGCGACTGCACGTGATCGCCGAGGACGAGATAACCGCCGAGAATGCATTCAGAATGGCCGACGACGTCCTCAGAATGGGCGTCCAGTCCATCGCCGAGCTCGTTACCGTTGCCGGCGACATCAATGTTGACTTTGCCGATGTCAACGCGATCATGCGCGAGTCCGGTCCCGCATGGATGTCCATCGGTTGGGGCATGGGCGAGCACCGCGCACGAGAGGCGGCCCAACATGCAATAACCAACCCACTGCTTGACGTGTCGATTGAGGGCGCGCGAGGCATCCTCTTCAACATCACTGGCGGCAGCGACCTCAAGCTCAATGAGCTCCACGAGGCGGCCGAAGTCATCAAGCGCGTTGTCGATCCTGATGCGAACCTCATCTTCGGCATGGTGACTGATCTCAAGATGGAGAACGAGATCAAGCTCACGATCATTGCCACTGGATTCCCTACCGAGAACACAGTCGATGAGCGTGAGGCGCAGATAGATCGAATGCTGTCTGAGGCCCTCGAAAGCGGTGGCGACCGCGATCTTGACCTGCCGCCGTTCCTGAGAGGATACTCGCGCGCACGTAACAGCGGACTCTAAACTCCGCAAGTACAAGAAAGTCTGGGCCGGGAGCTAGTGGGGCACAGTTCCCGGCTTAATTTCCTCATTGCTAACCGGGAACTTGCCGTGCGACGGGTCTTTGCAATTACGCCCGACCGGAGTCCCCTTCAGTCCGGGAAGGCCTGTCGCTCGAACCTCTCTCCCGCGCCGCTCCTGGTGCGGTTTTCACATTCCATTTGCGAATCCTGCCTGGCTATCGTGTAGTCTGGGTTGCACGCGGGAATGGCATTTGACAAACGCAATATATTGTGTAAACTTGCAAAGGTAACCCAATAGATTGTGCTTTTTGGTTATAATTCGGAAAAGAGATTAGTAATACTTTAAGAAAATGACTTGTCCATACTGCGGTCACTCTGATTCCAAGGTCATTGACTCACGAGACGCGGGGGATGGAATACGTCGTCGTCGCGAATGTCTTGAGTGTGACCGACGCTTTACGACATATGAATACGTCCAGATGCGATCTGTGATGGTCGTCAAGCGCGATGGCCGCAGGGAAGAGTTCCAGCGAGAAAAGCTGTACTCGAGCCTGACCAAAGCCTGCGCTAAGCGTCCGCTACCCGTTGGAAGCTTAGAGAAGGTAGTCGATGAAATTGAGCGTCAGCTTTCTGAGTCCGGTCGCGCCGAGTTCACATCCAGAGCAATAGGCGAACTGGTCATGGAGAGTCTTTCCAACTTGGATCGTGTCGCATGGATCAGGTTTGCGAGCGTGTATAGGGATTTCAGGGATATCGAGACCTTCAAAGAGGCGATAGATGCCCTGCTCCAACCCGAGACACCGGATAATGGTGTCCACCCTGACCAGATCAGCCTTCTTGAAGATGACAAGGTCCCGCCTGTCCGAAACAGGCGCCGTCCCAGGCGATCTAAGGGTCTTTCAGAAACCCTCTCGTAGCCTCAGGGCTATGGCGATACCTGGGAATACTTGCCCAATATGTCCTAGAATAGATGTTCGCCATTATATAATCTTCTTGCAATAGCCTCACCGGTCTATCTCCGGCCGATGACAGTTTAACTAGTCAAAATCACAGTAGACCCTGACAGGAGACTACAATGTACGCGGGCCAACAACAGAACGGATCGGATCATGACGGGAGTCGTCTGGATCTGGTTCGTGAGGTGGGACGGTTGCTCGAAGGCATCCCCGGCGAGCTTCGCAGCCAGATTGCCCAATCGCTCATAGAGCCAACTTCTCCCGACGCGCCGTCTTCCACGGCTGCAGATGGTCTCGCACTATCTGAAAACGCTCGTGTCATCCTTGAACAGCGCTACCTACGCAAGGACGAGGGCGGCAACCCGACAGAGACTGCCGTCGAGCTATTCCGCCGGGTGGCCGGAGCGGTCGCCCAGGGCGAGAGCGAGTCTGTGCAGACCATATGGGAAAACAGATTCTATGACTTGCTGGCTTCTCTGAAATTCCTCCCCAACTCGCCCACGCTCGTGAACGCGGGCACAGGTAGAGGTTGTCTTTCGGCGTGCTTCGTCGTTACACCGGACGATAATATGGGGTCGATTATGGAGGTGGCCCACGACGCCGCCATGATCGAGAAGTGGGGAGGTGGAATCGGGTTCGGCTTCTCCAAGCTACGCCCGCGCAACGACATGATTAAGACCACGCACGGCCACGCCTGCGGGCCTATCGCGGTCATGAAACTGTACTCAGCGGTCGGCGCCACACTGACCCAGGGGGCGTTCAGGCTCGGGGCGCACATGGGCCAGCTCAGGGTCTCACATCCCGACATTCGAGAATTCATAACCTGCAAGGACGGCGACGACACACTTCAGAACTTCAACATCTCGGTACAGGTTACCGACGCCTTCATGGAGGCGGTTCGGGACGATGCGGACTGGTATCTCATCAATCCGAGAGACGAGGGCAGCGGCCCGTCAGATGAGGTGGTCGAGACCGTCCGCGCCCGCGACCTCTGGAACGAGATCGCACAGTCGGCATGGAAGACGGGCGACCCCGGTGTGGTCTTTATGGACCGTGTCTGGGAGACTGCGCCCAACCCGCAGATGGGCCGGATTGAGACCTCCAACCCCTGCGGAGAAGAGTTCCTTGAGAACTACGGCAACTGCTGCCTCGGATCCATTAACTTGGACGCGCATGTAAGCGAAGGCGCGTTCGACTGGCCATCGCTCGAAGAGACCGTAAGGACCTCGGTTCGCTTCCTTGACGATGTCATCAATGTAAACACGTTCCCGTTGTCCAAGCTTAGGGAGGTCAACCTGGCAACTCGTCGCATCGGGCTCGGTGTAATGGGATGGGCCGACGCACTGGTCAGGATGAACATCCCATACGATTCGCAGGAAGGTCTTAAACTCGCCGACGAGCTGGGCGGCTTCATCCAGCGGATTGCTTGGGACGAGTCTGCCAATCTGGCGCGCGAACGGGGACCTTTTCTGGAGTACGACAAATCTGCGCTCAAGGAGCGAGGATTGCCGCCCGTACGTAACTCGAGCATCGTTACAATAGCGCCGACAGGCACAATCAGCCGACTAGCCGGATGTTCCAGCGGTATAGAGCCACACTTCGCGGTCGCCTGGTGGTCAAACGTCCTCTGGAAAGACCACGAGGGCAGCAGCTCCAGGCTGCTAGACGCGCCGGTATCGATAACGGAATCCCTCCGAGCTGAACTTGGCAGTGATGCCCGAGTCAGACAGGTTCTCGAGCAGATCACCGAGAACCCGGAAGGAGCCGAGAGCATCCTGAAGGATCACGGCCTGAATCCCGCGATCTACCGTACTTCCATGGCTATCAGCCCCGAGGCCCATGTCCGGATGCAGGCAGCTTGGCAGAAACATGTCACCAACTCGGTTTCCAAGACCATCAATCTGCCCAATAGCGCAACGGTTGACGATGTGCGAGAAGCATATGAGCTCGCTTGGGAGACCGGATGCAAGGCCGTCACCGTCTACAGGGATGGATCGAAGTCCATGCAGGTGCTTGAGACCAGGTCCGATTCCGCTGACGCTGCTGATGAGGTTATCGTCGAGCAGTCAAGACTTCTGGTGCCCAGGGAGCGCCCGACCTCAGTCCGCGGTGTCACGGACCGCGTTCGCACCGGCCATGGCAACATGTATGTCACCATAACGTTTGACGACGGAGGCAAGCCTTTCGAGGTGTTCACGACTCTTGGCAAGGCTGGTGGATGCGACTCGGCCAATCTCGAAGCAGTATCGAGACTGGTATCTCTAGCTCTCCGTTCGGGAATCGATCCGGATCAGATAGTGGCCCACCTGCAGGGCATAACTTGCTGCCCTGCCTGGGACGGCGGGACTCTAATTCGCTCTGCGCCTGATGCGATGGCTCGCACGCTCGTGAATCACATACATGCCTCACACCAGGCGGTCGTTGGTCCCTCTGAAGAGCAAACGTCTACTGTCGTTCAACCTGGACTGTTCCCCTCTACGCGCCGGTCGAACGCCCCCTCTAACGGCAATGGACACACACAGGTGCCATCCGGCGCACGTTGTCCAAAATGCTCGGGCAGACTTATTCCGCAGGAAGGGTGCCTCAACTGCCTCGACTGCGGATACAGTAAGTGCGAGTAGCCGCCAATCGCAAAAGTCCCCTCTAACTCCGGTGGAGGGGACTTTATGGTTGCTCCTCTGATAAGACACCTGCCGTAACCGTCCCATAGGCGGTGGGTGCGATGAAGAAGGCAGGAGCTCCTGTTAAGGTGTTGATTGAGAACATCACAACACTAGGAGCCCCTGCTGATGACCAGAGTAAGATTCACGCTGCCACAGAGCCTGCCCCGTTGCAGAACGGGGTCAAGCAGTCTCCAGCCACGCGCCCATCGTCATGTCCACATTGCGGGGGAGTCACATTTCAGAGACACGGATGGGTCTCCAAGGCGGTCAAAGACCCCTACGTCAGCGAGGTCAGTGTGCTCAGATACCGTTGCACTGACTGTCTGAGGACATTTAGGCACTACCCCGAGGGAGTGGATAGCCACGACCAGAGCATGAGACTCAGAGGACTGGCGGCGCTGGTATGGGGACTGGGTCTGTCGCACAGATCGGTCAGCGATCTGCTGAAGGCTCTGGGGTGTGATCTGTCGAGGATGAGCAGTTGGAGAGATGTGCAGAAGGCAGGGTATGGAGCGGCCGGGATGGACTTGATCTTGGCGAGTTGATCGCTGCCTAGACGGGAGCGCTCCCAGGCCGACGTTGACTCTTGCAAACTGCTTCCAAGATCTCACACCGCCTATGGGACGGTTACCGGGATGTCGGCTGCTTGACACAGAACAGGTTGATCCTGACCGAGTTGATTGTCACTTCGCACAGCACAACAATCTCGAAATCGATATCGTAAGTGGGACGGCCCCACTTGGTT
>DAOUHG010000309.1:0-2953 GCA_034428835.1 Dehalococcoidia bacterium
GGATGAGGTTGGCGGGTCGATTGATGAGCAACGGCACGTAGGTTCCACCATTTGACGATTTATGCACTTTTCTCGATAAGGTGCCATTTGTGCCCAATTGGTGACAATGAATTGGTGCGCTCATACGAAATCCCCTCCGGACAGTCCGGCGGGGATTTCTAAACAGAGGCTAGATTTATGATTTCCAAGTGCTCTGTTTCGAGCCAATCCTGTCGTCGTCGGCTTGAAATTCTCTCAGTCATACAGCCACTCCACTTGACAAATATGCCTTAAAGCACCATACTGCTTAACTGAGCACGCGAAGTTAAGTGAAGGTTGGTCTATGAGCAACTACCTCCGGTGGAATAGTGGCTTTGAATCTGTGGTGAATACCGCTTTTATCGCTGACTTCACTCGCGAGCTTGAGAAGCTGTATCTGAGTACCCATGCAGCAGTCGAGGATCTTCCGCAATCGTACCAGCGTTACTTACGTCCCCATCAGCTTCGCACTTACGCAGAAATCGCTCTCATCGCTTCGGCACGAAACCATGGTGTGCAGGCTGCCACTGCCCTTAACCATAGTAAGGATGCCCATGCGATCGTGACTCATGGGCCTTTTCTGATAACGCTGTCGAGCGCCGACTCACCGACTACACCTCCTAGGCCTGCCAGATTTCGTTCTACCTATGCTGAGTATTGCGACCTAGGCCAATTCCCCCTTCCGGGCAGGGATTTCACGCTCGACAACGAAGTGGTCGCGGTCTCCGATCAGGCTCATCCGATCTACATTCTCATTACTCATGGGGCAAGGAAAGACGATTGGCGTCGGGTGGGATTCATTTATGCTAGTCTCGTCGTTCCTAGTGGTACTGGCTTCAGACTCGCTGTGCCTGGAATTGATTTACTGTCCAAGTTCGGGGTATTGAGTAGGCCTCTCATAGAGGAAGTGCCCGAACCAGAAGTTGGAATACAGGAGGAAGTGCCCGAACCAGAAGTTGGAATACGGGATGATGATATTGCAGGCGAGCATGCAGGTCAGGGATGTTGAGCCATAGGACGCCAGGTTTCATCGGAGATAGACTTCGTGAGGCACGACTTGCTAGAGGTATCTCCGGAGTTGGGCTATCTGAAATGCTAGGTGTCAGCCGCGCCGCAATTTCACAGTACGAAAGAGGTGAAACTACTCCGCGGCCTCAATTGGTTCGGGCAATCGCGAGTCGTCTGAACGTTCCAGCATCTTACTTTATGAGGCATGTCGAGCGTGGCGATGACTTCGTGTTTTGGCGTTCAACAGCCGCTACTACTAAATCTGCCAGAATTAGGGCAAGGATTAGGTTGGACTGGCTGGCTGACTTGGTTCACCATCTACAGGAGACAATTCGTTTTCCGGAAGTGAATATGCCAACCATAGAATTGCCTCCTTCGCCCATTGAATATACGCAAGACACAATTGAAGACGCTGCAGAGGCAACCAGGCGATACTGGGGCTTGTCAGATGGTCCCATCTCGAATGTCGTGTGGTTGCTGGAGAATAACGGCATTATTGTCAGCTTGGGAGAGTATGAGGAATCGCACCTAGATTCGTTCTGCCGATATGGGAACACAGACCACTTCCCCCTCATGTGCCTAAACACAGACAAGGCTTCGGCCGTGAGAAGCAGACTTGATGCGGCTCACGAGCTTGCCCATCTCGTGCTACACAGCAACATAGGGCCGGAATACTGGAGTACCCCTGCTAGAGTCAAGCAGAGAGAAGAGCAGGCCTTCACCTTCGCCGGTGCATTCTTGTTGCCAAGAAACTCCTTTGCGGACGATGTCTCGCTACCATCGCTAGATTCTCTTCTTGGCATTAAGACTAAATGGAGAGTGTCTGTTCAGGCGATGCTGATGCGCTGTATCACTCTTGACCTCCTCTCTGAGGATCACAAAGCGCGTTTGTGGCGAAACTTGTCAAGGCGTCGTTGGAGGACTACAGAGCCGCTAGATGATGTTGTTCAGCATGAAATGCCCCGACTCTTGACTAAAGCCATCGAACTTCTAGCAGATTCAAATCCTCTTGGACCGGTGGAACTGGTTGATCGGTTAGGTATGTCCTCGATCGATGCGGCCCAGCTCACGATGGTTTCAAAGAGCATGTTTGAGGCGCCTGAGGATTCCAAGATCATTTATCTTTATCCTAGAGATGACGAGTGACATCGCAGGTAATACCATTTCGCTGTGATGCGACCGTGTATGAACGATAAGCCTCTGGATTCCCGCGGTCGCAGGAATCAGGAATTATGATGGAGGGTAAGGCAGCACCTGGAAATAGGCTATGACCACTTCACGGTATAGTCATAGCGAATTGGTATTATGCACAAGCACCCCGTCGGCACTACCCTGAAGCCAACGACTTTACATAAAAGTCAAAGTGCGAATCAGGTGAGACATAAGAGGCTGTTTTGTCCCACTCCGGTGTCATTGCCGACCTGCTCGTGGCTCTCACCAGCGCGCTCCAGTTCGGCAACGTCGGCCAGGTCGACAGGCTCGTCAGGGCATCGCGGTCTACGGCGGACCGGTGGGTTAAGGCGGCGGTATGGTCCGGATCCGTTAGGGTTTCCGTTGCGCGATGGTGTTAACCCTACATTGTAGGAAAGGACCACTGCACAGCAAGGAGGCCGAACTGGATGTGGATAGAGTGCCGGTTGTATAGGTCTGAATGACTGGGTGTGACCAACGCAAAAAAGATGCGGATGTCAAACTCAAACACCCAGCCTTGCGATGCGATGCGCCAACTCACGGTGGAGAATGGGACACTTCGGATCGTCCCGCATGGACACAAGTGTGGCTAGCACATGGCTCGCCGATAGAATTCCAGCCGCTAGCATGTTGTCTATGACCCACAAGGCATCCCTCATCGGGATGCCTTCGGATCGCGCGACGTTACGCATTGTCCTGTCTTCCGTCAGGAGGTGCCATCCTCGGTGGTTAGCAA